>NZ_QMFZ01000016.1:0-165399 GCF_003294055.1 Burkholderia reimsis
CCCTCCGCCCTCCTCCTCTCAGTCCCTCAGCCCCTCAGCCCCTCAATCCCGGCGGCCGCGCAAGAAGCGGTCATGCGCGGCCGCCGTCTCCGCGATCGTCCGCAGCAGCACGACACCGCGCAGCAGCGCGCGCCCGTCGTCGCTGTCGACCTCGGTCACGCGCCGCAGCAGCACGCGGGCCGCCGCGCCGCAAGCCCGCTCGAGCCCGGCGAAATCCGCGCGCCCGACCCGCCCCCGCACCAACGCGACCGCACGGCGCGCCGCCGGCTCGCGCGCCGCCAGTTCGGCCAGCGCCAACAGACTGTCGCCGATCGTCCAGGCCGCGAGCAAGTCGCGCAGGTCGCGCTCGATGAGGGTGGCCGGCAGACGCCCCGCGAAGCCGAGCTCGCGCCCGAGACGGTCGGCCGTGCGGCTCAGCCACGCGCTCGCCGGCCATGCCCGCGGATTGCGTGCGATGCGGGCGAGGTCGCCGCGCACCGCGCTATGCAGGCGCCGCCGGCTCGCGCCGGGATCGCCGGGGAACACGAGCGCGAACACCATCGCGCCGAACGCGATGCCGAGCAGCGTGGCGAGCGCCGAATTGAGAAAGGCGGCGTCGCCGATGCGCGCCGTATTGTCCGGCGACGTGAAATTCCAGAAGAAGATCGAGAAGCCGCTGCCGATGCCGGCCGCACGCGGATGGCGCATCGCGATGCCCGCGCCGATCGTGAACACGCCGAGGATGTACGCGAGCATCTCGAAGCCCGACACCGCCGGCAGCAGCACGAAGTTGCAAAGGGCACCCGCGACCGCCGCGCAGGCGGCGCCTTTCAGGAAGCCGACGGTGGCGCCCACCGAGTTCGGGCGCGTCGAGAACAGCGCGCAGACCACCCCCGTGATCGCGACGAACCCGGCGCCCGACGGCCACGCCGTCACGATCCAGAACACCGCTGCGATCAGCACCGCGATGAACGCGCGCATCCCGTTGTGCCACGCGAGCACCGGATCGTGGTGGAACGCATAGCGCACCCGCGACGCCGGCGGATTCGGCAGGTCCAGCTGCGCGTTGCCCGCAAAGGCGGCGTCGAACCCGGCAAGCAGCGCCGCCAGCCGGTCGAGCGTGAGCAGGCGCGACGGGTCCGGGCCGGACGGCTCCGCGGCCTCGGCGCGCACCGCGTCGTCCACGCGCGCCCGCAATGCGGTGAGCGCGGCGCCCGCTTCGCCCGACGCCGCCACGCCGTCGAGCACCTGCGCGGCATCGGCGACCAGCGGGTCCGGCGTGCCGCCGCTGCGCGCCGCGTGATCGTGCAGCGCCTGCCCCGCGGCCTGCGCGGACAGCACGCCCAGCACCGCCGTGCGCAGATGGCCGATCGCGTTGCGCACCGGCGGCGCGCCGGTGGCCGCATATTCGGCCGCCGTGTCGAGTTCGAGCGCATCCGCGAACAGCCGGTGCACGGCCGCGACGTTCGGCTCGCGGCGCAGCGCACCCGCGCCGACCGCCGCCGCGCGGTCGAGATAGCGCTTGAGGCGCGTACGGACATCGTCCAGCGGCGTGCCCGGTGCGAAGACCGTATCGAACAGCGCGCCGCACAGGATACCGACCACCACGTAAAGGAACCGCGCGACCGCGATGTCGAACGCGTGCAGCGGCGCGGATACCGCATCCATCGCGACGATCGCGGCCGTGTAGCCGGCGAGCACCGCCGCGTAGGCGCGGAAATTCCGCTGGAACGTCGCGACGCCCGCGCACAGGCCGATCCAGGCAGCGAGCGCCGGCAGGAACAGCTCGGGGGTCTGCGCGAATGCACCGGTCAGCACGAGCGCGACGGCCGCGCCGATCGCGGTGCCGAGAATCCGGTACTGGCTCTTCGACAAGCCCATCCCGCGGCTGCCCTGCGCGACGATCCACACCGTCGATGCGGCCCATTTCGGGTCGTCGAGATTCATCCGGAAGGCAATGTAGAGCGCGAGCAGCGACGCGGCCGTGTTGCGCAACGCGAAGGCGACCGCACCGGGCGGCAGCGTGGGCCGTGCGTCGCGCAGCACGGTGCGGAAGGCCGCAAGCGGCGGCAGATCTGGCAAGGCGAATTTCATGCGGCGAGCATACGGGCGCGCGCCGCCGCCACTAAGACGCGTGGACGGGATGCGTTATTGCACCGGGCAGGATAATCGCCGCCGCACGGAGCGATCCGGCCGGCGAAGGTAAGATGCGCGCAGGTCGAACACGGAAGCACCCCGTATGAACTTCGAAAGCATCCGCATATTCCTGCGCGTGGTCGAGCGCGGCAACTTCACCGCCGCCGCCACGCAACTCGACATGCCGCTCAGCCGCGTGAGCCGCAAGGTCAAGCAGCTCGAGGACGATCTCGGCGTCCAGCTGCTGTACCGGACCACGCGCCGCGTGTCCGTCACCGAGGCCGGACGCGACTACTACGAGCGCTGCCTGCGCGCCGAGGACATCCTGCTCGACGCGGACCGCCAGGCCCGCGCGCTGCGCATGGCGCCGGAGGGCACGCTGCGCGTGCTGGTGCCCTACTCGATCGGCCTGTTCGAACTGGAGCCTGCGCTCGCCGAGTTTCGCCGGCGCTACCCGCTCGTCCAGCTCGTGCTGATCTACGACAACAACCCGCTCGATCTCGTCGAGCACGGCTTCGACGTCGCGCTGCGGGCGGGCGTGCTGACCGACTCCAGCTACATCGCACGCTCGCTCGGCTGGTCGCAGGCGAAGCTCGCGGCGAGCCCCGCCTATCTCGACCGCGTCGGCCGGCCCGCCACGCCGCAGGACCTCGCGCAGCACGACCTGCTGCTCGTCGGCCGCGACGCGCCCGGCCAGACGCTGCGGCTCACCAATGCGGCCGGCGAAGTCGCCGACGTGCCGGTGCGGCCGGTGCTGATCACCAACGAATCGGTGACGGTGCTGCGCCAGGCCGCGAGCGGCGGTGGCATCGCGCTGGCCTCGACGCACTACACGGCCCGCCGGCTCGAACGGAACGAACTCGAAATCGTGCTGCCCGACTGGCACCGGGCCGACGACGTCGAGCTGCACGTGCTGTACCCGCGGCGCGCGACGCTCGACAGCAAGGTGCGCGCGTTCGTCGATTTCCTCGCGGAACTGTTCACCGCATGGCGAACCGCACCGTAACCGGTACCGCTCGGCCCGGTTCGCACGCCGATTATTGCGCGGCGCGAAATCGATTAATGAGCCGGCCCGTGTTGATGGCGGCACGCCGCATCGTTAGCCTGTCGCGATGCACAACGACTCCACCGGCGACGCCAGCCGCCTGACCGCTGCCCGCAGACGCGTCACGCGCGTCCCGCCTTCCTGACCGGCAGCATCCCGCCTTCCGAAGCCCGCCACGGCTTCGTGCATCCGATCGAGCCGCACATCGCACGCGTCGGCCCCGGCTACCGGGCCGCGTCGCGCGCCGTGCGCTTTCCGTTCAGCAGCCGCGCCGCGCCTGCGTCGCGTTCGCACGCGTGCGTGCGCGGTGGCGCGTGCACGCCGCGACGGGCCGCAGCCGTCAAGCACCTTACGCCCCTTACGCTTCTTACGCAGGAAACCCATGTCCACTCCGTCATCTCCCGCCCCGCTGTCGGGCGGCAAGCTCGCGATCGGCACGATCGCGGTATCGCTCGCGATGTTCATGAACGTGCTCGACTCGTCGATCGCGAACGTCGCCATTCCGACCATCTCGGGCGACCTCGGCGTGTCGGTCGACGAAGGCACGTGGGTCATCACGATCTTTGCGGCCGCGAACGCGGTGTCGATTCCGTTGACGGGCTGGCTCACGCAGCGCTTCGGCCAGGTACGCCTGTTCGTCACGTCGATCCTGCTGTTCGTGTTCGCGTCGTGGCTGTGCGGGATCGCGCCGAACCTGCCGACACTGCTCGCCGCGCGGATCCTGCAGGGCGCGGTCGCCGGGCCGCTCGCGCCGCTGTCGCAGGCGCTGCTGCTCGGCGCGTGGCCGCGGCAGAAATCGTCGAGCGCGCTGGCGCTGTGGTCGATGACGGCGCTCGTCGGCCCGATCGCGGGGCCATCGCTCGGCGGCTGGATCACGTACGACTACAACTGGTCGTGGATCTTCTACATCAACATTCCGGTCGGCTTCTTCGCGGCCGCCGTCACGTGGTTCGTGTTCCGCGATCGCGAGTCGGCCACGCGCCGCCTGCCGATCGATACGGTCGGCCTGCTGCTGCTCGTGCTGTGGGTCGCGTCGCTGCAGATCATGCTCGACAAGGGCAAGGATCTCGACTGGTTCAACTCGCCCGTCGTCGTCGCGCTCGGCATCGTCGCGCTGATCGGCTTCGCGTTCTTCCTCGTGTGGGAGCTGCACGAGGCCAACCCGATCGTCGACCTGCGGCTCTTCACGCAGCGCAATTTCGCGGGCGGCACGATCGCGATCTCGGTCGCGTACGGGATGTTCTTCGGCACGCTCGTGCTGCTGCCGCAATGGATGCAGGGCTATCTCGGCTACCGCGCGGTCGATTCGGGGCTCGCCACCGCGCCGCTCGGGGTGTTCGCGATCCTGCTCACGCCGGTCATGGGGCGCCTGCTGCCGCGCACCGACCCGCGCTACATCGCGACACTCGCGTTCGTCGGCTTCGCGGTCGTGTTCATGATGCGCACGACCTTCTACACCGACGTGTCGCGCTGGGACCTCGTGCTGCCGACGCTGCTGCAAGGCATCCCGATGGCGATGTTCTTCGTGCCGCTGACGTCGATCATCCTGTCCGGGCTGCCGCCGGAAAAGATCCCGGCCGCCGCCGGCCTGTCGAATTTCGGCCGCACATTCTGCGGCGCGGTCGGCACGTCGCTGATCAGCAACGCCTGGAACGACCGCACGATCCTGCACCACGCGCGGCTCACCGAACAGGCGAGCATCGACAACCCGACCTTCGCGCAACACGTCGACACGACGCGCTCGCTGCTGCACCTGAGCCCCGATTCGGCGCTCGCGCTCTTCAACACGTCGGTCGATTCGCAAGCGGCCGTGATGGGGCTGAACGACATCTTCTATGTATCGGCGATCATCTTCGTCGCGATCATTCCGCTGATCTGGATCACGAAACCGTCGCGCTCGGGCGGCGGCGATGCCGACGCGGCAGCGGCCGGCGCGCATTGATCCGCATGCGCGCCAGCCGGGCCCCGCGTCGCGCACGCCGGGCCTCGCGTCGTCACCCGCCGGCGTAATAAAGACTTGCAATCGATACAGGCGGAAACGTCAACAGCCGGTGCCCGCGCCGCGTTTTCTGGACAAGCGCTCACGATCCGGGCGCGCAACGACAGGAGAAAACACCATGCGAGCCTTGACGCGCCATCTCGCGATTGCCGCCACCCTGATGTCGGTACTGACCGGCACCGCGTTCGCCGACACGCCGTGGCAACAGGCGCATCCGCGCCGCGAAGAGGTCAACCAGCGCCTCGCAAACCAGAATCGCCGGATCCATCACGAAGTGAAGGAAGGCGAGATGTCGCACGCACAGGCCGCGCGCCTGCACCGTGACGACCGCAAGATCCGCCGGGAAGAGCGGGACATGGCTGCGCAGGACCGCAGCCACATCACGAAGAGCGAACAGCACGTGCTGAACCAGCAGGAAAATGCGGTCAGCCACCAGATCGGCCAATAAGATCGACAATACCGGCAGGTGCCCATTCGCCACCACCTGAAACGCCCGCTGCCGCCGCGCGGCAGCGGGTGCTTGTTGTGTATCGAATCGTTTCAACGCGCCAACGGCTTCAAATGCTGCGGGTATACTCCGTCGTCAGCCGCCTGCCGCATCGTCGTCCGTCAAACATGGCCCGATTCCGGGCGGTTTCGTCGCGAAGCTTCGCGTTTCGCCTACCCCGCGCCCCAGCCTCGATACGAGACCCACGACGACCCACCATGAAACGATTCCTGCTGCTCCTTCCCGCCGCCCTGCTCGCCGCCTGCGGTTCCGCGCCGTCGTCCGACTCGGCCGCCTCGTCCGGCGCGGCGCCGATGATGTACGTGTCGTCGCAACGTCCGGCCTACGCGATCGCCAACTGCCTCGACAGCCGCCTGCCGGGCACCGAGCAATCGCAGCACAACAGCGTGACCGATATCGCCGTCGGCTCGAACTCGTACTTCGTCACGCTGACGCCGTCGGGCAGCGGTTCGGTCGTCAAGGTCGTGCGCGGCTCGGGCAGCGAGCCGCCCGAGGAAACGATGCGCTTCGCGCTCGCACGCTGCCTGATCTGATCCGAACCCCGCCGATGCCGGGCGCCCGCCCGGCTCGCTCCTGCGCGCCGGCCCGCCGGCGCGCACGCCGAATATTTTCATCCGGGTGGCCGTCGATGAGAGAATCGCACCCACGATTCCCTTTCAACGGAGCCCGCATGAAGCACCTGCTGTCCCGGCTGTTCGTCAGCGCCGCGCTCGTCGCGCTTGTCCCGGCGCTGCCGGCACAGGCGGCCACGCCGCCCGGCATCTTCGTCGTCGCCACGCAGCTCGGCGAATTCACGACCCTCGACCCGAGCGGGATTTACGAACTGGTGCCGTCGGAGTACGTCGCGAATACCTACGAACGGCTCGTGCGCGTCGACCTGAAGGACCCGACGCGCTTCGACGGGCAGATCGCGCAATCGTGGACGGTCGGCGCCGACGGCGTGACCTACACGTTCAAGCTGCGCCCCGGCCTCACGTTCCATTCCGGCAACCCGGTCACCGCCGACGACGTCGCGTGGTCGCTGCAGCGCACCATCCTGCTCGACAAGGGGCCGGCCGGCGTGCTCGCCGACCTCGGCCTCACGAAAGCGAACGTGGCGCAGAAGGTGCGCGTGGTCGACCCGCAGACCGTCGTGCTCGAAACCGACCGCAAGTACGCACCGAGCTTCGTGCTCAACGTGCTGAGCGCATGCCCGGCATCGGTCTTCGACAAGAAGCTGCTGCTGTCGCACCAGCAGGGCAACGATTTCGGCAGCGGCTGGCTCCGGACCAACGACGCGGGCTCGGGCCCGTACCAGCTCGTCAAGTGGACGCCCAACGAAAACATCGTGCTGCAGCGTTTCGAGAAATACCGCACGCCGTACCCGATGAAGCGCGTCGTGCTGCGCCACGTGCCCGAAGCGTCCGCGCAACGGTTGCTGCTGGAGAACGGCGACGCCGACGCCGCGCGCAACCTGAGCCCCGACAGCCTCGCCGCGCTGACGAAAGCCGGCAAGATCAAGGTCGCGTCGTGGCCGGTGTCCGCGCTGCTGTACCTGAGCCTGAACACGAAGAACCCGAACCTCGCGAAACCCGAGGTGCAGCAGGCGATGAAATGGCTGGTCGACTATGACGGCATCCAGCGCAACATCGTCAGCACGACGTACAAGGTGCATGAAACCTTCCTGCCCGAAGGCTTCCTCGGCGCGTCGAACGCCCGCCCGTACAAGCAGGACGTCGCGAAGGCGAAGGCGCTGCTCGCCAAGGCCGGCCTGCCGAACGGCTTCGACGTGACGATGGACATGCCGAACGACTACCCGTACCTCGAGATCGCGCAGGCGCTGCAGGCGAACTTCGCGCTGGGCGGCATCCGCGTGAAGCTGATTCCGGGCGATGCGAAGCAGGCGATCGGCAAGTATCGCGCGCGCCAGCACGACATCTTCGTCGGCGAATGGTCGCCCGACTACATGGACCCGAACAGCAACGCGCGCGGCTTCGCGTGGAATCCGGACAACTCCGACCAGTCGCCGACGAAGATGCTCGCGTGGCGCAACAGCTGGGACATTCCGCAACTGACGAAGGACACCGAGGCCGCGCTCGTCGAGCCGTCGCCCGCGAAACGCGCGCAGCGTTACGAAGCGCTGCAGAAGGCCGTGCTCGCGAACTCGCCGTTCATCATCATGTTCGAGAAGGTCGTGCAGGTCGCGACGCGCCCCGGCGTGACCGGGCCGGAAATCGGGCCGATCAACGACCTCGTGTCATACCGCACGCTCGCGAAATAATGGCGCCCGCCCGCGCGCCCGGCCCTGCCGGCGCGCGGGTAATCGCCGCGGGCCGCGGCGGCGGTGCTATGCCGTGCGGCGCGGGCGATCTACAATGCGCGACGCCACGGACGCCGGCCGCGACCGGCGACGATGGGGACCACCGAATCCGCTAATCCGCTTCGCCAAGGAAAACAGGATGCGCACGCTACAACAACTGCGAATGGAGTTCCTTCAGTACAAGATCGAGCCGATCGGCTGGCTCGGCGACAGCCCTTCCCGCTTCGACTTCTATACGCAAACGGCCGCCGGATGCGACACCATCCTGGAGCTCGGCGTGTTCACCGGGCTGACCACGACGGCCTTCCTGCTCGCGCAGCCGAAGCGCCTCGTGTCGGTCGACATCTCCGACGAGTATTTCCAGATCCGGCCCGAACTGGAGCAGGCGGCGAAAGACCTGTCGATCGACTTCGAATTCCGGATCGCCGACGATCTCGCGATGGAGCCGCTCGCCGCCGACCTGCTGTTCATCGACACCACGCATACGTACGAGCAGACGCTCGCCGAACTGAACCGTTTCGGCCCGCTGGCGCGCAAGAAGATCGTGCTGCACGACATGACCGTGGCCGGCGTGTACCAGGCGGTGTTCCAGTGGCTGTGGGACAACAAGCAGTTTCATATTACGTATCACGACAGCCGCGGTTGCGGCGCGGTCGTCTGCGAGCGCCACGTCGGCTACTGAGCCGGGCGCGCGCAACGGGGGGCGAACATGCAATCGAGCGAACACGCGGTCTGCGTGGCGATCAACGACAACAACCGCGCGTGGTACGAGATGCTCGTGCCGTTCCTGCTGTCGCTGCGGCACACCGGCTACGACGGGCGGATCGCGGTGATCGGCTACGGACTGTCCGAACGCAAGCGGCAGATCCTCGCGAGCCAGTCGGTCGACGTGATCGACGCGTCGAGCGCGTATGCGCTGCCGGTCGGCCGCTTCATCGAGGCCGCCGAGTATTGCGCACGCAACCCGCAGATCCGCAAGCTCGCGCTGTACGACGCCGACATCTGGTTCTGCGCGCCGCCGTTCGACCTGTTCTCGCAGATCGGCGACGACCGGCTCCACGCGTGCCCCGACCCGCTGTTCTGCACGTTCGTCGTCACGCCGCTGATCGGCGAGCGGCGCGACCATCACTGGCGCCTCGTCGTCGACGAAGTCTCCGCCCGCCACGGCAGCGCGTTGCAGGCCGGGCTCGTCGCCGGGACCGCCGACGCGTGGGCACGCTACGCCGGCCACCTGCGTGACTGCACCGCCCGCATCGGCACCGATTTCCAGGAGTGCTTCGGGATCGATACGACGTTCCTGCACCTGTGGAGCGCCCAGGGCGAAACGGCGCTGCTCGATCCGGTCCAGAACTTCGTCAGCAAGTACGGCATTCACGAAGCGTTCGATGCAGGCACCGGCACGACGACGCTCCGGTATCACGGCGAGCCGATCCGCGCGCTGCACATGACCGGCGACATCCGCTTCCTCGACCGCTGGCGCTACTACGCGAACCACGTCGACGCCGCGCTGCGCGACGGCGTGCCGTTCGCGCTGTCGGACGGCACGCGGGCACAGTCCGACGCGGTCGCCGCGCGCATCGCGGCGACCGACTACGTGCGCTCGGCCGGGCTGACCGTTGCGGCCGCAACGATCGAGACAAGCGCGGGCGCCTACCTGCAGGTGATCGACGAACCCGGCGGCACGATGCTGATCGGCAGCGGAAACCACGAGGTCGTGTTCACCGCGACACGCGACATCGCGCGGCTGAACGTCTACGTCACGCACCCGTCCGGGTCGCCGTCGCCGCTGCTGTGCGAAGTGCTGGTCGACGGGCAGCCGCAGCGGAAAGGCACCGAGCTGACGGCGCATTTCACGTACCGGATCGCGCCCGGCACCGTCATCACGCTGCGCTCGACGAGCCTCGGCGGCCAGCAGTGCAATGCGATCTGGCGGCTGCGCGAGGCGCCGGACATGCAGCAATAGGCAGCGGACAGTAGGCGGCGGCCCGCCGCCGGTCAATGGAATGCCGCCCACACCAGGTATGCATTCAACCCGACGATCACGACCGTCGCCGCGCCGGCGACGATCCGCAGCGGCATCCGCATCGCGTAAGCGCCCATCACGTCCGCCCGCGCCGACAGCATCAGCAGCGCGATCATCGGCATCGGCAGCACGAAACTCAGCACCACCTGGCTCGCGACCATCGCGCGCGTGACATCGCAGCCGAGCGCGACCACCGCGAACGCGGGCACGACCGTCACCGCGCGCCGCACCCAGACCGGCACGCGGCGGTGGATGAAACCCTGCATCACGACCTGCCCGGCCATCGTGCCGACCACCGAACTCGACACGCCCGAGGTCAGCAGCGCGACGAGAAACAGCGCGCCGGCCGCCGGCCCGAGCACCGGGATCAGCGTGTGATACGCATCGCCGATGTCGGTCATGCCCGGCGCGCTCGCGTGAAACGCCGACGACGCCATCATCACCATCGCGAGATTCACGAACCCGGCCAGCCCGAGCGCGACGACCACCTCGCGATTCGAGAAGCGCACGAGCCGCCGCCGCTCCGTATCGTCGCGCGGCGCGGTGCGATCCTGCGTGAGCCCCGAATGCAGATACAGCGTGTGCGGCATGATCGTCGCGCCAATGATCCCGACCGCGATCGTCAGCGCCGCGCGATCCGGAATCTGCGGGACGACCAGGTGGAACGCGGCCGCATGCCAGTCCTGCGGCGCGATCAGCAGTTCGCCGAGATAGCAAGCGCCGATCACGCCGACCAGCGCCGCGATCGCGGCTTCCAGCGGCCGGAAGCCGCGCTTTTCGAGCGCGAGGATCGCGCAGGTCGCGAGCGCCGTCGCGATCATCCCCGCGAACAGCGACAGGTGGCACAACAGCCCGAATGCGAGCGCGCCGCCGAGGAATTCGGCGAGATCAGTCGCCATCGCGGCAATCTCGGACGCGACCCACATGCCCCATACGACCGGCGCGGGAAACCGGTCGCGGCACAGCTCCGCGAGATTGCGGCCGGTCACGATGCCGAGCTTCGCCGACATCGCCTGGAACAGCATCGCGATCGCGTTCGCGGCCAGCACGACCCACAGCAGCCGGTAGCCGAACGCGGCACCGGCCTGGATGTTGGTCGCGAAGTTGCCGGGGTCCATATAGCCGATCGACGCGATCACGGCCGGGCCGACGAACGGCAGCAGTGCGGCGACGCCCGTGCGGCGCCCTTCCAGCGCGGCACGCGCCGCGCCGTCGGTGTGGCCGGTGTGGTCGTTGTGCCCGGTACGCAGGCCCGGTAGCGCGAAGCCGCCGGCAGGTTTGTTCGTGACGGGAATCATGGTGGTGTTCCGTTCGAATGAGGAAGGATTCCTGAAGGTTGGGCGCCACGGCCGGCATGTCGGCTGCCGGCCGCGGCGCCCGCGGCGGCGTTACAGCGGCACGACGTCGGGACGGTTGCGCGGAAACTGCGCGATCACGTCCGGCGCGACGTTCAGGTGCGCTTCGACGAGCTTCGGCGGCGTATGCGCGAGCCAGTCGGACAGCGACACTTCCGCATAGCGGTCGGTCTTGAAGATCTCGAGGAACACCAGATCGGTATTGCCGGTGTTCTGCACGTAGTGCCCGAGGCTTTTCTTCACGTAGCCGACGTCGCCCGCGCGGAAGTCGGCCGTCTGCGCC
Organism: Burkholderia reimsis; assembly: GCF_003294055.1. Classification (NCBI taxonomy): domain Bacteria; kingdom Pseudomonadati; phylum Pseudomonadota; class Betaproteobacteria; order Burkholderiales; family Burkholderiaceae; genus Burkholderia; species Burkholderia reimsis. The sequence goes on from NZ_QMFZ01000016.1 coordinate 11,628, forward strand.
TTCGGCCCCGTGTCGAACACGGTCATCCGTGCCTCGCCCTGCAGGTAGTACTGCCATTCATCGGCGTTCGGGTGCCAGTGGAGCTCCCGCATGCCGCCCGGATGCACGGTGACGAGCGCCGCCGCGACGGTCGTCGACACGTTGAAGTTCGTGCTGTCCGCGATGCGCACTTCGCCGCCGCGGGTCTTCCTGACCGGTTTCATGTCGCCGAGCGGGAAGATGAACGGATGCGGCGGCGCCCCTGCCGCCGACGCCGACGCGCGCTGGGCTTCCGCGAGCGGGCCCGGTTCGTCGCCCTGGAAGATCCACAGGTTGTCGAGCGGGATGTTCCGGAATGCGTCGGCCGGCACGCCGAAGTTGAGTGCGAGCACGTCGGGCGGCGTGTGCGCGACCCAGTCGGTCAGCAGCAGCGTGTTGAATTCGGACGCGCGGCCGTTATCGAACGCGAGCAGGAATTCGGCGCCGTCGGTGCCGAGGCCCTGCAGCGAATGCGGCAGGCCGGGCGGGAAATACCAGAGATCGCCGGTTTTCACGTCCTGCACCGATGGCCGCCCGAGTTCGTCGAGCACCGTGATCCGGCACCGGCCGTCGAGCATGATGGCCCACTCGGCCTGCTGGTGCCAGTGCATCTCGCGAATGCCGCCGCGCGTCAGGCGCATGTTGACGCCGGAAATGGTTTCGGAAATCGCAAAATCGTCCTGGGTAACTTCACGCGCCCATCCGCCATTTTGAATTCTTTTATGCGCATTATTGAACGAGGCCCAGAATAACGGCATGCCGTTGATATCGGTGGCCGGCGGATCCTGAAAGGACGGAAACTGGTTGGCAATAGCCGGATTTTTGGGCCCCGGATCGGTCAGGCTCTGGCGGTTGCGCGCATTGACCGCGCCTTCCGGCGGACTGTCCGGATTGCCGAACGAGGCGGCCTTCGCCGATACCGCAATACCGGCGGCGGCAATGGCGCCGGCCGTATTCGCCAGCATCCTGCGTCGAGAAAGATTCGTCATGACTTCTCCTTCATTCTTGCGATCAAGTGAATTCCCATTACGGAACACATGCCGTTTTTCGGATTATCGAAAATCGAACATCCCGTCACGCAAGTTAAATACAATTCGACGAATAAATTAAATGAATTATTAACCTGAATTAATGATTAAAGCTGATCGACTTTAATTTTGTAATTATTGCGGTGCAGCGGGATGGCGGGCGACGATCGAGGGCGGCAAATCGGTCAGGTCCGATGAGCCCGGTCGTGAAGTGCGACTGACGGCAAGACGAGAGGGAGGCACGTAGCGGACGATCGCGGTTCGATTCGATCAACATGCCTGACAGACATAAACGCAAATTATCTCTGTCAGGAATAAACGCAAAATATGCCTGACAGAGATAAAACCATTCCCATTCCGGCGCGGACCGCCCCACCGTCGAACGCACTTCCGACCCTATCACCTATCCTCACACCATAGTTTTTATCCGCTGGCGCGAATGATTTTGGCTTCGTTAGATGGATGACATTCGATCATCAGACGACAACGATCTAACAGCCGATGACCTGCGCGTTCGCCCGTACCGTCGAATCCCGCTATGCCGAGCTCACGCCGACCGCGAAGCGCATCGCGAGCTACATGCTCGCGAACCTCGACCGGCTCGGGCTCGAAACGGCCGACCAGATCGCCCGGCAGGCCGGAACGAGCGGCATCTCGGTCGGGCGCTTCCTGCGCAGCGTCGGCTACCGCAATCTCGACGACCTGAAACGCGAGCTGCGCGGCGGAGGCGATCGCCCGTGGATGATCACCGACCGGCTCGACGAATACCGCCGCGTCGCGGGTACGCAACCGGCCCACCGCAACGGCAATGCCAATGCCGCCAACAGCCCGCTCGCATCCTCGCTCGAGCGCGAGCTCGATGCGATCCGCCACGTGTACCGCCTCGCCGAAGGCCCGGTGTTCGCGCAGGTGGCCGACCGGATCGCGCATGCGGACGCGGTATTCATCCTCGGCATCCAGTCGACGCGCGGGATCAGCAATGCGTTCAGCAGCTACCTCGAGTATCTGCGCCCGCGCGTGTTCTATTCCGACGGCCAGTCGGGCTCGTACGTCGATTCGCTGAACTCCGAATTCGAGCGGCCGTACTGCATCGTCACCGACACCCGCGCGTATTCGCGCAGCGCGCGCCGCTATTGCCAGGCGGCCGCCGAGCGCGGGCAGCCGTTCGCGCTGGTCACCGATCTCTCGTGCCCGTGGGCGCGCGACTGGCCGGCCGACCTGCTGCAGGTGAAGACCGACGTCGGCCAGTTCTGGGATTCGCTCGCACCGCTCACCTGCCTGTTCAACCTGCTGATCACGGCCGTGGTCGACCGCCTCGGCCCCGCGATCGACCGGCGCGTCGCGCGCAACCGCGAACTGCAGCACACGTTCGACCAATTCGAATCCTGAGCGAGCCCGACCGAACCCGAACCGCCGATGAACGACCACCGCCTCGTCGAAATCACGCCCGCCATCCATCGCGTCGACATCGACCTCGTCTACGCGACCGACCGCAACCTGACCGGCAAGCCGATCTACCGCCGCGCGCACTGCCTGCTGCTGGCGCCGGCCGAGGCCGCGTTGCGCCGCGCGGTGAACGTCGCCGCGCAGGCCGGCTTCACGCTGCGCATCTACGATGCGTACCGGCCGCCGCAGGCGCAGCAGGTGCTGTGGGATTTCCTGCCCGACCCGAACTTCGTCGCCGATCTCGGCCGCGGCTCGAATCACAGCCGCGGCATCGCGCTCGACCTGACGCTCGTCGGCGCGGATGGCGAGCCGCTCGACATGGGCACCGGCTTCGACGAGATGGTCGCCGCATCCGGCCACTTCCACGCGGGGCTGCCCGAAGCCGTGCAGCGCAACCGCCTGCTGCTGCTCGGCGTGATGCACGCGGCCGGCTTCGCGCACATCGACAGCGAATGGTGGCACTACGAACTGCCCGGCTCGCATGCGCTGCCCCAGATCGACAATGCGGCAAGCGGCCCGTGGCGCCTGATGTGATGGCCCGGCGCATGCCCCCCACCGTTCACGTTCAACGACTTCAACGACACAAGGAGCGCAGATGAAACCCCTGACATCCCGGCTCGTCGCGGCGCTGGCCGCCGCATCCGTTCTCGCCGCCGTCCCGCTTTCCGCCGCGCATGCGGAGACGCCGAAGGACATGTTCGTGATGGCCACGCTGCTCGACGAATTCACGACGCTGGACCCGGGCGAGGTCTACGAGCTGGTGCCGGAGGAATACGTCGCGAACACATACGACCGGCTCGTGCGCGTCGACCTGCGCGACCCGTCGAAATTCAACGGCGACGTCGCGCAGTCGTGGACGGTGAGCACCGACGGGCTGACCTACACGTTCAAGCTGCGCCCCGGCCTCAAGTTCCACTCGGGCAACCCGCTGACGGCCGACGACGTCGCGTGGTCGATCCAGCGCGCGGTGCTGCTCGACAAGGGGCCTGCGGCCGTGCTGACCGGCATCGGGCTCACGAAGGCGAACGTCGTCGCCAACGTGAAGAAGCTCGACGACCTGACGGTGTCGGTCACGACCGACCAGAAGTACGCGCCGACCTTCGTCCTGAACGTGCTGGGCTCCTGGCCCGCCTCGGTGCTCGACAGGAAACTGCTGCTGTCGCACCAGCAGGGCAGCGACTTCGGCAACGCGTGGCTGAAGACCAACGAGGCCGGCTCCGGCGCGTACAAGCTGGTCAAGTGGACCGCCGGCGACAGCGTCGTGCTGCAGCGCTTCGACGGCTACCGGCTGCCGCTCGCGATGAAGCGCATCGTGCTGCGCCACGTGCCCGAAGCGGCGAGCCAGCGCCTGCTGCTGGAGAACGGCGATGTCGATGCGGCACGCGACCTGAGCCCCGACGATCTGGCGTCCGTCGTGAAATCCGGCAAGGCGAAGGTGTCGGCATCGCCGCAGGCGACGCTGCTGTACCTCGGCCTGAACACGAAGAATGCGACGCTCGCGAAACCCGACGTGCAGGAAGCGCTGAAGTGGCTCGTCGACTATGCGGGCATCCAGGGCAACGTGGTGAAGACGACCTACAAGGTCCACCAGACGTTCCTGCCCGAAGGCTTCCTCGGCACGCTGAACGCGAACCCGTACAGGCTCGACGTCGCGAAGGCGAAGGCGCTGCTCGCGAAGGCCGGCGTGCCGAACGGGTTCCCGGTGACGATGGACGTGCGCAACGATTATCCGTACACCGAAATCGCGCAGGCCGTGCAGGCGAACTTCGCGCAGGCGGGCATCAAGGTGCAGCTGATCCCCGGCGACAACAAGCAGACGCTCGCGAAATACCGCGCGCGCCAGCATGACATCTACATCGGCGAATGGTCGGCCGACTACATCGATCCGCACAGCAACGCGCAGGGTTTTGCATGGAACCCCGACAATTCCGACAAGTCGAGCTATAAAATGCTGGCCTGGCGCAACAGCTGGGACATCCCGCAACTGACGAAGGAAACCGACGCCGCGCTCGCCGAACCGACCACCGCGAAACGCGCGCAACGGTATCAGGCGATGCAGAAGGAGATGCTCGCGCGTTCGCCGTTCGTGATCATGTTCGAGAAAGTCGCTCAGGTCGCGACGCGGCCCGGCGTGAGCGGGCTCGACGTCGGGCCGATCAACGATCTCGTGTCGTACCGCAACCTGAAGAAGCAATGAGATTCGCCGCATGTCGACTCCCGCCTCCTCCCTCGAAGCACTGCGCACGCTGCCCGCACGGCGCCCGGCCGTGCGCTGGGCCCTGCGTGTGCTGCGCTGGGCGCTCACGCTCGCCGTCACGTTCGCGGGGCTGCTCGCGCTGACGTTCGTGATCGGCCGCAAGGTGCCGATCGATCCCGTGCTCGCGATCCTCGGCGATCGCGCGTCGGCCGAGGCGTACGCGGCCGAACGCATCGCGCTCGGCCTCGACAAGCCGCTCGTCACGCAATTCCTGATCTATGCGCGCGACGTGCTGCACGGCAATCTCGGCATGTCGCTGCTGACCGCGAACCCGGTGCTCGACGACATCAGGCGCGTGTTCCCGGCCACGCTCGAACTGGCGACGATCGCGACGCTGATCGGCATCGCGATCGGCGTGCCGCTCGGCGTCGCAGCCGCCGTCAAGCACAACCGGCCGATCGACCACGTCGCGCGCTTCGTCGGGCTGATCGGCAATTCGGTGCCGGTGTTCTGGCTCGGGCTGATGGGGCTACTGCTGTTCTACGCGCGGCTGCACTGGGTCGGCGGGCCCGGCCGGCTCGATCCCGTGTACGACGGAATGGTCGACACGCGCACGGGCAGCCTGCTGATCGACGCGGCGCTCGCGGGCGAGTGGGACGCGTTCCGCAACGCGGTGTCGCATATCGCGCTGCCGGCCGCGATCCTCGGCTACTACTCGGTCGCGTACCTGAGCCGGATGACGCGCTCGTTCATGCTCGACCAGCTGAGCCAGGAATACATCGTCACCGCGCGCGCGAAGGGCTTGTCGGAACGGCGCGTGATCTGGCGGCATGCGTTCGGCAACATCATGGTGCCGCTGCTCACCGTGATCGCGCTCACGTACAGCAACCTGCTCGAAGGCTCGGTGCTGACCGAGATCGTGTTCGCGTGGCCGGGGCTCGGCTCGTACCTGACCGGCGCGCTGCTGAACGCCGACATGAACGCGGTGCTCGGCGCGACGCTCGTGATCGGCGCGATGTTCATCACCGTCAACCTGCTGACCGACGCGCTGTACCGCGTGTTCGATCCGCGCGCGCGCTGAGGCGCCGACACGACATGACCGCTTCCACCCTGCTTCTTTCATCGCCCATGCCGAAGGTCGTCCAACCATGAACGCCGAGCGTCTCACGCTGCGCGCGTGGCTGCTGTCCGACGCGCCCGCGTCGCGCTCGCAGGCCGCACTCGGCCTCGCGTATCGCCGCTGGCGCCGTTTCGCCGCCAACCCGCTCAACCTGTTCGGGCTCGCGATCCTCGTCGCGCTGATCATCGTCGCGATCGTCGGCCCGCTGATCATGCCGCACGACCCGCTGCGCCAGGTGCTGTCCGACCGGCTGCTGCCGCCCGGCTCGCCGTCGCACTGGCTCGGCACCGACCAGCTCGGCCGCGACATCCTTTCGCGGCTGATCGCCGGTTCGCGCCTCACGCTCGGCATTGCGCTGCTCGTCGTCGTGATCGTCGTGCCGATCGGCCTCGCGATCGGCACGACGGCCGGCTATTGCGGCGGCTTCGTCGACAGCGTGCTGATGCGCATCACCGACATCGCGCTCGCGTTCCCGAAGATCGTGCTCGCGCTCGCATTCGCGGCCGCGCTCGGGCCCGGCGTGATCAACGCGGTCGTCGCGATCTCGATCACCGCATGGCCCGCGTATGCGCGGCTCGCGCGCGCGGAGACGATCCGCATCGCGCAGGCCGACTTCATCCACGCCGCCCGCCTGCAAGGCGCGTCGGGCCCGCGCATCCTGCTGCGCTACATCGTGCCGCTGTGCATGTCGTCGGTGATCGTGCGCGCGACGCTCGACATGGCCGGCATCATCCTGACCGTCGCGGGCCTCGGCTTCCTCGGCCTCGGCGCACAGCCGCCGAGCCCCGAGTGGGGCTTCATGGTCGCGTCGGGCCGCAACGTGCTGCTCGACGCGTGGTGGGTCGCGACGCTGCCCGGCATCGCGATCCTGCTCGTGAGCCTCGCGTTCAACCTGCTCGGCGACGGGCTGCGCGACGTCTTCGATCCCCGCCATGGAGCGTGACATGCCGATGAATACCGCTACCGCACCCGCGCCGCTCTGCGAGATCGACGGGCTGAAGATCGGCTTTCGCGGGCACGACGGCACCGTCACCGATGCCGTGCGCGACCTGTCGCTGACGCTCGCACCCGGCGAACGCCTCGGCATCGTCGGCGAATCGGGCTCCGGCAAATCGCTGACGGGCCGCGCGCTGCTCGGCCTGCTGCCCGACGCCGCGCGCTGGTCGGCGCGCACGATGCGCTTCGCGGGCCACGACCTGCTCGCGATGTCGCCGCGCGAACGCCGGCGGCTGTGCGGCAGCCAGATGGGCATGATCCTGCAGGACCCGAAATATTCGCTGAACCCGGTGATGACGGTCGCGAAGCAGATGGGCGAAGCGTTCCGGCTGCACGAGCCCGGGCTGCGCGGCCGCGCGCTGCGCGAGCGGATCGTCGATGCGCTCGAGGCTGTGCAGATCCGCGACCCGGCGCGCGTGGCCGATGCGTATCCGCACGAGCTGTCGGGCGGCATGGGCCAGCGCGTGATGATCGCGATGATGGTGTCGACCGGCCCGCGCCTGCTGATCGCCGACGAACCGACCTCCGCGCTCGACGTCGCCGTGTCGATGCAGGTGCTCGCGGTGCTCGACGCGATGATCGCGCGCCATGGCACGGGCCTGATGTTCATCAGCCACGACCTGCCGCTCGTGATGTCGTTCTGCGATCGCGTCGCGGTGATGTACGCGGGCCGCGTGGTCGAAACCTGCGCCGCGCGCGACCTGCGCAACGCTTCCCATCCCTATACGCGCGGGCTGCTCGCGGCGAACCCGCCGCTCGCGAATCCGCCGGACGAACTGCCCGTGCTGCGGCGCGATCCGGCGTGGCTCGAACCCGCGCCGCATGCCGGCACGCCCGCCGATCGACAGGAGGCCGCACGATGATCGACGTCGATCACGCATCGATCCGTTTCCCGACCCGCACGGGTCACGTCGACGCCGTGCGCGACGCGAGCTTCGCGGTGCGCGACGGCGAGGTGTTCGGGCTCGTCGGCGAATCGGGTTCCGGCAAGTCGACGCTGCTGCGCGCGCTGACGGGCCTCGTGCCGCTCGCGTCCGGCAGCCTGTTGATCGACGGACGGCCGGTCGGCGGCACGCCCGACCGTGCGTTTCGCCGCCACGTGCAGATGGTGTTCCAGGACCCGTATGCGTCGCTGCATCCCCGCTTCACGGTCGACCAGACGCTGCGCGAACCGCTGTCGATCCACGGCATGCGCGACACCGATGCGCGCATCGCACGCGCGCTGTCCGAGGTCGGGCTCGGCCCCACGTTCCGGTTTCGTTATCCGCACCAGTTGTCGGGCGGCCAGCGGCAGCGCGTCGCGATCGCGCGTGCGTTGATCGTCGAGCCGCGCGTGCTGCTGCTCGACGAGCCGACGTCCGCGCTCGACGTGTCGGTGCAGGCCGAGATCCTGAACCTGCTGCGCCGGCTGCATCGCGAACGCAACCTGACGATGATCCTCGTCAGCCACAACCTCGCGGTGATCGGCTTCCTGTGCCAGCGCGTCGCCGTGATGCAGCAGGGCGAGATCGTCGAGCAGTTGCGGATCGAGGACGTGCGGGCCGGACAAGTGGCGCGCGAATACACGCGCACGCTGCTGAATGCGACCGAAGGCTATCGCCGTCTCGAGCCGGCGCCTGACGCGCCGGCCGCCTGACATCCGCACGTCGCGCCGCCATGCGATACTCGGCGGGCCACGCGCCGGCTTGCCGCCGCATGGAACCCTTGTGCACTGCACGGGTCAATTTACTTTCGTCAACAGCTCAACAGCAATAGGGAGGCGTTCATGCTGCAATTCATCGAAACCCTGGTCGTCGGGCTCATCGTCGGCCTCCTCGCCCGCGCGCTCAAGCCCGGCGACGACAAGATGGGAATCCTGATGACCGTCGTGCTCGGCGTCGTCGGCTCGCTGGTCGCCGGCTACGTCGGCCGTGCGGCCGGCTGGTATGCGCCGGGCCAGGGCGCGGGCTGGATCGCGTCGATCGTCGGCGCGATCGTGCTGCTCGTGATCGTCGGCGCGGTACGCAAGCGCATGAACTGAACCGCGCACCTGCGCCCCAACGCAAAACGCCGCTCGAGACGAGCGGCGTTTTTGCTTTCCGGGCGGCGCGAGGCCGTTGCCCGCACAACGGTCGCGGAGACCGTTCGCCGTTCGATCTTATCTCCCCCGGCTTTTCCCTGACTTGCGATTGCGCAGATTCGGCCTACATTGGTTCAAGCAATTCGCAATCGTTTGCCCATAGCCATTATTTCGATTTTTTCATTCAAGAGGTCCGATGGTTCTGCCGTTTACGCATACAGCATCGCGGCGTTGACGGACTGCCACCCGAGCGGCCCCGCTGCGACGCGCTTCCTCTCTGGAGCCTGTCATGAAGCATCGCCATATCGCCGCCTCGTTCGCCCTGGCTGCCTCGCTTCTGGCCACTTCCTCGTCCTTCGCTGCCGGCGCGTCCGGCATCATCCACTTCTCCGGCATGATCGTCGAGCCGCCCTGCTCGTTCGCGCTCGATACGGCCGATGTCGCCAACGGGCGCGTACGCGCCGACTGTCCGCGCCCGGCAACCGGCCAGATCGCGTTCGTCGACGCGGCGAGCCAGCAGGCGATCAAGACCACGACCTTTACTCAGGCCTCGCGCGCAATCGTTTTACCGAACCGTCCCGGCAACAATCACGCACCGATGATCGCGGTCGTGACATACCAGTAAAGCCGCTCGCCGGCGCGACGCCCGGCGGGTTCGCCCGCCGGTTCGGTGAACGTGCGCGCGTCGCCGCTCAGTCGCGATGGCGCGCGATCCAGTCGCTGAACGCGCGGATCTTCTGCTGGCTGCCGATGGTCTCGGGATACACGAAGAAGTAGCGCGCGCCGGTTTCGAGCACGATGTCGAACGGCCGTTCGAGCCGGTGTGCGCTGACGTCGTCGTCGACGAGCGTCACGTCGCCGATCGCGACGCCGAAGCCCTGCATCGCCGCGTTCGTCGCGAGATCGAGCGTGTCGAACGTCGGCCCGCGCGCGGGATCGACACTGCGCTCGCCCGCATGATCGAGCCACGCACGCCAGTCGCGATGGTCTCGCGTCGGATGCAGCAGCGTATGGCGCGCGAGATCGCCGACCGCATCGAGCGGCGACGCCTGCCGCAGTTCGGGCGCGCACACGGGTGTCAGCCGCTCGTCGAACAGCGGCAGTGCGAACACACCGGGGCCCGGCGACGTGCCGTAGACGACGGCCGCATCGAACGGCTCGGTCGAGAAATCGACAACGTGCTGCCACGCGGTCGTGATCTGCACATGGAGATCGGGATGCTCGCCCTGGAAGCGCATGATGCGCGGCAGCATCCAGCGCATCACGCAGGTGGGCACCTTCAGCGCGAGATCGGTGCGCTGGCGCGTGAGCTTCATCGAGATGTCCTCGATCCGCGCGAAGCTCTCGTTGACGACCGGCAGCAACTGCTCGCCCTCCGCCGTCAGCGTGAGCCCCTTCGCATGCCGCTTGAACAGCGGAAAGCCGTAATGCGCCTCGAGCGTCTGGATCTGCCGGCTCACCGCGCCCTGCGTGATGCACAGCTGCTCGGCCGCGCGCGTGAAGCTGCGGTGGCGGGCCACCGTCGAGAAGATCTGCAGTGCGTGCAGGGGCGGAAGTCGGCGCATGAAGAAGGCAAACGCAAAAAACGGCGCGGAAGGGCCGCGCGCCGGCTCCGGCGCGCGCTGTCCGACACGATAAGCCAAACGCCGGTTTTGCGCGAGGAGCGACGCGCTCAGGCCGTCGCGGTGAGCGCACCCGCCACGATGCGCGCCGCCGACGCGACGACGTCCGCGCGGGCCGCCGCCGCGGCTTGCGGCTGCGTGAACGACACGGCCATCACGATCGGCGCACGCGACGGCGGCCACAGCACCGCGACGTCGGTCGTCGTGCCGTAACCGCCCGTGCCGGCCTTGTCCGCGATGCGCCAGTCGGGCGGCACGCCGGCCGCGATGCCGGTCGCGCCGCGCGCGCCGCCGACCATCCATTCCGTCAGCTGCGCGCGCTGCGGGTCGGGCAGCGTGTTGCCGAGCAGCAGCCGCTGCAGCGTGTCGATCATTTCGACCGGTGTCGACGTGTCCCGCTCGTCGCCGGGCGCCGCGTGATTCAGTTCGGGTTCCCAGTGATCGAGGCGGAACGACGTGTCGCCGCTCGCGCGCGCGAACGACGTGACGGCCTGCGGGCCGCCCAGCACACCCATCAGCAGGTTGCCGGCCCCCTTGTCGCCCGACTGCAGCATCGCCACGCACAGCTGCTCGATCGTCATGCCCGTGTCGACGTGGCTTTCCGTGACCGGCGAGCCCGACACGATTTCATAGCGGCGGTAAAGAATTCGGCGCGGCAGCAGCGACGCGTCGAGCGAGCCGCGCGCGAGCATCGCGGCAGCCGCGACGACCGCATACGTGCCGCACAGCGGGAAGCGTTCGCGCGCATGGTGAGCGATGCGCACGCCGTTCGACGTATCGAGCGCGGCGACACCGAGCCGGCCGTTCGACGCCTTCTCGAGCGCGGTCAATTCGGCCTGGGCGGCGTGGGCGCGCCCCTGGTCGGCGACCGGCGCGGACGTGCACGCGGCGACGAACGGCGCGGCCACGGCGGCAAGCAACAGCGAGCGGCGTGTCGGAGAGTGTTCCATGGATGAGGTGTGTTCTGTCTTCTGTCGGAAACGGTGGCACGAAGCAACGCGGGCGCGCTTCAACGAAGCGCCCGCGTTCGCGCCGGCGGCCGGCCCGCGACGGTATTCACCGCGCATCCCCTGAAGATGGCCGTCGGCCCCGCGTGAAGCACGGGATTCGCATGAACAGGCCCTAGCGTAGCAGCGACCGCCGCCACGTTCCAGCGAAACGACCCTGCCTCACCCTTGCGACGAAGGCAGGTACGGCATCGGATTGACCGGCTTGCCGTCGCGCCGCACTTCGAACAGCAACGCGACACGCGAGTTGTCGAGGTCGCCCATCTCGGCGATCTCGTCGCCCTGGCGCACGATGTCGCCTGTCTTCACGAGCAACCTGCGGTTGTGCGCATAGGCGGTCAGGAAATCCGCGTTGTGCTGGACGATGATCAGGCTGCCGTAATCGTTCAGGCCGGTGCCGGCGTACATCACGCGGCCGTCGGCGGCCGCGCGGACCGGGTCGCCCGGCCGGCCGGCGATCTGGATGCCGCGGTTCTGCCCCGGCCGGAACCCGTCGACGATCTTGCCGTTGGCGGGCCACTTGAGCGCGACACCGCCTGCATGCCGCTTCGTTTCCTTGACGACCTGACGGTCGCTCGCGGTCGACGCGGTGGCCTGCGCCGATGCCGGGCTGCTCCCCGCGCCATTGCTCGCAGCCGACGACGCGGCCTGCATGCCGGCTGCGCCCGGCGGCGGCAACGGCTGCTGCCTGACGATGCGCAGCACCTGCCCCATGCGCAGCCTGCCGTTCGCGCCCAGCTTGTTCCAGGTGCGCAGGTCGGCAATGCTGCAGCCGTTCGCGGACGCGATGCCCGTCAGCGTGTCGCCGCGCTTCACGACGTACTTCTGCGCAACGAGAATCGGCGCGGGAGGCGGGGTGACGGCCGCCGGCGCAACGGCCGGCGGGCTCGACGGTAATGACTGTGCCGCCAGCGTGTCGCTCGGCGGAACGGACTGCGTGCTTGCACAACCGGCCATGACGAGCACGGCGGCCAGGCCCGGCAGCCACGCCGCGTGACGGTGAATCTCGCGCGATTTCATGGACGATCCGACTCCGGTTTGACAATCTTTCAAGCATCTCAAAAACGGAACGGACGACGTGTAACCGGATGAAAACAATGATGACAAACGATCACGAACCGGATGCCGGCCGGCATTCGCTACCGGTAATACGGTCCGATTCGGAAAAACTTGATGGTCTTTTCGCGCGGAAGCGGAAGAATTTTCGTTCTGTAAAACTATGGCGAACTTATTTTGATAGGCGCCGCAGCGTACCACTGCAGCGCGCCGCGACGCTCAACGCAGCCACGCGGCCAGTTCGGAACAGGCCCACGCGATGCCGATGCACAGGAACAGCACGTGCAGCGCGATCTTGAACGACACGCCCCACGATGGATCGATCCGCATGACAGGCTCCCCCGGTTGAAGTGCGGCCATGATCCGTCATCGATCGCGCCCCGAAAATTCGGAACCGGCGAATCGGGCCTCAGGCCAAGCCTGAGACCCCGGCCGCGGTTCCCTGCTAACTTATCGGCCATTCCAACACGATCGCCCCCACCCTCATGCGCTTCGACCTGACCGACCTGCGGCTCTTCCTGAACATCTGCGAGGCCGGCACGATCACGAGCGGGGCCGAGCGGACCCACATCACGCTGCAGGCCGCAAGCGAACGCATCCGCGGCATGGAGGACGAGCTCGGCGTACCGCTGCTGCACCGGACCAAGGCGGGCGCGCAGGCCACCGACGCAGGCCGCGCGCTCGAACACCACGCGCGCACCGTGCTGCAGCAGATCGACCACATGCGCGGCGAACTGCAGCAATTCGGCCAGGGGCTGCGCGGGCATATCCGGCTGCTGTGCAACACGGCGTCGCTGAGCGAATACCTGCCCGACGCGCTGGCCGACTACCTGCCGCATCATCCGAAGCTGTCGATCAGCGTCGAGGAGCGCTCGAGCCAGGAGATCGTGCATGCGATCCGCAACAAGACGGCCGAGGTCGGCATCGTCGCCGATTCGGTCGGGCTCGGCGGGCTCGAACAGAAGCCGTTCCGCGAGGACTGGCTGATCGTCGTCGTGCCGGCCGCGCATCCGCTCGCATCACACGACAAGGTTGCGTTCGACACGATCGCCGACGCCGACTTCATCGGCCTCACCGACGGCAGCGCGCTGCAGGTGCATCTCGCCGACCAGGCGCGCGCGCTCGGCAAGCGGATCCGCTACCGCGTGCAGTTGAAGAGCTTCGACGCGATCTGCCGCGTGATCGCCAGCGGCGTGGGCATCGGCATCGTGTCGCGCCATGCGGCCGAGCGCGCGATGCAGACGATGGACGTGCGGCTCGTCGAGCTGTCCGATCCGTGGAGCCACCGCCGCCTGAAGCTGTGCGCGCGGTCGTTCGATGCGCTGCCGAAGTACACGCGGGAGTTCGTGGCGTTTCTGTCCGGCGAAGCAACGTCGCGGTAACGCCCGCCGCATTCGCCCCCACCCCTGCGACACACGGAAGCACGGCTCTGGCCGACACCGATCTTGCCACCCGCTACCGCGCGTATATCGACTGCCTGAACCGACAGGCCGGGTCGGTGATCGACAAGGCGGCGATCGAGGCGCGGCTTTAGCAGCACCGATCGCGACCGACGCCCCGATGCGCGACCCGACACCATTCGATCCATACGGATAACGTTTTCTCTCGATCCCGAACGAAAACGCATAACCAGACAGCCTTCCCGCCCGCCGCATTCACGCCTGCATTCCACGTCGCACTGCACCACTCATCAAAAAAAACCGGCAATTCCCGCGCAATCCTGACCTCCCCCTCCTCTCTCCGCGTCCACTATCCGGGTTTCTACCCGCGCCTCCAGCGTGAAAGTTCATTGACATCGCACCGTCCAATGCCTAAATTTGGAAAACGTTTTCCAATGCATCCGCGCGACGCCGGTCACGGCCCGTGCAGGGAGAACGCTTGCCCGCTCGAGTGGTGATTCAGGCCGTCCGTCTTCAGGGATCAGGGTTGCAAGGCGGCGGCCACGCACGGGCATCGAGCACGGCAACGGCCACACCCGCCCGTCCGTCATCACTATTCAAAACTGGAGACACAATGCATCCGCGCAGCAGATTCGCGCTCGGCGCCGCGCTCAGCGCCCTTTCCGTCCTGTTCGTCAGTGCCTGCGGCGGCAACGACATCACCGATCCGCCGTCTTCGTCGTCCCCGCCGTCGAACTCGACGCCGACGTCGCCGCCCGCCTCCGCGCTCGCGGCGAACTCGCTGCAGGCGCTCGTCTACGGCGCGGCCGACACGAGCGTGCCGGCCGGCACGGACACGCCGATCACGATGATGGGCCAGATGCGCGCGCTGTTCGACCTGATCCGGAAGTCGCCCGACTTCACGCAGGTCGTGATGGATCTCGGCGACGGCACGCCCGTCCACGTGCTCGACACGAACACCGGCGACAAATTCCTGCCCGGCAAGCTCGCGCTCGGCCTGTCGTACATCCTGATCGACATGAAGTCGAAGTACGATCCGCAATACGCGAGCTACCTCGCGACCTACCAGAAGATCACGACCGCGATGATGGCGCAGTCGGGCGGCAACTATACGTATGCGAATACGTCGTGGGGCGAGTACTACTATCTCGTCGCGCTGAACAACCTGCAGGCGCACGGGATGCTCAACGAAGTCTTCAGCGACGCGATGCTCGCGACGCTGCAGCAGCGGCTGCGGTTCTGCGACATGTTCGGCCCCGACGCGAGCGGCAAGGTCGACACGTGCCCGGCCGCCGGCACGCCGATCGACATCGCGTCGCTCAACACCGCACAGAACTACTATGCGGTGTCCTACGGAATCGCCGGGCTGCGCCAGAAGCTCGGCTGGAGCAGCCCGTCGTTCGCGTCGAAGACCGATCCGTCGGTCGCGACGATGGGCGCGCGCGACGCGCTGCTGTACACGCTCACGAACCATATCCGCAACGACTCGTCGGGCGGGTTCTCGGACGAAGCGTCGAACACGCACACGACCTACTACGACCAGGCGCGCTTCGACCGCTACAGCACGCTGCTGATCGGCGAAGTGACCGAGCGCACGTTCGAGATGGGCAACGAAGCGAATTTCACGCCGGAACTGAAGGGGTATCTGCGCAAGTCCGTCGACCTGATCCTGCCGCAGCTGAACGGCGACGGCGAAGGCTTCAACTACGGCCGCTCGATCGGCCCGTACGGCGATTCCGCGTTCATGGAAGTGCTGACGGCCGCGGCCAACGCCGGCGTGCTGTCCGACCAGGAGAAGCAGGTCGCCTACACGTTCATCACGAAGGCGGCGCATCGCTTCGACACGTTCTGGTACGACCCGTCGCTGCCGACGCCCTCGGTGAACATGTGGGTCAAGGGTCGCGGCACGGACGCGTATCGCGGCAAGCCGCGCGTGATGGGCGAGAACTTCAGCCTGCTGCACCAGTACCTGTACGTGAACGCGTGGTGGAACAAGCTCGGCTTCGGCGGCAAGGCACCGATGGCCGACGCCGACTACAACGCATGGCTCGACGCGCGCCCGCACTACACGCTCACCTGGTACAACCAGCCGAACGACCCCGCGCATCCGTACAGCGCGGCGCTGGTGACCGTGCGCGACGGCCGGCGCGTGATCAACCTGAACCTCAGCCAGGCGCCCGACTACAACTCGTACACGCCGTACTACCCGGTGCCGTCCTCCGACAAGCTGACCTACGGCACGACCGATCTCGGCTACGCGTTGCTGATTCCGCAGGTGTCGTACAACGGCAAGACCTACATTCCCGTCACGTACTACAAGAACCTGAATGTCCAGCAAGGCAACGGGCAGGTAATCGTGTCGTTCGATACCGCGAAGTTCCGGCTCGCATCGAAGAACGCGGCGTACACGACGGATCTCGACCTCCAGGTGCACACGGTGCTGACGTTCGCGCACGGCTCGGTGGCGCGCAGCGACACGCTGAGCACCGGCACGCTCACCGGCAACCTGTCGGTCGAAACGGACTTCACGTCGTTCGCGGATTTCGCGTCGACGCAGGCCAACGGCGACGGCGTGTCGGTCGCGTACGCGAACAGCCCCGCGACCGGCTATGCGGCGACCGGGTTCGACAACTGCGCGCTGTCCGCCTTCGATACGGTGAACGGCACGACGAATCCGCTGTCGACGACGCCGATCGGCCAGCTGCATTCGAACTTCGCGTGCACGACGAAGCCGTTCGCGCTCGGCGCGGGCGCGACCCGTACCTTCGGATGGACGCTGAAGTACGCCGACCCGGCCTGAGCGGGGTGACCCGCGCCCGGTGAATGCACCCGAAGCCGGTTTCGTCAGCCGGCTTCGGGATCGTCACGGACAGCGGGCATCACGCTCGCCGGCGATGCCCGCTCACCGCCACCCCGAAGCCGCCATGTACGCGCCGAGCGCGATCAGCCCGACAAAGAAGCAGCGCTTGAACGCCTTCTCGCTCATCACGCGCCGTGCATACTGCCCGCCGGCCATACCCGCCAGCGCCGGCACGAGCGCGAGCACCGACACGCCGAGATCGACCATCTCCAGCGCACCCGTCACGCGCAACTGCAGGCCGAGCACGATCGTCGAGGCGGTGAACGACAGCCCGAGCGCCTGGATCAGGTCGTCCTTCGACAGCCGCAGCGCCTGCAGGTACGGCACGGCCGGCACGACGAACACGCCGGTCGCGGCCGTCACGACACCCGTCAGGTAGCCGACCACGGCCGACAGCCATTTTTCGTGGCGCCCCGGCGCGGGCAGCCGCGCGGCGGCGAGCCCCCACAGCCCGTAGAGGATCAGCACCACGCCGAGCGCCGCATGCGTCCAGGTGCTGCCGGCCGCGAGCGCGGGCAGCCCGCCCGTCAGCGTGCCGATCGTCAGGCCGGCGAGCAGCGGCCACAGCCGGCGCAGCAGCGGCCCGAACGACGGGCCGAGCCACAACTGCCACACGTTGGTGATGAACGACGGCACGAGCAGCAGGCTCGCGGCGGCCGACGGCGGCATCGCGAGCGTCAGCAAGCCCATCGCGATGGTCGGCAGGCCGAGCCCGATCATTCCCTTGACCGCGCCGGCCAGCAGGAAAACCACCGCGACGATCGTCAGCGTGTGAATGTGCATGAAAGGCATTCCGTCCGGTTGAGTACGGCGCCGATGGTGAACCCCGATCGCGCCGCCCGCCATCTGGCTTTGCCTGAGGCTGGCTCGGGCCTGGCGCGCGGAGCCGGCGCGGCCGGCGCACGCGCGCATTCGCACACCGCGCCGCCGCCGTCCGGCGCACGCCCGCCTTCGTTCAACGCAGGTCGCGTGCGCCGGCTACCGGCCCGGTCGATCAGTCCCCGTGAAATGTCCCCCGTCCCTGCTCGCTGTCGAGGTGAGCCATCTGTGCGGCCGGATAGCGCTCACCGGCAGCCGCCCCGGCGGGAACCGCCGCTTCGATGCGCACCATGTCATTGACCGTTAGTTGCATCTCTGCTGCCTGCAGCGCGTCCTGGAGCTGCGTGCGCTTGCGCGCGCCGATCAGCGGCACGATATCGCCGCCGCGCGACAGCACCCACGCGATCGCGACCTGCGCGGGATTGCTGCCCTTCTCGTCGGCGATGGCGCGCAGCGCATCGACGAGCGCGAGGTTGTGCGCGAGGTTCTCGCCCTGGAAGCGCGGGCTCGCCGCGCGGAAATCGCGCTCGCCCTGCCGCGCCGTGCTCCAGCGCCCGCCGAGCAGCCCGCGCGACAACACGCCGTAGGCCGTCACGCCGATCCCGAGTTCGCGGCACGCGGGCAGGATCCCGGCCTCGATACCGCGCGACAGCAGCGAATATTCGATCTGCAGGTCGGAGATCGGCGCGACGGCCGCCGCGCGGCGGATCGTGTCGACGCCGGCTTCCGACAGGCCGATATGGCGCACGTACCCGGCCTTCACGAGATCGGCGATCGCGCCGATCGTCTCCTCGATCGGCACCGCCGGATCGACGCGCGCCGGCCGGTAGATGTCGATGTAATCGGTGCCGAGCCGTTTCAGCGAGTACGCGACGAAGTTGCGGATCGCCGCCGGCCGCGCGTCGTAGCCCGCAAACCCGCCGGCCGGATCGCGCAGCGCGCCGAATTTCACGCTGATCAGCACCTGGTCGCGCGCCCGGCCGCGCAGCGCATCGCGGATCAGCATCTCGTTGTCGCCCATTCCGTAGAAATCGCCGGTGTCGAGCATCGTGATGCCGTGGTCGAGCGCCGCGTGCAGCGTCGCGATGCTCTCGGCTCGATCGGCCGGCCCGTAGAAGTCCGACATCCCCATGCAGCCGAGCGCAAGCGCCGATACCCGCGGGCCCGACCGGCCCAGTTCACGCCTATCCATGTCCGTTTCCTCGAGTGATGAATCAACAGGCCGGATTCTGGCCGCATCGCGACGCACGATAAATGCGAAACACTCCACCAAACCATTCGACGCTGATTAACAATGGAGCCTGTCCATCCGCCCACACCCCCGCCCCGCATGGATCATCTGCATGCAATGCGCATCTTTGCGCGCGTCGCCCATCTCGGCAGCTTCACGAAGGCGGCCGAGCAGTTGCAACTGCCGCGCCCGACGGTCAGCAACGCCGTCCAGTATCTGGAAAAGCACCTGAAGGTCCGCCTGCTGCAGCGCACGACACGGCGCGTCGCGCTGACGGCCGAGGGTGCGACCTACTACGAGCGCTGCATGCGGTTGCTGGCCGATCTCGACGATGCGGAAACGCTGTTCGAGGACGCCGGCGCGACGCCGCGCGGCGCGATCCGCGTCGACCTGCCCGAGCGCTTCGCGGTGAACCAGATGATTCCGGCGCTACCGGATTTCCACGCACGCTACCCCGACCTGCGCGTCGTGATCGGCACGACCGACCGCTTCGTCGATCTCGTCGCCGACGGCATCGACTGCGCGGTGCGGGTCGGCACGATGTCCGACACGTCGCTCGTCGCGCGGCGCATCGGCGAGCTGGCGCAGATCAACTGCGCGGCGCCCGCGTATCTGGCGCGCCACGGCACGCCGCGCTCGCCGGACGAGCTGCCGGACCACGTCGCGGTCGGCTATTTCTCGAGCCGAACGGGCCGTGAGCTGGACTGGGAATATGCGGACATGGATACGGGCGAGCTGCACGCGGTCAAGATGCGCAGCGTCGTGTCGGTCAACAGCTCGCAGGCGTATCTCGCGTGCTGTCTCGCGGGCCTCGGGCTGATCCAGGCGCCGCGCGAAGGGCTCGGGCCGCTGCTGGCGGACGGCTCGCTGGTCGAGGTGCTGCCGGAATGGAATGCCGAGCCGCTGCCCGTGTCGGTGGTGTTTCCGACCGGGCGGCATCTCGCGCCACGCGTGCGGATTTTCGTCGACTGGCTCGCGGAGACGCTCGGCGGCCCGTACCGGGCGGGCTGACGCGGGCTCGGGCCGGGGCGCCGGCCCCGGCCGGTCGAACCGCTCAGAACTTGTGGCGGATCGCGGCGCGCACCGCGAACTGGTTCGACGACGCCGACGGCCCGTCCGTCCCGACCACGTAGCCGCCGTCGGCCGCGGTGCCGGTCTTGTCGCCGGCAACCTTCTGCCATGCGCCCTGCAGGTAGACGTCTGTGCGCTTCGACAGGCTGTAGTCGGCCATCAGGCCGACCGTGTGGTATTTCGGCTTGAACGATCCGGCCGCGGCATCGAACTTGCCGTCCGTGTACACGTACTGCGCGCCGAGATAGAAATCGGGCGTGAGCTGGTACTTGCCGTTGATCTCGAAGTTCTGGAACTTCGTCGCGGTCAGCCCGAGGCCGGCGAACGTCGAAGCCGGCAGGTAGACCGTCGATACCGGATTCTTCACGTCCGTCTTCGTATAGACGAAACCGACCGTGGCCTGGCCGAACGTGTAGTTGACGCCGCCGCCGAAGATCCGCAGGCGGTCGGCGACGAAGTTCGCGTCATCCGCGGCGATCGCGCCCGCGTTGCCGACCCCCGGGTTGTTCGCCTGCAGGTACGCGGCCGCGACCTGCAGCCCGGCCAGCGAATATTGCGCACCGAGGCTGTACTGCCGGTTGTTCGAGAAGCCGGTGCTGTTGCTGAAGCTGTACGTGCCGCCGAACGTCAGGCCGTTCCAGTCGGCGCTCGCATACTTGACCGTGTTGTTGACGCGGAACGAGTTGTCCGTGTTGTCGTTGTCGAACGGGTGCGAGAACAGCGTGCCGCCCCAGTTGCCGTTGGCCGTGAGCGGCGCCAGGTAGTCGACGACCGAGTCGTACTGGCGGCCGAAGGTCAGCGTGCCGAAGCGCGACTCGGAGAGCCCGACGAACGCCTGGCGGCCGAACATGCGGCCGCCTTGCCCGAGCCGGCCGTTGTTGACGTCAAAACCGTTTTCCAGCGTGAAGATCGCCTTCAGCCCGCCGCCGAGATCCTCGCTGCCCTTCAGGCCCCAGCGGCTGCCCTGCGCATAACCGCTCGCGAGCTGGTAGTTCGACTTTCCGACCCCATTCACATTCACGTTGTTCGTGTAGTTGAAGCCTTCGTCGATCACACCGTACAGCGTCACGCTGTTCTGGGCGAAGACCGGCGCGGCGAAAGCGGCGAGCGCGGCGGCAAAAATGACGTGCTTCTTCATGACGGATCTCCGGAGCCGGGGCCGGGCGAGTCGCGCGCCCGGCGAATGTTTGATCTGTTGTATGGGTGGCCCGCAGGGCGGACGACGCGGTGTGCGGCCGCGTGAGGACAAAATGGTGTCACGTCGCAAACCGTCCGTCCATCGGGGCATGTGAACCCTGCGCAAAACGTTGCGCTCGTCCAACTGCCCCGCCGCGCGGACGGCCTGACCCGGCTTATCGGCAGCGGCGGGACGCGCCGCCATCCGCGTAAACCCGAGGCCCGGCGCATCGGTGGCACAATGCGCATCCGTTCGTCATTTCTTCACGAAGTCATGCTTCACCCCGATTCATGCGCGGCGTGTGCCGGCCGTGCACGCGGCCCGCGCCGGAAGGCGGCCCGATGACCGCGCCGGCCCGGGCCGGCCGCTACGCCGAGCTCGATTTCTTTCGCGGCCTCGTGCTGCTCGTCATCGTCGTCGACCACATCGGCGGCAGCATCCTGTCGCGCGTGACGCTGCACGCGTACGCGCTGTGCGACGCGGCCGAGGTGTTCGTGTTCCTCGGCGGCTTCGCGACGGCGATCGCGTACAACTCGCTCGCCGAGCGGCACGACGAGGCCGCCGCGCGCCAGCGCTTCATCCGGCGCGCGTTCGAGATCTACCGTGCATTCCTCGTGACGGCCGGCCTGATGCTGCTGATCACGGCCGTGCTGAACGCGTTCGCGATCGACGGCCCGAACATGCCGACCAACGATCTCGACGGCCTGCTCCACAAGCCGCTCGCCGCGCTGCGCGACATCCTGCTGTTCCGCCGCCAGCCGTACCTCGCGTCGGTGCTGCCGATGTACGCGTTCTTCGCGCTGCTCGTCCCGCTCACGCTGCCGCTCGCACGCACGCAGCCGTGGCTGCTGCTCGCGTTCAGCGGCTCGCTGTGGTTCGCGGCGCCGCACGTCGCGCGCTTCCTGCCGACCGTCGAAGGCGCGCCGTGGGACTTCAACCCGTTCGCGTGGCAGTTCCTGTTCGTGCTCGGCGTGATCGCGCGCTGCCAGCCCGTCTACCAGACGCTCGCGCCCAAGCCGCAGGGCTGGCTGCTGACGGCCGCATCGCTCGCGATCGTCGCGGCCGGCGCGTACTACCGGCTGCGCATCGAACCGTTCCCGACCGATCCGTCGATCAAGCAGAACCTCGGCGCGCTGCGGCTCGCGAACTTCCTCGCGATCGCATGGCTCGCGGCCAAGCTCGTCCACCTCGGCTGGATGAAGAAGGTCGCGCACGCGATGCCGTGGATCGGCACGATCGGCCGGCAGGGGCTGCTGTGCTTCGTCGCGGGCACCGGCATCTCGCTCGCGGTCGATTCGCTGCTTTACCAGGCGACCGAGGGCTATCTCGACGTGAAACTCGGGCTGACCGCCGACGTCGTCGCGATGGGCCTGCTGTATCTCGTCGCCAAACTCTACGGGCCGCTCGTCGCGCGGCTGCCGTTCCGATCGCGGCGATGACGCGCCGCGCCGTCATGCTCCGCTGCTACGATAGCCGGCGCCTCTCCTGAAACGATTCGACATGCGCCGACTCGCCCTTCCGTTCGCCCTCGCCCTGATCGCCGGCTCCATCGCCACCGCCGGCGCCACGCCGCCCGCGCCGGCGGCATCGCCCGCGCCGCCGGCCGTCCAGACCGCGACGACCCCGTCGGCCGCCCAGGAGCCCGCGCTCAATCCGGGCAGCAGCGTCGTGCTGCGCACGTTCCGGTCGGCGTCGCTGAAGCGCGACTGGTCGTACACGGTCTACCTGCCGCCCGGCTACAACCCGGAAGGCGCGCGCTACCCGGTGATGTACCTGCTGCACGGCAATGCCGGCAACGCGAACGACTGGGTCACGCAGGGCCGGCTGCAGGCCACCGCCGACACGCTGATCGAGCGCCGCGAGATTCCGCCCGTCGTGATCGTGATGCCGCAGGGCGGCACCGACTGGTACGTCGACCGCAAGGAGAAGATGCAGAGCGCGTTCCTCAACGACCTGCTGCCCGAAGTCGAAGCGCACTTCGCGGTGTCGAACCAGCGCGCGGGCCGTGCGATCGGCGGCGTGTCGATGGGCGGCTTCGGCGCGCTGCGCTTCTCGCTGCTCGAACCGGGGCTGTTCTGCGGCGCGATGCTGCTGAGCCCCGCGATCTACGCGAACGAGCCGCCGCTCAATTCCGCCGCGCGCTACGTCGGCGTGTTCGGCGACCGGCAGTTCGACCCGCGCGTGTGGCACGAACTCAACTACCCGGCGCTGATGCGCGGCTATTTCGCGCGCAGCTGGCGAATCCCGATGTTCATCGCGGCCGGCGACGACGACCTGACCATCCAGGCCGAATCGAGCGTGCTGTACACGCACCTGCGCCGCGCGCAGAACCCGGCCGAACTGCGCATCGTCGACGGCGGGCATACGTGGGACGTCTGGCGCGGGCTGCTCGGGACGGGGCTGAAGTACGCGCTCGAGTGCGTGAAGTGATTGCGCGCGGGCGCGACCCCGCCCGTTTTCACCCGGCCGGACGGTGACCGGCCGGCCGCAGGCCGTCGCCCCGTCCCATGCACTGCGCACGCCGTCCCGGCGCGCCCGGGCCCGACGGCGGATTCAAAGCCACGTGCCGCCCTGCCGCTCGTCCGGCTCCCCGGCGAGCGCATCGAAATCGTGAATCCAGTCCAGGTGATGCAGCACGCTGTCGCGCTCGGCCAGACGCGCGTTGCGTGCCTGCGCGGCCGGCCCGTCGGGCAGGTGCAGCACATCGGCCACGGAAATCGACGCGTACTGCACCTTGCGCGTGCGGCCGCGACGCAGCCGCTCGTACGCTTCCTGCGCTTCGCGCCAGTTGCCCGGCCCGGCCTGCGCCAGTTGCGCCGCCAGCACCACCGCATCCTCGATCGACTGGTTCGCGCCCTGCCCGTGGTGCGGGACCAGCGCATGCGCGGCGTCGCCGATCAGCGTCACGCGCCCGCGGCTCCAGCGGCCGAGCGGCGGCCGATGGAACAAGCCCCAGCGCTGGCTGATCGGCACTGCGGTGATCATCTGCACCACCGCCGGATGCCAGTCCCTGAATACACGCAGTTGCTCGCCCTCTTCCGACGGCATCACCCAGTCGCGCGACGGCCACGGTGACGGATGACGCT
This sequence comes from Burkholderia reimsis, assembly GCF_003294055.1. NCBI lineage: Bacteria > Pseudomonadati > Pseudomonadota > Betaproteobacteria > Burkholderiales > Burkholderiaceae > Burkholderia > Burkholderia reimsis. The sequence continues at coordinate 35,821 of NZ_QMFZ01000016.1, forward strand.
CGACCAGAAGGAAATTCTGGTCGCCGCCGTCGCCGATCGGATAGTGCAGCAGGTGCCCGTGCGGCCCGATCCAGTACTGCAGCGTTTCGGGATCGGGCAGCAGGCTCAGCCGCGCGGCCGGCACCACGCCGCGAAACCCCGAACAGCCCGAATACAGCGCATCGTCGTAGCCGAGCATCCAGCGCCGCGTGATCGAGCGCGCGCCGTCGGCGCCGATCACGAGATCGGCATCGATGCGCACGCCGTTGTCGAACGCCAGCGTGACGCGATCGGCGTGCTGCACGAGATCGGTCAGCCGGTGGCCGAGATGGATGCTGTCGAGGCCGACCGCCTTCGACAGCACGGCCTGCAGATCCGCGCGATGCACGCCCCAGTACGCGCCGCCGAATTGCCGGCGATAGTCGGGCTCGCCGCGATGATGGCCGATCACCGCGCCGCTGCGGCCGTCGCGATAGACGAGCCCCGGGATGTCCGCGCACACCGCGTCGAAGGCCGCACGCAGGCCCATGCGTTCGTAGAAGCGCGTCGCATTGGCCGACAGCGCGACGGCCGCGCCGACTTCGCGCAGCACCTCCGTCTGTTCGTAGATCTGCGCGTCGATGCCGTGCTCGCGCAGCGCGAGCGCGAGCGTCAGGCCGCCGATCCCGGCGCCGACGATCGCAATCTTCAGGTTCGTCTGCATGATGAAGGTGTCTCCGATATTCCGATGTGGGGTGTGCGACGTGCGCAGCGGCCATGCCGATTGCATGGGCCGTATCGGTATTCTCGGGAGCCGACTTTCATTCCACAATAAAATGAAATGAATCTGCATCATCACCGGATACAATGAACCGGGCGAGGCAAAACCCATGGAACTGAGCGATATCGACCTCAACCTGCTGCTGCTTTTCCAGCGGCTGATGCAGGAACGGCGCGTGTCGAGCGTCGCCGAGCAGATGAACATGAGCCAGCCGGGCGTGAGCAACGCGCTCGCGAAGCTGCGCCGCCGGCTCGGCGATCCGCTGTTCGTGCGCGGGCCGGGCGGCGTGGTGCCGACGCCGTTCGCGCTGCGCCTGGCGGAACCCGTGTCGCACGCGCTCGCGACCCTGCACGCCGCGCTCAATCCCGAGACCGGTTTCGATCCGCTGCGCGCCACGCGCACGCTGACGATCGGCATGACCGACATCGGCGAAGTCGTGTTCCTGCCCGCGCTGCTCGAACACCTGTCGCACGCGGCGCCGGGCATCGCGCTCAACACCGTGCGCAACACGAGCATCAACCTCGGCGACGAAATGGCCGACGGCCGCGTCGATCTCGCGATCGGCCTGCTGCCGCAGCTCAAGGGCGGCTTCTATCAGCGCCGGCTGTTCGATCAGCGTTATGTGTGCCTGTTCCGGCGGGGGCATCCGCTCGAGGACACGCCGCTGACGGTCGACGCATGGCGCAATGCCGAACATCTGGTCGTGGTGTCGGCCGGCACCGGTCACGGGCAGGTGGACGAATGGCTGAAGCGCCGTCGCGTGACGCGACAGGTGCGGCTGACGGTGCCGCATTTCATGAGCGTCGGCTACATCCTGCAGCGCACCGACCTGATCGCGACGGTGCCCGAGCATCTCGCGCAACAGCTCGCCGCGCCGTTTTCGCTGGGCTGGCGCGCACTGCCCGTCGCGCTGCCGGGGACGCCGATTCACATGCTCTGGCATGCACGGGTCAACCAAGACGAAGGGAACCGGTGGCTGCGCGACGTCGTGGTCGATCTGTTTGCGCAGACCGGCACGCGGGCACGCAGGGCCGCGCCCGGCCGGACGAAGTAGTCAGCCGAGCGTGCGTTGCGATGTCGCCCGGACATGCGCGCCGCGCATTTCGACTACATTGCCGAATGCGGCGATGATCCCGGTCACCGGCCGCCTCGTCCTCTTTCAACCAGCAGGAAATCAAGCCATGTCTGTCTCGAAGAAATTCGCAGCCGTCACCGGCGCCGGCTCCGGCATCGGTCGCGCAGCGGCCGTCGCGCTCGCCCAGGCGGGATTCACCGTCGCGCTGCTCGGTCGCACGGAGGCCTCGTTGCGCGAAACGCAGGACGCGATCCGCGCCGCCGGCGGCGACGCGCACGCGTTTCCTGCGGACGTCACCGACGAAGCATCGGTCGACCGCGCGTTTGCGCAGATCGCGCAGCAGTTCGGCCGGCTCGACGTGCTGTTCAACAACGCCGGCCGCAACGCGCCGCCGGTTCCGCTCGACGAATACGAATTCGACGTGTGGAACGGCGTCGTCGCGACGAACCTGACCGGCGTCTTTCTGTGCGCACGGGCCGCATGGCGCCTGATGAAAACGCAAACGCCGCAGGGCGGCCGCATCATCAACAACGGCTCGATCTCGGCGCATGCGCCGCGCCCCGATACGATCGCGTACACGGCCACCAAGCATGCGGTGACCGGCATCACCAAGGCGCTGGCGCTCGACGGCCGCCGGTACAACATCGCGTGCGGCCAGATCGACATCGGCAACGCCGCGACGTCGCTGACGGAACGGATGACGCAAGGCGTCCCGCAAGCCGACGGCAGCCTCGCGCCCGAAGCGCGCATGGACGTCACGCACGTCGCGAACGCGATCGTCCAGATGGCGAACCTGCCGCTCGACACCAACATCCTGAACATGACGATCATGGCGACGGCCATGCCGTTCGTCGGGCGGGGGTAAGCGCGCGGCGACATCGAATCCCGTTCGGGCCGCCTGCGTCCGCGGCGCCGCATCGCCGGGCCGGCCCGAATCAGCCCTGCTCAGGTCGCTGCGAGATATCGCTGCGGCGATTCGCCCGTGATCCGTCGGAACATGACGATGAACGCGCTCGCGCTGCGATACCCGAGATCTTTTGCCACCTGCGCAACCGACTGGCCGAGCGCGAGGCGCGTGATCGCTTCCGCGACGCGCATCTGCTGCCGCCAGGCCACGAACGTCAGCCCCGTCTCGGCATGCAGCCGGCGCGCGAGCGTACGGCCGCTCGCGCCGAATTGCTCGCCCCAGAAGTCCAGCGTGAGATCGCTCGCGGGGTCGTTCATCATGTGCTCGCAAAGCTTGAGCAGGCGCTCGTCGCGCGGCAAGGGCACACCCGGCTCGGCGAGGCTCGGCGTTTCCGCGAGCACTTTCATCAGCAACGACGCGGCGAGTCCGGCACGGCTCGTGGCCGTATAAGTATCCGCCCCGTCGACCACCGTGAGCGCGAGTTCCCGCAGCAACACCGACACGGCGATGACCGCCGGCTCTTCCCAAGGCCACGGAAACACTTCGGGTTCCACATAGACGCTGCATAGCGCGGTGTCGCCCACCGCGTGCAGTTCGTGATCGACGTCCGACGGCAGCCACACCGCCCGCGACGGCGGGAGCGTCCACGTTCGTGCCGGCGTGAGCACGCGGACGACGCCCTTGGCTGCAAAGACGAGCTGGCCATGGCGATGCTGATGCCAAGCCACGCGTTCGCCTTGACGGTAGTTCACGAGGGTCGCGGCCACTTGGCGCGGCAGCGGCACCCGCGCCAGCGGATAGCGCTTGAGCAGGAAGGCCTTCATCGGAGACGGTCGAAAGGAAGTGCGCCATGATATTTCAAATTCACCAAATTCTGTCAAAAATTCGATATCGCGTGTCTACCTTTCGGCTGCGCGAGGCATTAATCTCCTTATCCATCAACGGTTACGGCCAAACCCCGTTCTCTACATTTAATACGTCTCATTCTTATCTATGAGACACAACACGTGCAGCCAGCACGTCCGCACGACCTTCGACGACTTATGCCTCCGATTGCCTCATTGCTCCGCTACTCACGCTGGTTGCTGCCGGTCGCGCTGCTCGCGAGTCTCGCGAGCGGCTTCGCGAACGCGGCGCTCGTGGCACTCATCAACCAGGCGCTGCAAGCGTCGGGCGCACAGCTGATGCACCTGGGCATGCGCTTCGTACTGCTCGCCGCGCTGGTGCTCGTGACGCGCATCGGCTCACAGGCGCTGTTCATGTATCTCGGTCAACGCGTCAAGGCCCAACTGCGCATGCAGACGATCGGACGCATTACTGCCGCATCGTTCCGCGATCTGGAGCGGTGCGGCGCGGCCCGCGCGGTGGGCGCGCTGACCCAGGATCTCGACAGCATCGTCGTGTTCTTCGTGAGCCTGCCCTCCATTGCGATGCAGGGCGCCGTGATCGTCGGCTGTCTCGCATACCTTGGCATGCTCTCGCTGCCGATCCTCGCGGTCGCGCTGGGCGTGCTCGGGGCCGGCACGCTCGGCACGCAGCTGGTGAGCGCCCGTGCGCTGCGTCATCTGCGCGCCTCGCGCGACCGCGAGGACACGCTGCTGAACCAGTTTCGTGCGTTGTTCGACGGCGCCAAGGAACTCAAGCTGCATCGCGCACGCGCGAACGCGTTCGTCGGCAGCGAGCTCGCACCGCACGTGGAAGCGGTGCGCGTGCAGCGTACGCGCGGCTATGTGCTGCACGCGCTCGCGGCAAGCTGGGGCAATTTGCTGCTGTTCGGCTTCGTCGGCCTCACGACTTTCGTGCTCGCGCATCTGTTCGGCGCCGACGCACACGTCATGTCGGGCTACGCGCTCGTGTTCCTCTATCTGATCATGCCCGTCGAAGGGCTGCTCGCGGCGCTACCGTCGCTCAACTCGGCACGCGTTGCGTTCGAGCGCATCGGCGCGCTCGAAGCGGCGCTGCCTGCCGAGCCAGGCAATCACGCCGGTTCCGCCCCCGCCCCGGCCGAAGGATTCTCGCGTATCGCGTTCGAAGGTGTCGAACATCGCTATGTGCGCGAAAGCGACGACGGCCTGTTCACGCTCGGGCCCATCGATCTGACGTTCGACGCCGGAGAGCTCGTGTATCTCGTCGGTGGCAACGGCAGCGGCAAGACCACGCTCGCGAAGCTGCTCGTCGGCCTTTACGCGCCCGAGCGCGGCCGTCTGCTCGTCGACGGCGTCGCCGTGGACGACACGACGCGTGCCGCGTATCGACAGCGTTTCTCGGTGGTCTTCAGCGATTTTCATCTGTTCGATTCGCTGCTCGGCCTGACCGGCGAACGCGAAGGGATGGCGCGTACGTTGCTCGTCGCGCTGCAACTCGACCACAAGGTGCGCATCGAGCGCGGCACGTTCTCCACGCTCGCCCTTTCGCAAGGTCAGCGCAAGCGCCTCGCGCTGCTGGTCGCATTCCTGGAGGATCGACCGTTCTATGTCTTCGACGAATGGGCGGCCGATCAGGACCCGGCCTTCAAGGACGTGTTCTATCGCACGCTGTTGCCCGCGCTGAAGGCGAACGGCAAGACCGTGCTGGTTATCACGCACGACGATCGCTACTTCGACCTCGCCGACCGGCTCATCAAACTCGAGAACGGACGCATCGCCGCGATGACCGCGGACACGGCCGGCGCGGACAATGCGGACAATGCGGACAACGCGCAGCGTACGGGCGGCAACGACATGGCGAGCGCGGCATGAGCGATATCGTGCGCGACGAAGCAGCCCGCTCCGCATGCGGCGACACCGGCAATGCCGCGACGTTCTCGCTCGAACGCGTGTCGTACGTCGCCAGCGGCCGTCCCCTGCTGCAATCGATCAATCTCGCGATCGAACCCGCATGCGTGACCGGGCTGGTCGGGCACAACGGTTCGGGCAAATCCACGCTCGTCAAATTGCTCGCTCGTCAGCTCGCCCCCGCTGCCGGCACGATTCGCTATGCGGGCAAGCCGCTCGCCGACTGGGGCGCACGCCAGTTCGCGCGCGAGGTCGCGTATCTACCGCAGCAGACGCCGCCCACCGACGGCATGACCGTGCACGAACTGGTCGCCCTCGGGCGTTATCCGTGGCATGGCGCGCTCGGACGCTTCGGGGACGAAGACGCCGCGCACGTCGAGCGCGCGATGCGTGCAGCGGATGTGCTCCGTCACGCCGATCGCCCCGTCGACGTACTGTCGGGCGGCGAGCGTCAACGTGCATGGCTGGCGATGCTGGTCGCACAGGACTGCCGCTGCATGCTGCTCGACGAACCGACGTCGGCGCTCGACCTCAACCATCAGCTCTCCGTGCTCGAACTCGTGCGCACGCTCTGCGCGACGAGGGCGATGAGCGCCGTCGTCGTTCTGCACGACGTGAACATGGCCGCGCGGTTCTGCGACCGTATCGTTGCGCTGCGCGAGGGCCGTCTGCTGATGCGCGAGCGCGCCGCCGACATCATGGACCCGGTACACCTCGAATCGATCTACGGCGTGCCGATGCGCGTGAGCGCCGATCCGGTCAGCGGGCGGCGCCTGGGGTTTCCGGCATGAACCTGCTCGTTGCGAATCCGCGCCGCCGGCAACTGCTCGTCGCGCTCACCGCGCTCGCCGGCTCAGGCCCACGGTTCTCCGCGCCATGCGTCGCTGCCGCGGTCACACGGTTCCCGCACCGCATCGTGGTGCTCAACTGGGAACTGACGGAAACGCTGCTCGCGCTCGGGCGCGCACCCGTCGGCATTCCGTTGCCCGACTGGTATGCGAGCGGCATCGTGACGCCGCCGTTGCCGCCCGGCGTCGCCGATGTCGGCCTGCTCTATCAACCGAATTTCGAGGTGCTGCTCGCGCTCGCGCCGGATCTCATCATCGTCACGCCGGCGCATGCGGCGCTGATGACGCCGCTCCGACGCATCGCGCCGACGCTCACGCTGGGCACATACATGAGCGCTGCACGGCCGCTCGAAGTGCTCTGCGACGAAACATCCGCGATGGGGCGCGCGACCGATGCGCCGCTATGCGCCACCGAGCTGATCGCCGCCGCGCAACGGGAATTCGCGTCGGTGGCCACCCGGATCGCGAGCACCGGGGCTCACCCGGCGCGCGCCGTGATCGTCGCCGAAGCACTCGACGAGCGACATTTTCGCGTCTATGGCACGGGTAGCCTGTTCGACGACGTGCTCGCGCGCATCGGTGTCGACAACGCTGCCCATCCTCGCGACGCGGCGAGCCGCGCGGCCTCCACGCCATGGCGCACCTCCGTAACCGGCTCGGCCACCGTCGCGCTGGAACGCCTGTTCGATGTCCCGCATGCGGACATTCTGCTGATCGGGCCGCTGCGCGCCGACGTGCGTGCCGCGCTGAACCGGAGCCCGTTGTGGCGTGCGCTGCCTGCCGTGCGCGAGAAACGCGTCGCAGTACTGCCGGTGATCGCGGCCTTCGGCGGACTCGTGTCGATGCAGCGCTTCGCCGCGGCCGTGTCGATCGCCCTCGCCACACTCGAGCACGGTGGAGGCGGCCTTGCGTAACCTCGTGCTGGCCGGACGCGTCGCGCGCACAAGCGATCGGCGCCTGGCACTGGTCGGCGCCATGGCCGTAGTCGCCGCCTGCCTCACCGCCACGGACGTGCATCGCGCACTCGCGGGCGCATCCTTTTGGCACGCGCTCGCGGCCACCGCCGACACGCAGGACGTGGGGGCCTTGCTCGTCCACTACAGCCTGCTGCCGCGCGTCGCGATGACGCTGCTGTGCGGCGCCGCACTCGGTCTCGCGGGCACGCTGATGCAACAGGTGCTGCGCAATCCGCTCGCCGAACCCATGACGCTCGGGGTGTTCCCGGGCGCGTATCTCACGCTGTCTGTCGCGACGATCTGGATGCCCGGCTGGTTGGCCATGGGTCGAAGCACGCTGGCGCTGGCGGGCGGCGCGGCCGCGATGCTCGTCGTGTTCGCGCTGGCATGGGCGCAGCGTATGTCGCCGCTCGGCGTGATCCTCGGCGGCATGGTGGTGAACCTGTACTGCGGCGCAATCAGTCTCGCGATCTCGGTGGTGCATTTCGACAGGCTTGCGGGCTTGCAGATCTGGGGCGGCGGCGCGCTCGACCAGAACGGCTGGCAACCGACGCTGCATCTGGGCATGCAGCTCGCCGCCTGCGCGGGCGGCGCCGCACTGCTCTATCGTCCGCTGAATCTGTTCGACGCAGGCGACACGACGGCGCGCCATCTCGGTGTCGCGGTCGGATGGGTGCGCGGCGCCGCGTTGTTCGTCGCGGTCGCGCTCACGGCGTTCGTGGTCGCCGAAGTGGGCGTCATCGGCTTCATCGGCCTGGCCGCACCGTTGCTGGCCCGCCTGGCCGGCGCGCGGCAATTGCGCGCGCGGCTCGTGTGGTCACCGCTCACCGGCGCGGCGCTGCTGTGGCTCACCGATGAAATCGTGCGCACAGCCGCGCGGGCCGACCTGTTTTCCGCGCACGTGATCGCAACCGGAAGCGCGACCGCGATCGTGGGCGTGCCGCTGCTCGTCGGGTTGCTGCCGCGTTTGCGCACGCGGCCCGATGCGCATGCTGCAACGGGCCCCCGGCATGATCGCCGCGCGCCTCGTGCGATGGCGCTGGTGTGGGCCATGCTGCTGCCGCTCGCATGCCTGCTGTCGCTGGCGGTCTCTCGCGGCCCCACCGGTACGAGCGTCGCAACGCTCACGCAAATCGAAAGCCTGCTGTTCTGGCGCGGACCTCACCTCGTCGCGGCGCTGGCGGCGGGCGCCCTGCTGGCAGTCGCGGGAACACTGCTGCAACGCATGAGCGCGAATCCGATGGCGAGTCCCGACGTGCTCGGTGTGGGTTCCGGCGGCATGTTCGGCATGGTCGCCGTGCTGTTTCTCGGTCACCGCCTCGTTCCCGCCGCGCTGGTGGCAGGCTGCGTGGCCGGCACGTTCGCGACGTTGGTGCTGCTCGTCTGGTTCGGACGGCGCGCGCGATTCGCGCCCGAGCGCCTGCTGCTCGTCGGGCTGTCGATCAGTGCGCTGTTCAACACGGTAGTCGGCGCGCTGATGTCGAGCGGCGATCCGCGCGCGGGCGTACTCGTCGATCTGCTGATCGGATCCACGTACTACGTCGCGCCTGGCATCGCATGGAGCGTCGCGGCACTGGCGCTCCTCACGCTCGCCGTTGCACCGCTGACCGGACGCTGGCTCGCCGCTCTGGCGCTCGGCACGGACGTCGCGGCGAGCGTCGGCGTGCCCGTGGGTCGCGCGCGCTTCGCATTGCTGCTGCTGGCGGCCATGTCAACGGCGGCGGCTACCGTGATTGTCGGGCCGTTGTCGTTCGTCGGGCTGATCGCGCCGCATATCGCACGGTTCTCCGGTGCGCGCCGCCCCGTGCCGCAGCTCTATCTGGCCGCAACCCTCGGCGCGCTGCTGATGGTGACGGCGGACTGGCTCGGGCGGCAGATCGCTTTTCCGCAGGAAATCGCGACCGGCCTCGTCGCCACGCTGCTCGGCGGACCGTGGCTCGTCGCGCTCGTGATGCTGCGCGGGTTGCGGCGGTAATTGCGTCACGGGTCGCGGGACCGGCCACGATGTCGGTCCGGCGATTGTTCGGTCGTGCATGGATTCAAGACAGACGAGGCCGTCAGATGCCCGTCGATAAAGATCGTCCCCCCCATTTTTCAACCCGCCGCTGGCGGGAGGAAGCAGTTCGACGTTTTTCAACATCGGGATGATCAACCATGACAACGAGAATGGACCACCCTCGCGCGCGGCGCGTGACGACGGGACGATGCAGCGGTGCCCCGCTCGCCTTTTCGGCGCTGTGCCTCGCCTCCTCGTGGGCGAACGCGCAAGGCTCGCCCGCCCCGGTCGGCGACACGCTGCCCGTCTTGACGGTGGTGGGCACAAAGGACGCCGACGCGACAACCGAAGGCAGCGGCAACTACGCTACAAAGTGGGCCACCATCGGCGGAAAAGTCGCGCAATCGATCAAGGAGACGCCGAACTCGGTCTCGGTGCTCACGCGCGAGCGGATGGACGACCAGAACGTCACGACCATCCAGCAGGCGTTGCGCTCCGTGACCGGCGTCAGTTCGATCGACTACGGCGACGGTACCGCGTACTTCCGCGCGCGCGGCTCGCAGCTCGGCATTGAATTCGATGGGGTCCCGACACTGAGCGGCCTGCAGTACCAGTTGCAATTCGATCTGGCGATGTACGACCGCGTCGAAATCCTGCGCGGCCCGGCAGGCTCGATCGATGGCATGGGCGAGCCGGGCGGCGTCGTCAATCTCGTGCGCAAGCGCCCTCAGGATCAGTTCCACCTCGGCACGGAAACGCAGGTCGATTCGTTCGGCAGCGTGCGCCAGATGATCGACGTCACCGGGCCGCTGAACAAGGACGGCACGCTGCGCGGACGCGCCGTTCTCGTGGGCGGCACCGGTACGCAATCCATAGAGCGCACGCGCAGCAAGGAGGTGATGGCCTATGGTGCGCTCGATTGGGACCTCACGCCGCGCACGACGCTGTCGTTCTCGGGCGGATATCAGGTCTCGCCGATTTCCGGCATCGATTACGGTGCGGGCGGCGTGCTGAACAGCACGCGTACCGCGCTCACCGGGCGTGTGCCGAGCGAATATACGCGGAACTTCAGTCCGAGCTGGAACTACGCGTACACCTCGTTGCAGGAGGTCAACGCCAACCTCGTGCATCGGTTCGAAAACGCGTGGCAATCTTCGACCACGCTGTTCTACCGCCACGAACTCTCCAAGGCCTACTACGCGTACTCCGGCCCCGGCGCGACCGCAAACGGCCTCGCGCGCTTCGGAGACCAGCGGCAGCGCACGAGCTATGACTGGTTCGGCGCGGACACCAACGTATCCGGCCCGGTGCGCCTCTGGGGGCAGACGCATACGCTGACCATCGGCGCGAACTACGCCGTGATGACATCGGGCGCGCAGTCGGGTTACCGCGCGTTGAGCGGCCCGTACGGTGGCGCCTACAGTCTCTACGATCCCAATGCGGTCCCCGCCGTGGACGTACCGTACACGTTCGGCACCAATCACCGCACCGTTCAATACGGCGTCTATGCGCAGGCGCGTATCAAGCTCGCCACGCCGCTGACGCTCGTGCTCGGCGGCCGCGAGGCGTTCCTGCAGGACCGCACGCAGTCGACGTTGCCGAGCGTCGCGGACTGGACGACCAACGCACAGGTCAATCATCGCTTCCTGCCGTCCGCCGGCTTGCTGTGGGACATCGTGCCGTCGCTGACGGCCTATGCCAACTATGCGCGTTTCCTCGATGCGCAAACGCAAGGCACGTACTCGGGGCCGGGCCTGCCGCCGCGCTCGGGTGAGCAGTACGAAGTAGGCGTAAAAAGCAGCCTGCTCGATGGCCGCCTGAATGCGAACGCCGCGCTGTTCCGCATCAACGACGACAACCGCGCCGTTGCCGATCCTGCCCATCAGTTCTATTACGTGGCCGCAGGCAAGGCACGCAATCAGGGTATCGAACTCGAACTCACTGGCCAGCCGACGCCGGACTGGAATCTCTATGCCGGCTACACGTATCTGAACGCCCACTACGAGAACGACTCGCCCGATCTCACCGACGGCACGGATCCGAAGCATTTGTTCAAGCTGTGGACCCGATATACGCTGTCGCAAGGCCCGTTACGCGGATTCTCGATCGGGGGCGGCATGCTCGCTCAAACGCGGATTTCGCGTGGCGTCGAACAGGGTGCCTATGCGGTTTTCGACGCACAAGCGGGATATCGTTTCAACAAGCACGTGACGGCCTCCTTGCAATTGAATAACGTGTTCAATCGCAGGTACTACATTCGTCCGCCCAGCACCTACTACAGCGTATTCGGCGATGCGCGCAACGTGATGTTGACCGTGCGTTCGGATTTCTAGGGGCCGCCGCGCGACGAATGCGTCGCGCGACGCATGGTGACCCTGCGCCCACAGAATAGTCTGACTTCTTCAAAAGTCACCCGCCTTCAAACATCCGGATCCGGACCGATTCTTCGAAACGGATTCGTCGAAAGCTTCAACGGCAAACTGCGAGCCGAATTGCCAAACCGCGAACGGTTCCGCAGTCGCGCCGAGGCCAAGGTGCTCATCGAACGCCGGCCCCACAGCGCCCATCGCTACCGACCTCCGGCCACGGTCCGTCGAGCCTCGCTGGATTCCGGCAATATCGATGCGAAACTCACTGCCTGATTGATCACGGAATTCCGCCGCAGGTCACATTGTTCGTGCACGGCATTTCGCGCCAAGCGGCGCGCGAAGCGTGCGCCACTGCCCGGAAAAATGAATCGTGGCCATTGCGCGAAGTTGCTTTCCGGCCGGACGCGTCGTGGTGCTGATTCACATCGACGGCCCCGGGCAAGACCATCATCGCCCGGGGCGCACATGTCTACGTAGTCACGCTGACGCTGGGTTCGAGCGCAGAGTGACTTTCCCCTGCCCCAGGCCGGATCTTGAACCAGATCGAGTACATGGCCGGCAAAAACACCAACGTAAGAATCGTTCCGGCGAACGTTCCTCCGATCAGCGTATAAGCCAGCGTGCCCCAGAACACGGAATGGGTCAGTGGAATGAACGCCAGCATCGCGGCAACCGCCGTCAGGATCACGGGCCTCGAGCGCTGCAGGGTGGCCTCCACTACCGCATCGAACGGCGCCATGCCCGCACGCGTGTTCTCTTCGATCTGGCCGATCAGGATCAGCGTGTTTCGCATCAGGATGCCGGAGAGCGCAATGAGCCCCACCAATGCGTTGATGCCGAAGGGCTGATTGAACAGCAGGAGTGTCGGCACCACGCCGATCAAACCCAGCGGACTGGTCGCGAACACCATCATGGTCGCGGCAATCGAGCGCGTCTGGAAAATGATGATGAGCAGCGTCAGCGCAATCATGATCGGGAACAGCGGCGCGAGCGCATTGGTCGCCTTGTTGGCCTCCTCGATGGAGCCGGCCTCCTCGATCCGGTAACCGCTCGGCAGCTTCGCGATGATCGGCTGCAGTTGCGCGAGCATCGCGGTCGATACGTCGGGCGGTTGCAATCCTTCAGCGATATCGCCGCGCACGGTGATCGTCGGCGTTCGATCGCGACGGCGCAGGATCGGATCCTCCATGCGGATGTCGACCTTGCCGACCTGCGAGAGCGGCACCCGCTGCCCTGCGTTACCGATCAGCGTGAATCCCTCGATCCGTTGCGGGTCGAGCCGGGTGTCTCCCGCCGAACGCGCGACCAGTTCCACCGAACGAATGTCCTCGCGCACGTGCGTGACGGGAATGCCGGTCAGCAGGAATTGCAGTTGCTGCGCGACCGAGCTGGACGTCAGCCCGAACGACCCGAGACGCGTCTGATCGAGCGTGAAATGCACGGTGGGAACGCGCGGCCCCCAGTCGGCGTTCACCGTTCGCATCATCGGGCTGGCGTTCATGGTCCGCTCGACCTGCGCGGCGATGGTGCGCAACGTCCCCGCGTCCGGGCCCATGACCCTGAACGCGACGGGGTAAGGCGAGTAAGGGCCGAACACCAGCTGCGTGACGCGAACCTGCGCGCCGGGCACCAGTCCTTCGGCGACGACCTTGCGCAGACGGAACTTGAGCGCTTCCCGCTGGTGCTCGTCGTTCGTGCGGATCACGATCTTCGAGAAGGACGAATCCGGCAGTTCCGGAGACATGGCCAGATAGAAGCGCGGCGCGCCCTGCCCGATGTACGAGGTCACGATCTGCGCTTCCGGCTGCTTCGCAAGCCACGCCTCGACCTTTTCCGTCGCCGACGCGGTCTGCTCGATCGAAGTCCCGTAGGGCATCTGCACTTCGACGAGCACCTCCGGGCGATCGGACGTCGGGAAGAACTGCTTCTTCACCAGCCCCATGCCCATCACGGCGATCACGAACGATGCCACCACGATCCCGGCGACCATCCACTTGCGTCCGATCACGCGCCCGAGGAAACGGCGAAAGCGCTGGTAGTTCCGCGTGTTGTAGATCGCTGCGTGGCCGCCTTCGATCACGGCAATGTCGGGTAACAGCTTGACGCCGAGGTACGGTGTAAAGACGACGGCCACGACCCACGACGTGATCAGCGCGATGCCGACGATCCAGAACATGTTGCTCGTGTATTCGCCGGCCGTCGAGCGCGCGAAGCCGTTCGGCATGAAGCCGACCGCCGTGACCAGCGTGCCCGACAGCATCGGCGCGGCCGTATGGCTCCACGCGTAAGCCGACGCCTGGACGCGGTTGTAGCCCTCCTCCATTTTCACGACCATCATCTCGATGGCGATGATCGCGTCGTCGACGAGCAGGCCCAGCGCGAGAATCAGCGAACCGAGCGTGATGCGGTCGAAGCTCTTGCCGGTGGCGGCCATCACGACGAAGACCCCCGCGAGCGTCAGCGGGACCGCCGCCGACACGACGATGCCGACGCGCCATCCCATGCTCGCGAAGCTCACGACCATCACCACGAGCAGCGCGACGAAGAACTTGACCATGAATTCGTCGACGGCCGAATGGATATTGACGGCCTGGTCGGTCACCTTCGTGAGGCTCATGCCCAGCGGCATCCCGGCATTGATCGATGCGACCTCCGCGTCGAGCGCCTTGCCGAGGTTGAGCCCGTTCCAGCCGTCCCGCATCACGACGCCGAGCAGCAACGCCGGTTCGCCGTTGTTGCGAATCTGGAACGTGGCCGGGTCTTCGTAACCGCGTTCGACGGTCGCCACGTCGGAGAGCTTCAACGTGCGGCCCTGAACGACGATCGGCGTGTCACGAATGGTCTGCAGCTTGTCGAACGCGCCTTCGACACGAATGAATACCTGCGCGCCCGCCGTATCGATCGAACCGGCCGGCGTCAGAACGTTCTGGTTGTTCAACGCGGCAAAGATCTCCTGGGGCGTCACGCCGAGCGTCGCGAGGCGGTCATGCGAAAACGAGACATAGATCCGTTCCGCCTGCTCGCCGATGATGTTCACCTTCTTGACGCCCGGCACATGCAGAAGCCGCTGGCGCAAGCCCTCGGCGTCGCGCACCAGCACTCGTTGCGGCTCGCCTTTTGCCTTGAGTGCGAACAGCGCGAACGTTACGTCGGAGTACTCATCGTTGACGAGCGGGCCGATCACGCCGGGCGGCAGGTTGCCCGCTTCGTCATGCAGCTTCTTGCGTGCCTGATAGAACTCCTCGGGCACGTCCGCGGGCGGCGTACTGTCGAGCAAGGTCACCGTGGTGAAAGCCAGCCCCGGACGCGTATAGGTCTCGGTCCGGTCGTACCAGCGCAGTTCCTGCATGCGCTTTTCGAGCGGCTCGGCCACCTGGTCCTGCATTTCCTGCGCGGTCGCGCCGGGCCATGCCGTGATGACCGTCATCGACTTGACGGTAAAGGGCGGATCTTCGGCCCGCCCCAGTTTCAGGAAGGCAACCACGCCGGCGATCGAGATCAGGATGATCAGAAACAGCGTGACCGAGCGCTCCCGCACCGCGAGCGCCGACAAGTTGAAGCCGCTCATTGCGCCGCTCCTTGCGCGGAGACGGATGCCGCGATCATCTTGTCGTTGGCGAGACGCACATGCTCGCCGTCGTGCAACAACTGGGCTCCGAGCGCGACGACCTGGTCGCCGTCGCGAAGGTCGCCCGTCACCGTCGCACTGTCGTCGCTCAACGCGATGACACGCACCTTGCGCCAGGTCACGCGCGACTGGGCCCGGTCGACCGTCCAGACCCCGGTGCCCGTGCCCGGATCGAACACGGCGCCGACCGGGACCACCATGCCGGCGGGTGCGTGGCCGGCATCGCCGGCAAGATCGAGCGTCACGGTCGCGCCGAGCGGCGCATTCGACAGCGCGCCCTGGAGGACGTACCGCGCCTCGTAGGTCCGTGTCAGCCGATCGGCGGAGTCGGAGAGCTGACGCAGGACGGCGGGAACAGGCTTCTGGGCCGCGCCGTACAGCGTCGCCTCGGCGATCGAGCCGGATGCGGGACGCAGCGTCTCGGGAAGCTGGACGACGGCCTCGCGGGGGCCGGCATGCGCGAGCCGCACGACGATTTGTCCCGGCGCGACGACCTGGCCGGGCTCCGCCAGCGTCTCGACCACCACGCCGTCGGCGTCCGCCATGACGACAGCGTAGCTGGACGCATTGTTGGCGAGCACGGCCTGCGCCTGCGCCGCGACGAGCTGGGCCTTGGCGGAGTCCGCCGCTGCCTTCAGCTGGTCATAGGTCGACGCCGAGACCGCGCCTGCCGCGACGAGATCCCGATAGCGCGCCTCATCGGCGGCGGTCTGCGTCGCGCGTGCCTGCGCGGCATCCACGAGCTTCTGCTGCGCACGGGCCTGCAGCCCCAGGTCGATCGGATCGATGCGCATCAGCGGCTGGCCGCGCTTGACCGTCTGGCCAGCGTCGACCAGCCGCTCGATGACCTTGCCCTGAACCCGGAAACCGAGATCGCTCTGAACGCGGGCGCCCACGACACCCGAAAACGACCGGCTCGCCCCTGCCGCGCCGTGAACGGCGCTCATACGTACAAGTGGCGCCTCGGTACGCGGATCGGCGGCCGGATGCTCGCCGCATGCCGCGAGCGCAAGCGAAGCCACGCCCAATGTGTAGACAAAATGATGGCGCCGGAACATGAGGTCCCCTCTCGCAAAGAACAGGAGCCCTCATTCTGATACCAGTGACCAATTCAGTCAACAGTCACAACACGATTCATGGAGCGAGACTTCTGAGTACCAGGTTCGCAAGTTGGGTCGTCGCCTCTTCCGCACCCTCGAGGTTGTACTGGAGCAGCAGCGGATTGAAATAGGGCTTCATCACCAGGAAGATCGCGTTCACCGCCTCGTCCTGCGGGGTCTTGCGTTCGAATTCGCCGGTTTCGCGCCCGAGCCGCAGGATCTCGGCGACGAGTTGCCGGATCTGGTCCTCATAACCCTGGACCGATGGCCAGGGTGATGCGGCCGACACGGCGGCGATGTCGTAAAGCTTGCGATCCTGGAAGAAGAGCTCGCTTCCCGATGAAAGCAAGGTCTTGAACATACAGCGAAATTTTTCCGTCGCACTGTGTACGCCGTCGATGTTTTCCCTGACGGCGGTGATCATCGCCGCGAGGCGATTCGCGCAGATGACTTGACCGATCGCCTGTTTGGAATCGAAGAATTTGTAGATATAGGCTTTTGAAAACCCGATTTCCTTCGCGAGGTCGGAAACGGTGGTCTTTTCGTAGCCGTAGCGGCTGAAGTATTCCGTTGCGGCGTCGACGATCTGGGCGCGAACTTCGTGGTCCGAGGGGCCGCGGGACGGGGAGGCGGAGGGAGTCGGTTTGTTCATGTCTCAAGCTTAGCCCCTCACTCGCGAGTTGACAACGTGTGACCATATTGTATATTGGTCACACCATCCGCCCTCCGTTGCACTCCCGAAATGATCATGCCCTTGCACCGTTCACTTGTTCTCCTGACCAGCGTCGCCGCCCTTTCGGCGTGCGCCGTGGGTCCCGACTACCACCGCCCGGATGCGCCGCTGGCGCAGCACTACATGACCCAGCCGCCCGCCGGCACGGCAAAGGCTCCGGTTGCCGATCTGTCCGCGTGGTGGGAAAGCTTCAACGACCCGCTGCTCACGCGTTACGTTTCGCTGGCGCTGGCGCAGAACCTGGACCTGGCCCAGGCCGTTGCGCAAATCACTCAGGCGCGTGCGCGCCTCGGCACGGCCAACGCGGCGCTCCTCCCGTCGGCTTCGGTTTCCGCGTCGGCGGCCCGTGCCTATCAGTCCGTCGACACGCCGTTGGGGCAGTTGCTCAATGCCACGCCGGGTTACGCGCGCTGGGGCACCGAGTACGAAACCAACCTGGAGGCCGGTTGGGAGATCGACATCTTTGGCGGTCTGCGCCGTCAGCGTGAAGCCGCGCTCGCCGATTACTCCGCGACGCAGGCGGCGGCGGTCGCCACCCGCCTTGCCGTCGCGGCCCAGACCGCTGACATCTACGTCACGATCCGCGGGCTTCAGACTCGCCTGGACATCGCGACCCGGCAGGTGCAGACGCAGCAGGCGCTGCTCGCGGACGTGAAACTCCTGTATTCGAAGGGTGCGGCGGCCGACTATCAGGTTCAGCAGGCGCAAGGCGCGCTCGACCAGGTTCAGGCCGGCGTGCCCGTCCTGCTCGCGGCGCTCGATGCAGCGTCGAACGCCCTCGACGTGATGCTCGGCTCCCCTCCCGGCACGCACCGCGCGGAGCTGAGCCCGCCGTCCGTGATCCCCGTTGCGCCGTCGCTCGCGGAAATGGGCACGCCGGCCGATCTGCTGCAAAGACGTCCCGACCTGATCGCCGCCGAACGTCACCTCGCCGCGGCCAATGCGCGCATTGGCGCCGCGATCGGCGAGTACTACCCGACGGTCTCGCTGAACGCCTTCCTCGGCAGCGCGACCGCCGCCGCCACCGGCACGTTGTTCTCGGGCGGCGCCAACCAGGCGGCCGGCCTCGTCGGGCTACGCTGGCGCCTGTTCGATTTCGCACGCATCGGCGCCGATGTCGAAGCGGCGAAAGGCGCCGACGCGCAAGCGCTCGCGGCCTATCGGCAGGCCGTGCTCCGCGCGTCCGAGGACGTCGAAAACTCGCTCTCGTCATTGGTGAACCGACAGGCGCAGGCGGCCACGCTGTCGCATGCCGAGTCGTCGTTTTCCCGCGCCAAGGATGCGTCGATGACCGCGTACCGCAGCGGTGCGGCGAGTTTCATCGACGTATTGCACGCCAACGAGACGCTGCTCCAGGCCGCCGACGCGCGTGCGCAAGCACAAACGGAATCCGCACGTGCGGCGATCTCGACGTTCAAGGCGCTCGGCGGCGGCTGGGATCCGGCAGCGCACGTCGGGCAGACATCGCTGACTTCACGCTGACGAAGCCGCCCAGCATTGGCGCGCGCGACGAAACCCGCGCACTTTCCGGGTTCGCGCGAGTGCGAACCGCACCATTGCCGTGCGCGTCGCGCCCGCAATCGAGCAGCGTCTCGCGCGTCACAGCACCGATCGCGCGGCCGTCATCGAATTGCGCTAAATTGGGCCTGATTTCGTTTGAACCCGCCGTCGGGTAAAGGCACGCAATGCCCGTACGGGCGCACTCCAGGGCGCGAAGAATGAACGACAAGGATCCTGTCGATTTCGGGCAACCCGTTGCAGACGACACGCTCGCCAGACGGTTTCTCCTGCGAGATGCGCCCACCGTACGGGCCGGCGTTTTCTCCCACGGGCAACCGATCTCGTTCACCCGGTTGATCAACCCGCGGCCCCAACCGGGGCGCTCGCTCACGCCGCAACCGGAAGAAGCCTTTGTCTTCCAGATGCCGCTGATAGTCGGCCCCGATCCCGGCCTCCGTTATTCGAGCGGCAACCTCGATGCTTCCGCATCGTGCAGTCCCGGCAGTTGTTATCTGCTCGACCTGCGCGCGAGCCCGACGCGCCGTCTCGACATGCCGTTCGATACCATGCGGCTCTATCTGGCCCAGGGCGCGATCGAGGAGTTCACCGATCAAAAACGGCGCCGGCGCATAGGCGGGCTCGTGCAGCCGCATCTCGGCGCCAGCGACCCGGTGCTGTTCAGTCTGTCGCATACGCTGCAGGCGGTCCTGCAGCAGCCCGACCTGACGAGTGCGCTGTTCATCGATTACCTCGCGCTGGCGTTTTGCGAACACGTCGTCACACGCTATGGCCGAGCCGATCCGGCACTCCGGCCACGCCGCTCCGGACTCGCTCCGTGGCAGATGCGGCGCATCGAGGATTATTTCGCGTCCCACCTGGACGACAATCCGTCGATCGCCGATCTCGCGCGCGAGTGCAATCTCTCCACCAGCTACTTCGGCGAAGCCTTCAAGCAGACCACCGGCAGCACGCCCCATCAGTGGCTGCTCAAGCGCCGTATCGAGCGCGCGAAATCGCTGTTGCGGGAAACCGATGCGAGCCTGGCCAGCATCGCATCGGACTGCGGATTTTTCGACCAGAGTCATTTTTCACGCGTGTTCTCGCGTCTCGAGGGATGCGGGCCGAAAGACTGGGCGCAGCGGAACCGATAGCACCGGACAAATGCAAACGTCGTGAGCGGCGCGCGTGCGCCCGCTCGATACGCGTCGACTCACCACGCCCCCCCGCCTCCCGATCCGAATTCAGCCACTGCCCCCGGTATTCGACGCTCGTCCGCGAATCGTCCAACGAATCGTTGTTTTATACAAGATCGCGCGGGCACCCCGCAGGTACGCTTCTCTCACATCGAATCGCCGATGCCTCCGTGGCTCGTCACTCGTTGATCGGGTGGCCATCGCGGTCCGGCCGTTTCATTTCGGCGCACCTGCCGAGACAGCACGTAGGTTTTCCCGTAAAGCCCCGCGCGGCCGCCCGCCCCGAAACGGCGTGGCGCTGCGCCGGTCCGCCCAACCCTCCTGGAGTCGACGCATGAAGAATCGCGATACGTCTACGCGTCTTGATCACGCAACGGGTGCGCCCGTCACCGACAATCTGAACATTGAAACGGCCGGCCCGCGCGGTCCCGCGCTGCTGCAGGATATCTGGCTGATCGAGAAACTCGCGCACTTCGACCGCGAGGTCATTCCCGAACGACGCATGCACGCCAAAGGATCGGGCGCGCACGGCGTATTCACGGTGACGCACGACATCTCGCGCTACACCAAGGCAAAACTCTTTTCGGAAGTCGGCAAGGCAACGCCGGTATTCATGCGCTTCTCGACCGTCGCCGGCGAGCGCGGCGCCGCGGATGCCGAGCGCGACATCCGCGGCTTCGCGGTGAAGTTCTATACGGAAGAAGGAAACTGGGACATCGTGGGCAACAACACGCCCGTGTTCTTTTTCCGTGACCCGCTGCGTTTTCCCGATCTCAACCATGCGATCAAGCGCGACCCGCGCACGGGACTGCGCAGCGCAAACAGCAACTGGGACTTCTGGACGCTCCTGCCGGAAGCGCTTCACCAGGTCACGATCGTCATGAGCGACAGGGGTATCCCGCGCAGCTATCGCCACATGCATGGATTCGGCAGTCATACGTTCAGCCTCGTCGATGCCGACAATCGGCGAACGTGGGTGAAATTCCACTTCCGTACACAGCAAGGCATCGCGAATCTGACCGACGGCGAAGCCGAACAGCTCGTGGGCAAGGATCGCGAAACGCATGGCCGCGACCTTTACGAAAGTATCGAACGCGGCGACTTCCCGCGCTGGACCCTCTTCATTCAGGTGATGAACGACGATGAAGCCAGGGCGCTGCCGTTCAACCCGTTCGACCTGACCAAGGTCTGGCCGAAAAGCGATTTCCCGTTGATCGAGGCAGGCGTGCTCGAATTGAACCGCAACCCGGGCAATTATTTCGCCGAGGTCGAGCAGGCGGCATTCTCGCCCGCGAACGTCGTGCCCGGCATCGGCTTTTCGCCGGACAAGATGCTGCAGGCGCGGCTGTTCTCTTATGGCGACACGCAACGTTATCGGCTGGGCGTGAACTTCAATCACATTCCCGTCAATGCGCCGAAGTGCCCCTTCCACAGCTACCACCGCGACGGCGCCATGCGCACCGACGACAACCTCGGCGGCACACCGTCCTACTACCCGAACAGTTCCGGCGAGTGGGAAGTGCGGCCCGATCTTCACGAGCCGCCGCTGCGGATCGAAGGCGACGCCGCACATTGGGACCACCGCGTGGACGTCGATCACTTCGCGCAGCCCGGAAATCTGTTTCGCCTGATGAGCCAGGCGCAGCAACAATTGCTGTTCGATAACACCGCTCGCCAGATGGCCTCCGTCCACGCGCATATCCAGGAGCGCCACATCGTCAATTGCGCGAAGGCCGACCCCGAGTACGGCGCGGGCGTTCGCGACGCGTTGGCAAGAATCGGGGCAACGACTGCGACGAAGTAGCCGGCCATGCGCGTGCGGCGTCCGCCACGACGCCGGCATCCGCTCACATTTCGATGGAGAACCGTCATGTCGCAGGTCATTCAGGATGTCGCCGTGCCCGACAGTCAGCTTGCGCGGGAAATTACCGAGTTCGTGCGCGACACGTCCACCCCGCTGCTCTTTCATCATTCGAGCCGCGTCTATTTGTTCGGCGCCCTGGAGGGCGCGCGCCGCGGCCTGAAATTCGATCCGGAACTGTTGTACGCGGGCGCCATGTTCCATGACATCGGCCTCACCGGCGCGTACAGCAGCGCCACCGAACGCTTCGAAGTCGACGGAGCCAATGCGGCCCGCGAGTTTCTCTCGGGCCGGGGCATCACCGCGGCCGACATCGATCTCGTCTGGACGGCCATTGCGCTGCATACCACGCCGGGCATTCCGCGCCATATGCACCCGGTCGTTGCACTGGTGACCGCCGGGGTCGAGATGGATGTGCTCGGACTTTCATACCACGCGTTCTCGCACGAGGAACGCGAAGCCGTGACGCGTGCGCATCCGCGTCCGCCGCACTTCAAGGAAGAGATCATTCAGGCGTTCTACAACGGCATCAAGCACAAACCGGAGACCACGTTCGGCAACGTGAAAGCCGACGTGATCGCCGACAAGGAGCCTCATTTTCATCGGGGGAATTTCTGTTCCGTCATCCGCAACTCGGCATGGCCGGGTTGACGATGCGGTGTCCCGCGCATCGATGCCCGGCCAGTCGCGCCGCGCCAACCGATCGCGACCGCATGCTGGTCCGCATAGGCAGAAAACACCGGCGATCGCATCGTGCGAGACGGCAGGCCGGTGTCCATCAACGGAATCATTCACACTGAGGTGAACATCATGGGCAAGCTTGCAGGGAAAGTCGCCGTTGTAACCGGTGCATCGAAGGGTATCGGCGCCGCCATCGCCAAGGCGCTCGCGGCAGACGGCGCGTCGGTCGTCGTGAACTACGCAAGCAGCAAGGCCGGCGCGGACGACGTCGTGTCCGCCATCACCACGGCCGGTGGGAAAGCCGTTGCCGTGGGCGGCGACGTGTCGAAGGCGGCCGACGCGAAAGGCATCGTCGATGCGGCGATCGAAACGTATGGCCGCCTCGACATCCTCGTCAACAACTCGGGCGTCTACGAGTTCGCACCGATCGAAGCGTTCACGGAAGCGCAATACCGCAGGCAGTTCGACATCAACGTGCTCGGGGTCCTGCTCACGACACAGGCCGCCGTCCAGCACCTCAGCGAAGGCGCCAGCATCATCAATGTCAGCTCGGTCGTCTCGACGCTCACACCGGCGACGACCGCCGTCTACAGCGGCACGAAAGGCGCGGTGGATTCCATCACCGGCGCGCTCGCACGTGAACTCGGGCCGCGCGGTATTCGCGTGAACACGATCAATCCGGGCGTGATCGTGACCGAAGGCGCGCAAAGCGCCGGGGTGATCGGGTCGGAGTTCGAGCATTCGGCGGTCAGCCAGACGCCGCTCGGGCGCGTGGGCAGACCGGACGACATCGCATCGATTGCGGTTTTCCTCGCTTCCGACGACGCAAAGTGGCTGACGGGCGAGCACATCGTCGCCAGTGGCGGCATGCGCTGACGCAGGTTCGCGAAACCGCGGGCGTACGGTCGGCCTCGACATCGACAAACAGAAATGTGACGGTCGTTCCGGATCGCCCGCGGTTCAGTACGTTGCCGCGTGAAATCGAAGCGTGACGACTGCAGTCGCTGAAACGAAACGACGATGCCCACACTTCCAGAAGCGTGACCCGCATGCGCGGGTCGCTGCTCGCCGCCACGCTGAAAACCGGCGGACGCCGGTGCGACGAGCCGTTTGCGATCGCCAGCTCGACATCATGCTCCGTATTGCCCTGCCGCCACAAAGCAGCCATTCGAATCGCGGCTTAAAGCTTCAACTTTCTATTTGCCCTCTCAACGCACGTACGCTTTATCCAGACGCATTCTGCATTGCCAACTGCCCAAGCGGGATTCATGTCAAAGGCAAAACGCGCCGGGCAACGGTATAACCAAGCGAAATTTCTACATCAGGTGCATGTTGACAGACATCGGGATCGTTCCATGCACTTGCCAGCGGTAGCCAGCCTGACAGAAAGCCTGTTCCGCCGCAGATGGCGCCCCCACCGTCGCCGCCGAACGTCAGTCCTGCCTGGGTCGTCAACTCCATCTTGTACGGATCGGAGGCAATGTGCAGACCGAATGCGTTCGCGACGCGATGGAATTCCCAGTCACGACGAAAGCCAGCCTCTGGCCGTTCAAGCTGGCCGGAGGAGAGAGCCCACTGGCGTCGCCACGTGGCTTCCTCGGGGCTGATGTCGGTTGGATAGCGATCGCAGGGCACATGATCGCCCCACCGAAACAGCGTGGTCGCGCCAGTACCGCAGAGATATTCCCATTCGTCCGGAGTCGGCAGACGGAATCCCGCTTCGATGAAGTTCGTCGCAATTGCCGCATGTGACAGGTCGTTCTCATCGGCCCGCTCAGCAATGATGTGACCGCTATCGGTGACTGTCACACGGGTGGTGACGTCACCGAAGCTGGTCACGCCGCGCGGATGCTGCTGCAACAGCGCCTGCACTTCTGCATCTGAGGAATCGATCTGCCGCCAGCCCACCTCCGCGTATTGATTTTCGACCAGTAGCGGAGCCACTGTTGCGGTCCTGATCTCGCTGGTACGGGCGTCGACATAATCGTGCAACGATTCTTCGATGCCGTATTCCTGAGCGGTATCCCGCCAGCTTTCGATCATGTCGGGTGTCGGTGTCCAATTGGCTACATCAAAGCCTAATTGGACGGTGTTGCCCGGAATTAGCGAGAAACGTGCTGTCCCTAGAGTGAACTGAGCTATTTCACATTGTCGGCCCGCGAGCTCGAATGAGCGAACCGCGTCGAAAGCAAACCCGGTGGGCAACACTTGTGCAAGTTCGTACGATGCGTGCTCTCGTTGAGAAGGCGATGCATGCTGCCATTCGGAAAAATTATCATACAAAGCCATCTCTGAACTCTCTTGGTGAAGTGACTGTGTCTTTTTGCCGTGAAATGGTATGACTCTAACTCGGCCCCAGAAATGATAAGTCGCAATCGCGGGCGAGACTGCCAAAAACTGTCACGAATGGTGTTCGTTACAGGTCGAATTGTCGGCGATGTGGAGCGCAATGGCGGATGTCCATAACTGGCCGAATAGCGCCAGACGTTCGCCACCCTGCTACCGCCCTTCGAATCCGAATGGATTGAACTCCGGCATTGATAGACTTGTGCCCGACGTTTTCGTCCCTGAACACCTCGTATCAATGCCCCCAAAGTCCAGCCAGGCTGACGTGCGTGATTTGAGGAACCAGTGGCAAAGCGTCTTGGCGGCTGCCAAAATGGCGCCCCCCGCAGCCGCCTGAGCCACGACGGCGAGCGTGCCAAGTAGCCGCAGCCGCGCGGGAAGTCTCGACCAAGCGGCATCCCAAGCCCTGCGTCGATCATCAGAGGCGTATCTAACAGGTCATCGCTTTGAAATTGTCATTTGAAGTTCTCGAAGTGCTCGATGCCATAGACCGGACTGGCACGTTCGCGGAAGCGGCCTCGCTGCTTCATCGCGTACCGTCTGCACTGACTTACCTGGTGAAAAAGACAGAGGCTGATCTTGGCGTCGCCCTGTTTGATCGCAACGGCCGGCGTGCGCAGCTGACGGAGGCTGGGCAACTGCTCGTCGAGGACGGTCGTCGTTTGCTGCGAGCCGGGCAGAATCTGGAGAGCAAGGTTCGAAGCGTCCATGCGGGTTGGGAGGCTGAGCTCAGGCTGTGCGTCGACGAGATTCTTCCGTTGCCTTCGTTATGGCCGTACGTGCGTGCTTTCTACGAACTGAATATGACGACACGGCTCCGTTTATCGACCGAAGTGCTCGGCGGCGTTTGGGACGCGCTCGTGACGGGGCGTGCGGATATCGCGATCGGCGCCGCGGGAGAGCCGCCACACGCGCCCAACATTGCAGCAAGGCCCATCGGCCTGTTACGTCACGCTTTTGTCGTGGCGCCTGATCATCCGCTTGCCGTGAACGAAAAGCCACTCGACAGCGGCACAATTTCAAGTCACCGCGGCGTCATCATCAGCGATACGTCGCGTGACCTCGAGCCGAGATCGGTGGCCATTCGTGACGGACAACCGGTCATCGTCGTACCGAACCTGGCCGCCAAAATCGACCTCCTTTGCGAAGGCATGGCCGTCGGCATGCTGCCCGCGCCCGTCGCCGAGGAGTTGATACGCCAGGGCAAGCTCGTGGAGTGCCAGGTAACAGGCGTGCGGTCGCACACGAACTGCTACCTCGGCTGGCGCGAGGATAAGACAGGGCGTGCGTCGAGATGGTGGATCGAACAACTGGATCAGGTCGATCTGATATCCAGGCTTTTCAGCGCGGGCCGCATCGCTGCCTGAAGCAGATGCCCGTCTCGCACCTCGGCGCCGACTCGCCGGATGCGAAAGCACCTGGCCCCGGACTTCGCGTCACGGCCGCACGTGCACGATCCTGCATCTTCGAGTCGCGTCTGTTCGGCAAAACGGTTCGCCCGACCATCGGGAATATCCGGACCCGGGATTTGGGCCGGGCACGCACCGAAACCACCCGGCTCAAGACGTTGGTCGACGACGGTAACGATCCGCGCGAATCGCGGGCAGAACAGCAAGCTGCCCACGAAGCCCGACAAGTTGAAGCGCGACGTCGAGACGTTCCAGACGCTTCCAATGGCGGGCACGGCGCGGTTACAGCCGGAACGGCACGTCGTGGTTCACATCGCGCCCCTCCCCTGATAGCCGGTCCGTAACGACCGGCGCGTCACCGTCCGTCAGATGGGGATGGCGGATTGCCGAAACGACGCGCCATGCGCGGTGTCCGGCAGGCGGTCGCGGCCGCTCAGCCGCGAGCGGAAGGTGCCGGCCGGCGCCGTCGTGCGGTACAGGCCGCGCTTTTTCAGTTCCGGCACGATCAGCTCGGCGAAATCGTCGAGCGTGCCCGGGCTGATCAGCGGATTGAGCATGTAGCCGCTCGTCGTCGACTGGCGCGCATGCTCGGCGAGTTGATCGGCGACCTCGCTGGGCGAGCCGACGAGGATCAGGTCGGTGCCACGCGTGACGCTCGCGAACTTGCGCCGCACGTCACCGGCTGTGAGCGGCTTGCCGCTGCCGTCGGGCCGCACCACATAGGACGTGAGCCCTTCCGTGTGCGTGGTCAGCGGTTCGTCGTCCGCATAGCGGTCGATGTCGATGCCGGTATCGCCCGCATAGCTGACGAGTTGCGCGTGCTGGTGGTAGTGCTGCTGCAGCGTGTGGTATTTCTCCTTCGCGTCGATCGACGAACGCGCGGTCACGATCCGCAGCACGGTCAGCGACTTCACATCGTCCGCCGCGCGGCCGCGCTCCGTCGCCAGCCGGCGAATCTCGTCGAGGCCCGCACGAATCTCGTGCGGATTCGACTTCGCGACGAACACCACCTCCGCGTGCTTCGCCGCGAATTCGCGCCCCCGCCCGGACCAGCCGGCCTGGATCAGCACGGGCGAGCGCTGCGGCGAGGGCGCGCAGACGTGCGGCCCCTGCACGCGATAGTGCGTGCCTTCGTGCGCGATCGGCCGCACGCGGTTGCCGCGCGCATAGCGCGGCGCTTGCTTGTCGGCGACCACCGCATCGTCCGCCCAGCTCCCTTCCCACAGCTTGTACACGACGTCGAGGAATTCCTCCGCGCGCGCATAGCGTTCATCATGGCCGATCATCCGTTCGAGCCCGAAGTTGCGCGCAGCGCTCGTCAGGTAGGACGTCACGATGTTCCAGCCGATCCGGCCGTTGCTCAGATGATCGAGCGTGCTGAAGCGGCGTGCGAGCGCGAACGGATGCTCGTAGGTCGTGCTCGCGGTCACGCCGAACGCGAGCCGCTCGGTCTGCGCGACAAGCGCCGGAATCAACATCATCGGATCGTTCGCGGGCGACTCGACCGCCCACTGCAGCGCGGCATCGGCCGACCCGCCATAGACGTCGTACAGGCCGAGCACGTCCGCGAAGAACAGCATGTCGAGGTCGGCCTGTTCGGCCGTGCGAGCGAGGTTCGACCAGAACGCGAGCGTATTGGCGCGCAGCCGTTCATCGGCGGGGTGGGTCCACAGGCTTGGTGCGCCACCGCAACCGACACTGGCTTGTTCATACAGGGAAAACAGCAACGGGCGAGGATCGGACATCGTAGAAATCGGTATCAGGAAAGGAATCAGTTGGTCGCGGCCCGCGCACCCGACGACGCGCGGCGGCGGCGCCGTGCTGGCGTGCGCTCGTCCGGCGCACGCGTAAGGTAGCGATTGACGTGCTGCTCGAAACGGCCCGCGGGAATGATCAGCAGCGCGACCAGTACCACATAGACGATCGCCGCGCCGGCCAGCGGTTCGTACACGCGCAACGTCTCGAAGCGCAGCGTATTGGCCGTTCCCATCACATCGAACACGGTCACGGTCGAAGCGAGGACGGTCGATTTCAGCAGCAGGATCGCCTCGCCGGTGAGCGCGGGCAGCGCGAGCCGCCATGCGCGCGGGCCGACGATGCGGCGCAGCACCTGCGCGCGCGTCATGCCGTATGCGTGCCCGGCTTCGATCTCGCCGGCCGGCACACCGGCGATCGCGCCGCGCAGGATCGTCGCGACATACGCGCTCTCGTTCACGCTCAACGCGACGATCGCGTACCAGAACGCGTCGCGCAGCAGCGGCGATGCCCAGCTGTCGCGCATCCATTCGCGCGGCACGATTTGCCCGAATCCGTAGTACAGCAAATAGAGCTGAACGAGCAGCGGCGTGCCGCGAATGAGCATGATCCAGCCGCGCGCGGACCAGCGCAGCGGCGCATGGCGCGCGCCGGCGGCGAGCGCGAGCGGCACGCCCAGCAGCACGCTGGCCGCGCCCGACACGAGGGTCAGCGCGAGCGTCGTCGGCACCGCGGCGAGCAGCTTCGGCATCACCGTGTCGAGCAGGAATGGCAGCGAGAAGATCATGCGGTTGCGCGCCTCGTGCCACGGTTCGCGTGGCGCTCGAGCGCCGCGAAGAGTCCCGTCGACACGATGCTCAGCAACAGGAACAGCGCGGCCGTGACGAGATAGAAGAATACGTAGTGGCGCGTCGCGCCGGCCGCGAGCTGGCTCGCCTTCAGCAGATCCGTGAACGAGCCGAGCACGCTGATGAACGACGCATCCTTGGTCGCGTTGAGCCACACGTTGCCCGTGCCCGGCAACGCGAGCCGCGCGGCGGCCGGAAGCCGGATTCGCGCGAACGTCTGCCACGGCGTCATCCCGTACGCATGCGCGGCTTCGATCTGCCCGGCCGGCAAGTTGACGAGCGCTGCGCGGAAGATGTCGGTCAGATACGCACCCTGGATGAACCCGAGCGACAGCGCCGCGACGAGGAACGGCGGGAACGCGAAGCCTTCGGGCACGAGGCCGCCGCGGTGCAGCGCGGCCTCGACGGCGGGCGCGAGCGCATAGAACGCGAGCAGCAGGCACAACAGCTCGGGCAGCGCGCGCACCAGCGTCGTGTAGAGCCGCGCGAGCCACGCGAGCGGCGCGTGGCGCGACAGCTTGCCGAGCGCGCCGGCGATGCCGAGCAGCACGCCGGTGCCGAACGACGCTGCCGCGACGCCGAACGTCAGCGCGAACGCGCCCGCGAACACGCGGCCATAACCGCCGTCGCCGAATGCGAGCAACGCGAGCAGCGAATCGTCCGCGGCCATCGCGTCAGCGGCCCTTCTCGATCGTGCCCTTCAGGTTCGGATAGCGGGCGGTGATCGCATCCCACGTACCGTCCTGCTGCAGTTGCGCGATCGCGGTCGACAGCTTGCCGCGCAGCGCATCGCCCTGGCGCACGCCCGCGCCGATGCCGAGGCCCAGCACCGGGTTGTCCGCGCAGGTCGCCTTGACCTCGAAGTCCTTGCCGTCGCGCGACGCGAGGAATGCCGTAAACAGCCCCTTGCCTTCCTGCACGTAGTCGACCCGGCCGGACACCAGATCCGCGAGCGCGTTGTCGAACTTGTCGAAGGCCTTGATCTGCGCGTCCGGCTTGAAGCGGGAGTCGAGGAACGCCGAGAAGTTCGTGCCGGCCTCGACGCCGATCACGCGGCCCTTGAAGCTCGCGGGCACCGCGCAATCGACGCGGCGCCGGTCGCTTTTCGCGCCGACGAACACCGTCGGCGACTCGTAATAGGCACGGCTGAAATCGATCGCCTTCTGCCGTTCGCCGGTAATCGTCATCGACGACCAGATCACGTCGATCTTGCGGTTCTGCAATGCCGGAATCAGGCCGTCCCACGCAATGTCGGTGAGTTCGCACCGCACGTTCAGTTTGCCGCATGCGGCATCGAGCAGGTCGATTTCCCAGCCCTTCCACTTGCCGGCCGCGTCCTTCGAGAAGAACGGCGGATACGACTCGGCGTCGATGCCGACGCGCAACGTCGGCTGGGCTGCATGGGAAGCCGGCACGAGGCCGAGTACGAACAGCGCGGCCGCGGCACGGCGGACCCTGGAACGCATCAAACGATTCATGTGGCGAATTTCTGAAATAACGTCGAAACGACCGGCGTTGCAGCCGGCAGGAGGCCAGACTGTAAAGCGCGCGCAAGCGTGTACCAAATGGTTATTTTTTCGATGGATATCTGATCGCGCGATATGGCGCAACGGCGCACCGCCGAACGCGAAGCACGGTGCACCGTTCGGCCGTTCGCCCGCTCACGCCAGCGCCGTTTCGCGCCGCAAAGCCGGCAACTCCAGGTTCGCGCGGAAATCGCCGCCCACGTAGTCGGTATCGAGCAGGCCGCGACGCCGCAACTCGGGCAGCAAGCCGTTGAGCAGCAGGTCTTCCTGGTCGGGCTGGCCGAGCCCGTGCAGCGACAGCACGTCGACGAGTCCCGCGCGATAGCGCGCCTCGATCGCATCGGCGAGTTGCTCCGGCGTGCCGGCGACGAACCAGTGACCGGTCTCCTGCGCGCGGACGATCAGCTCGCGCAGCGTCAGCCGCTGGCGCGCATAGCCGACGAAGATCGCAACCCGCCCGCGCCGGCGATGCACGCTGTCGATGGCCGGCAGCAGCGACGCCGGCAACGGCTGGTCGAGCGGCAGGTCGCGCAGGTCGACGACGCCGCCGAGCATGTCGGCGAGCTTCAGCCTGCCTTGTTCGTAATCGATACGTTCATGCTTGTCGCGCAACCGTCGCGCGACGTCGGCATCGGATTCGCCGATCACCGAATGGAACGAGTTCATCACGAGCGGCAGCCGGTCGCCGCGGCCGAATGCGATGGCCTGCCGATGCAGTTCGGCCACGAATGCGCGCGCATCTTCGTGCGTCGGCTGCGACGTATACACAACCTCCGCGTACCTCGCGCCGAGCGATACGCCGCTGGCCGACTGACCCGCCTGAAACAGCACCGGCCGGCGCTGCGGCGACGGCGGCACGTTCAGCGGCCCCTGCACCTGGAAGTGCTCGCCGTGATAGTCGATCGCGCCGAGCTTGCGCGGATCGACCGAGATGCCACCGCCCTGCCCGCGCCGCGTCGCGCCCGGATCGTTCGCGTCAAACAGCGCGTTGACGACCTCGACGAATTCGGCCGCACGTGCGTAACGCCGTTCGGGGTCGGGCAGCGCCGCATCGCCGAAATTCTCCTCGCCGACCGACGACGTCACCGCGTTCCACGCAGCACGACCGCCGCTCACGTGGTCGAGCGTGCCGATCAGCCGCGCGAGGTTGTACGGGTGGTGATACGTTGTCGACACCGTCGCGACGAGGCCGATCGCCGACGTCGCCTGGCTCAGCGCCGCCAGCGCGACGATCGGCTCCTGGCTGCCCGTCGTGCCGGCGAGGCCGGCCGAATCGGCCTGCAGCAGGTCGGCGGTAAAGAGGCCGGTGATCTTCTCGGCTTCCGCCTTGCGTGCGAGCGACGCCGCACGTCGCACACCGTGTACGACATCCGCATCGCCGGGTGCGTACAGCACGCTCGCCGCGCCGACGAGCGTCTTCAACCGTCTACGTGCGCCGCTCATGACGCGGCTCCGTTCGTCGCGCGATGGCGCGTAGCGAGGGTTCGCGTATCACGCAGTACGCTTTTGTTATTCATCTGCATTCCTCTTGATTCCGTTCGATCTGACACTTCGTGTCGGCATCGTGGCCCCGCATCGCCCGGCAGGCACCGGGCGCACGCCGCGTGGCGACGCGCAGTCAACGACCATAATGCAAGCCCCCCGGTCGGCCGGAACGAATATTTTCGGCTTTCGATATTCTTCTTGATTGTTTGACCGTGCGAACGGCGCCGCAAAATAATTCGGCATGCCAAACCCGTTGATCAGGCCGTTTCGACCCGCGCCGATCGCTTCATCATGACGTTCGACGCCATCCGCTCAGACTCCGATTCGTCCGTTTCGACCGCGTTGCCGTTCCGCTTGAGCGTGCTCGACAAGAGCCCGGTCGCGCCGGGAGAAACGGCCGCCGACGCGCTTGCGCGCAGCGTATCGCTCGCGCGCTTCGCCGATGCTGCCGGTTATCACCGCTACTGGCTCGCCGAACATCACAACACCGCCGCGCTCGCGTGCCCGTCGCCGGAGATCCTGATCGCGCACGTGCTCGCGCATACGCGGCGCATTCGCGTCGGCTCGGGCGGCGTGATGCTGCAGCACTACAGTCCGTACAAGATCGCGGAAAACTTCAACCTGCTCGCGTCGCTGGCGCCGGGCCGCGTCGATCTCGGCATCGGCAAGGCGCCGGGCGGCCTGCCGCTGTCGACGCGCGCGCTGCAGGCCGGCTACGATCCCGCGCGGCGCGCGTCGTTCGCCGATCTGGCCGACGAACTGAATCGTCATCTTCAGGGCCCGGCCACGGCTGCCGATACGACCGGGCAGGATGACGCCACGCCGCATGCGACGCCGCGCCCGCCCGAGCCCGCACAACCGTTCCTGCTCGGCGCCAGTGCGGAAAGCGCCGCGCTCGCGGCGCGGCTCGGCTGGGCGTTCGTCTACGCGTCGCATCTGAACGCATCACCGACCGATCTGGAACGCGCGTTCGATGCCTACCGCAGCGCATCCGGCGGCCGCACGCCGCTGCTCGCGATCTCCGCGATCGTCGCGGCAACCCGCGACGCGGCCGCGCAACTGGCGGGCGGACATCAGGGCTTTCGCGTGCAGGTGGGCGACACGCCTGCCGTCAACGTCGGCAGCCTCGATCAGGCTCACGCCTATATCCGGCAGGCAGGCGGCGGCCCGCATCGCATCGATCCGCGCGAAACGCGAATCGTGCACGGCACGCGCGACGACGTGCTGCACGAACTGCACGCATTGCATCGCCGCCACGGGATTGACGAATTCGTCATCGATACGCCGCTCGCCGATGCCGCACCGCGTATTGCGTCGCTGCGACTGCTGGCGGGGGCGTCGGCCGACGAGCACGATGCGCGGGAATCGCGCGAGCGCGCCGCGACGCCGCAACCGGACTTCGAGGGCACCGCGCGATGACCGATACGATCCGCATCGCCGGCGCGGACGACGTGCCGGCCCTTTACGCGCTGCTGCAGGATGCGTATGCGCCGCTCGTGCAGCAGGGCGTGCTTTTCACGATCACGCGCTCGCCGATCGAGCGCGTCGCGCAGACCGTCGCGCGCGAAACCACGTTCGTGCTCGAACGCACGACACCGGAAGGCCGACTGGCCCTCGCGGCCACGCTGACCGTGCGCTTTCCATGGGTATCCGGCGAACGCCACCGCATGCCGTATCCGTTCCTCCACTGGTTCGCGGTCGCGCCCGCGTTCAAGCGGCAGCGGTTCGGGCACGCACTGATCGAGCACGTCGAATCGCGGTTCCTGGCCGCGCAGGTGAAGGCGCCCGCGACCTATCTCGCGACCGCGACCAACCATCCGTGGCTGCAGCCGTACTACGAACGTAACGGCTACCTGCCGTTCGATCGCTCGACGAATGCGCTCGGCACGCCGCTCGTCTGGCTGCGGAAAATCCTGCTCCCGGAGCTCTATCGCGATCCGGCGGCAGACGATACCACCACGCACGACGTGCCGTTCCACGCAAACGCGTGACGCCCCGCCCTCCGGGCTTCGCGCATCGCATCCCCTGCTACCCACCTCGTGAAAGGCTGCCACGCATGACATTCGCATTTCCGGATTCCGCTCTCCGCGCTTCGCGCCGCACCGCCTCGGCCGCGCTGCTGGTCGCGCTCGCGTTCCCGTATGCGGCATTCGCACAGGGCACGCCCGTCTCCGGAGGCGCGCTGACCTGGGGCGTCGAAACGGAGCCGCGCACGCTGAACCCGCAACTGAACGGCCAGGACAAGGTCGAGCTGCTCCTGCGCAACGCATACGAAAGCCTGCTCGCACAGAAGCCGGACGGCAGCTACGTGCCGTGGCTCGCGACCGGCTACAAGGTCTCCGCCGACGGCAAGACGTATACGTTCACGCTGCGCGACGGTGTGAAGTTCACCGACGGCGCGCCGTTCGACGCGAAGGCCGTGGCCCGCAATTTCCTGAACGCGCGCGAACTGTCGTACTCCGCCGGCAGCCAGCTCGCGCGACTGATCTCGCACGTCGCGGACGTGAAGACACCGGACGAGCACACGGTCGCGATCACGCTCGATGCGCCGTATGCGCCGTTCCTGACGTTCGCCGGCCGGCTGCCGCTGCTGTCGCCGAACGCGTTCGACCGACCGAGCCTGAAATCGGGCGGCCCCGACATCGCGGGCACCGGCCCGTTCATCCTGCGCCGCTACGTCAAGGGGCAGGAAATCGAATTCGCGAAGAACCCCGACTATCGCTGGGCGCCGCCGACGGCGGGCCACCAGGGCCCCGCGTACCTGGACCGGATCGTCTACCGGTTCCTGCCCGAATCGTCCGTGCGCACCGGCGCGCTGCTGTCCGGTCAGGTCGACGTGATCGAAGGCGTGTCCGGCAACGACGCCGCGCTGATCCGCAAGAACGCCGATTTCACCTACCGCCGCGCGCTCAACACCGGCACGCCCTACTCGTTGTTCCTGAACGTCGGCTACGGTCCCACGCAGGATGTGAAGGTGCGCCGGGCGCTGCTGGAAGGCCTCGACACAACAGGCATCGTGCAGTCGATCTACCGCGGCGAGCGCACGCGTGCATGGGGCGTCACGTCGCCGATCGATCCGCTCTATGTCGCATCGATCGAAAAGACTTACGGCAACAACCCGAAGCTCGCGAACCAGTTGCTGGACGAAGCCGGCTGGAACGTCCGCGACAGCGGCGGCTACCGCACGAAGAACGGCGAACGGCTGACGATCGCGGTGATCCAGGCGCAGGCGACGGTGCGCGACCAGCGCGACGTGCTGCTGCAGGCACTGCAGGCGCAGGCGCGGCAGCGACTCGGCGTCGACCTGAAGATCCAGTACGTCGACGACGGCACGTACGTCGAAGCGCGCAAGAGCGGCAAGTTCGGCTCGATCGCGAATTCGAACACACCGCCGGACGGCATCGACATCGAAGGCCACTACCTGCCCGTCGATCGCGGTGGCGCGTTGAACTACAGCCGAGCGGCAGCGCCCGAGCTGACGCACTGGCTGCAGGCGGCCGCACGCACGCAGAACATCGCGGAACGCAAGAAGCTGTACGGCGAGCTGCAGCACTTCGCGATCAACGAGCAGGCGTACGCGGTGCCGCTGTACGAGCCCGAAGACCAGATCGCCGCCGCGAAGGCCGTCCAGGGGCTGCGCTTCCGCTCGTTCGCGCAGATGCCCGAGAACCCGTACGACGTGTGGGTCAAGAAGTAGGCGGGCGCGTCGAGCGCGTTGCCCCGCACGCCGCGCCAAACCGACAGGAGATATCGCACATGAACCCTTCGCCTTCCGCTCCCGTCTCCGTCCCGGACGCGCTGCCGGCCGCACGCTCGCCGGCCCCCTGGCGCCGCTGGCTGCATTCGCCGGTCACGACGCGGCTCGCGACCGGCGCGCTCGTACTGTGGGCCGCGGTCACGCTGTCGTTCGCGGCCGTGCATCTCGCACCGGGCGACATCGTCGGCATCCTGATCGGCGAGCAGCTGAGCACGCCGGAGATCGAAGCGGCGATCCGCCGGGAATGGGGACTCGACGAGCCGCTGCCGCTGCAATACGTGCACTACCTGTGGCGCGTGCTGCACGGCGAGTTCGGCCGCTCGTACATCCTGAACACCGACGTCGCACCGCTCGTGCTCGGCCAGCTGTGGCCGACGCTGAAGCTCACGGGCGCGGCGTTCGTCGTGACGATCGCGTTCGCGGTCGGCCTCGCCGTGCTGACGGCCGGTCGCCGCTGGGCGGGGCGCGCGGCATCCGGCGTCGAGCTGCTGCTCGCGTCGACGCCGTCGTTCTGGCTCGGCATCATGCTGCTGTTCGTGTTCAGCTTCACGCTGAAGCTGTTCCCGGTGGCCGGCGATCGCGGCTTCGCGTCGCTCGTCCTGCCCGCGCTGTCGCTCGGGCTCGCACAGGGCGCAGTGATCGGCCGCGTGCTGCGGCAAGGCATCGAGCGCGCGCTCGACGAGCCGTATGCGCTCACGGTACGTTCGTGGGGCGTCGGCGGCCTCGCGCTGCGCGTGCGCCATGCGCTGCGCCACGCGGCGCTGCCGGCCGTCACGCTCGCCGGCTGGCTCGTGGGCGGGCTGCTCAGCGGCGCCGTCATCACCGAGCAGGTGTTCGGCCGGCCGGGCCTCGGCAAGGTAACCGTCGACGCGGTGCTGTCGAAGGACATGCCGGTGATCCTGGCGATCGCGATCCTGTCCGCGGCGATTTACGTCGCGCTCAGCACCGCCGTCGACCTGCTGTACCTGCTGATCGATCCGCGCCTGCGCGATCGCCGCGCACCGCGTTGAACCGGAGGCTCCGATGTCCACTCCCGTCGATCTCACATTGCGCGCCCCGGCGACATCCGCCGCGGCCGGCTGGCTGCGCCGCCATCCGGGCCTCGCGCTGGCTGCCGTCTATCTGCTGTTGAACGCGATTGCGGTCATCGCACCGGGCTGGCTCGCGCACTACGATCCGCTGGCCGCCGATCCGCTGGCCGCGCAGCTCGGCAGCAGTGCCGAGCACTGGCTCGGCACCGACCAGCTGGGCCGCGACATCTTCTCGCGCGTCGTGTACGGCGCACGCTACTCGCTGTCGATCAGCGCGGCCGCGATCGGCGTCGCAACGCTGTTCGGCACCGCGCTCGGGCTGCTTGCCGGCCTTGCGCGCGGCTGGCTCGACGAGCTGATCACGCGCGTGCTCGACGTCGTGTCCGCATTCCCCGACCTGCTGCTCGCGCTGATGCTGATCTCGTTCACCGGCCCCGGCGCGGTGAACCTCGTGTTCGCGCTCGGCGTCGCGTCGGTGCCGCGCTTTGCGCGCGTGGTGCGGGCGCAAACCTTCGTCGTCGCGGCTTCCGGCTACGTCGAGCACGCGCGCACGCTCGGCCTCGCGCCGGCGGTGCTGGTCTGGCGGCACGTGCTGCCGCATGCGATCGCGCAGGTACCGGTGCTCGCGACGATCGGGCTCGGCACCGCGATCATCGGCACGTCGGGACTGAGCTTCCTGGGCATGGGGCCGCAGCCGCCCGCCGCCGAATGGGGGCTGATGCTCGCCGAGGGCCGCAACTACCTGTACAACGCGTGGTGGATCGCGGTGTGGCCCGGCGTCGCGATCACTGCGGCCGTGATCGCCGTGAATGCGCTCGGCGGCTACTGGCAGGCGCGCTTCGAACGCAGGGAGGCAGCATGAGCACGACCGCATCCGCCACGCCGGCAACGCCGGCCCGCGCCGCACCGCTGGTCCGCATCGAGCGCCTGACGATCGGCTTTCGCGGCGCGCACGGCACGCAGCCCGTCGTCGGACCGCTCGACCTCGCCGTGCATGCCGGCGAATGCGTCGCGCTCGTCGGCGAATCGGGTTCCGGCAAGTCGGTCACCGCACGCAGCCTCGTCGGGCTGAACGGACCCAACGCGGTGATCGACGCCGAACGCTTCGAGATCGCCGGCGCCGACGCGCGCGGCCATCGCGAACGTGACTGGCGCGCGATACGCGGGCGCCGGATCGGCTACGTGCTGCAGGACGCGCTGGTGTCGCTCGATCCGCTGTGGCGCGTGCGCGACCTCGTCGCGGAGGCGTTGCGCAACACGCGCGGGCGCGATGTCGCGGCGCGCAGCGCCGACCTGCTGCGTGCGGTCGGCATCGACGATCCCGAGCGGCGGCTGCCGCAGTATCCGCACCAGTTGTCGGGCGGCTTGCGGCAGCGCGTGCTGATCGGCACCGCGATCGCGGGCGGCGCATCGCTGCTGATCGCCGACGAGCCGACCACCGCGCTCGACATGACCGTGCAGCGCCAGATCCTGTCGCTGCTGCGCGCGCGCCGCGATGCCGGCGACGCGGTGCTGCTGATCAGCCACGATCTCGCGGTCGTCGCCGAGCTCGCCGATCGCGTGCTCGTGATGCGCGCCGGCCAGGTCGTCGAACAGGGGCCGGCGCGCGACGTGCTGACCGCGCCGGCGCACCCGTACACGCACGAATTGCTCGCGGCGATTCCCACCGCCGCATCGCGCGGGTTCCGGCTCGCGACCGCCGCGCGCGTGCCGCTGCCGCCGAAGCGCATCGATACGCAGGTACCGGTACTGGCCGTCGACGCGCTGACGAAACGCTACGGCGATCGCGCCGCGCCGGCCGCGGTCGACGGCGTGTCGTTCACGCTCGCACGGGGCGAGACGCTCGGCATCGTCGGCGAATCCGGCTCCGGCAAGTCCACGGTTGCACGGATCGTGCTCGGGCTCGTCGAACCGGACAGCGGCACCGTCGCGCTCGACGGCCAGCCATGGAGCGGTGTGCCGGAAGCCGCACGCCGCGTGCGTCGCGCCCGGCTGCGACTGATCGCGCAAGACCCGTACAGCTCGTTCGACCCGCGCTGCTCGGTCGGACAGATCGTCGGCGAAAGCCTCGACGCGGCCGGTATCCGCGGCGATGCGCGCCGCCGCCGCGTGCTGCAACTGCTCGACGAAGTGCAACTCGGCGCCGGCTGCATCGACCGCTACCCGCGCGAATTGTCCGGCGGGCAGCGGCAGCGCGTCGCGATTGCGCGCGCGTTCGCGTCGAACCCGGCGCTGCTCGTCGCGGACGAGCCCGTCAGCGCGCTCGACGTGTCGATCCAGGCGCAGGTGCTGGATCTGCTTGCCGATCTGCAGGCCGAGCACGGCACTGCGATGCTGTTCATCTCGCACGATCTCGGCGTCGTGCATCACGTCGCCGACCGGATCCTTGTGATGCGCGGCGGCCGGGTGGTCGAAAGCGGCCCGGTCGAGCGCGTGTTCGGCGCGCCGTCGCACCCGTACACCGCGTCGCTGCTCGATGCGCTGCCGATGCTGCCCAACGCCCGGGCAGCGTCGCCGCTGCCCGCCCTCGCTTGACCTTTGCCCTTCACCGAACCGCTGCCATGAGCCAATCGACTTCCGCGTCTCCCCGCCAGATCCATCTCGACGCCATCGTCCAGCGCGCATCCGGCAACATGTCCGCGTGGCGGCACCCGGATGCGGCCGGCGACGCGAGCACCTCGACGTCGGACGGCCATCGCAAGATCGCCGCGATCTCGAACATCGGCAGCGGGTCGTCGAGGAACCGGCAGCTCGCGTTCGTCAGCGGGCTGCCCGTGGAGTGCTGACGGCACGTGCATCGGGCGCGGCGCAACGGTCGCGATAAGCAAAGCGGGAATCGTTGTTTGCCGCGCCGCGCCCGGTTGCCGAAAATCATCGTTTCCCCGCGCGCGGCTCCCGCGTGCTACACACGCTCGACCATGACCGATTCCCGTTTTCCTCCCCGAGCGCCGCGCTCCGGCCGGCGCGCGGCGCTGCGCCAGCTCGCCGGCGGCTGGGCGGCCGCGATGCTGCCCACCGGCGGCGCGCTCGCGAGCCAGCCGCTCGACGTGCCTCCGTGGACGCGCGCGCCCGGCGCGCCGCTGCTGTCGCCTCCGTACGGCGCGCCGGGGCAGCACGAGCGCGACGTGATCCGTCGCAGCGCCCGCACGCCCGCGCTGCCCGGCTCCGGCTCGTCGATGACGCCGCTCGCCGACCTGTTCGGCGACATCACGCCGAACGGGCTCGTCTACGAGCGTCATCACGCGGGCGTGCCGGATATCGATGCGCGGCGCCATCGCGTCGTCGTGCACGGCCTCGTGCGCGAGCCGCGCGTCTTCACGATCGACGACCTGCTGCGTTTTCCGTCCGAATCGCGGATCCACTTCCTCGAATGCTCGGGCAACACGGGCAGCGAATGGAACGGCCCGAGCGGGCTGCCCGTTCAGTTCACGCACGGGTTGCTGTCGTGCTGCGAATGGACCGGCGTCCGGCTGTCGACGCTGCTCGATGAAACGGGCGTCGATGCCGGCGCACGCTGGCTGCTCGCCGAAGGCGCGGACGGCGCGGCGATGACGCGCAGCCTGCCGCTCGATCGGATCCTCGAGCGCGCGCTGGTCGTCTATGCGCAGAACGGCGAACGGCTGCGCCCGGAGAACGGCTACCCGGTGCGGCTGATCGTGCCGGGTTTCGAAGGCAATACGAACATCAAGTGGCTGCGACGGCTGAAACTGGTGCGCGCGCCGGAGATAACGCGCGAGGAAACGTCGAAATATACGACTCTGCTTCCCGACGGCTGCGCGCGCCAGTTCGTGTTCGAGATGGACGCGAAGTCGGTCATCACGCGGCCATCGGCCGGGCACCGGCTCGCCGCGCACGGGTATTACCCGGTCAGCGGCTACGCATGGTCGGGCCGTGGCCGAATTCGCGCCGTCGACGTGTCGACCGACGGCGGTCGCACGTGGCGGCCGGCACGGCTCGCCGGCGACGTACGCGACCGCGCATTGACGCGCTTCGAGGCCGACTGGATATGGCGCGGCGAGCCGGCCGACCTGCAAAGCCGTGCGACCGACGAGACCGGCTACGTGCAACCGACCCGCGACGCGCTCGTCGCCGCGCGCGGCCTGAACTCGCAGTATCACTACAACGGTATCCAGAACTGGCGCGTCGGCACGGACGGCGAGGTGCGCAATGCGTAAGCCGCTCGGATGCCTGCTTGCAGCCTGCGCGATGACGTCGAACGCATTCGGCGCCGGCTTCGGACTCGGGCAGCCGATCGACCGCGCTGCGCTCGCCCCGTGGGACATCGACGTCGCACCGGACGGCAGCGGCCTGCCACCCGGTGCGGGCACGGTCGCCCGCGGCGGCCACGT
This sequence comes from Burkholderia reimsis, assembly GCF_003294055.1. Lineage (NCBI taxonomy): Bacteria > Pseudomonadati > Pseudomonadota > Betaproteobacteria > Burkholderiales > Burkholderiaceae > Burkholderia > Burkholderia reimsis. The sequence continues at coordinate 76,687 of NZ_QMFZ01000016.1, forward strand.
GTTCGCGGACAAGTGCGCGATGTGTCACGGCGCCGGCGGCGAAGGCGGCGTCGGCGATCCGCTCGTCGGAGGCATCGGCTCGCTCGCGAGCGCGAAGCCCAAAAAGACGGTCGGCAGCTACTGGCCGTACGCGACGACGCTGTTCGACTACATTCGCCGTGCAATGCCGTACAACGCGCCGCAATCGCTGAGCGCGGACGACGTCTATGCGGTCACCGCGTACGTCCTCCACCTGAACGGCATCGTGCCCGGCGACGCCAGGCTCGACGCGCGCACGCTGCCGCGCGTGCAGATGCCGAACCGCGACGGTTTCGTGCCTGACCCGAGGCCGGGCAAGCTATGACGCGTCTCGCTCCGCTTGCTGCCGGATCGGCCGCACCAGGCAGCCCTCCGCGCGCATCGCGCCATGCGTCGCGCGGATCGACGGCACCACGGGCAGTCATTCGGCAGGCCCCTGTTCCGGTGGATCGGGGCACGTCGCGGCAGCGCGCGATGCGGTATCCGTCACGCGGCGTACGTGACTCGCCGTCCGCAAGGATTGGGACCTACCCACCCCGCGTGAGGGGCCGATTTCAGCTTACGTCACGCATGCGCCGGGACTGATCGCGTCCCGACGCGTCAGTGCTGAATGCCCCAGCGCCGCACGGTCACGCGTTCGAGCGTATCGAACACGAGGTTCTCGACCAGCAGCCCGATCACGATGACGGCCGCGAGGCCCGCGAACACGCGATCCGTGTACAGCTCGTTGCGGTTCTGGAAGATGTACCAGCCAAGCCCGCCCTGCCCCGCGCTCGCGCCGAACACGAGCTCGGCCGCGATCAGCGTGCGCCACGCGAAGGCCCAGCCCACGCGCAGGCCCGACAGGATCGACGGCAGCGCGGCCGGCACGAGGATCAGCGCGATCTGGCGCAGGCCCGTGAGCCCGTAGTTGCGCCCGGCCATTCTCAGCGTGGCTGGCACGCCGACGAAGCCGGTATAGATGCTGAGCGCGAGCGGCCACAGCACCGCGTGCACGAGCACGAACAGCAGGCTGCCGGTGCCGAGCCCGAACCACAGCAGCGCGATCGGCAGCAATGCAATCGACGGCAGCGGATTGAACATCGACGTGAGCATCGTCAGCAGATCGCGGCCGATGCGCGTCGATACCGCGAGCGACGTCAGCGCGAACGCCAGCAGCACGCCCAGCGCATAGCCGCGCAGCAGCACCGACATCGAGATGCCCGTCTTCACGAGCAGTTCGCCCGACTCGATGCCCTGCACGAACGCGGCCAGCGTCGCGCCGAAGGTCGGGACGAGCAGATCGTTCGCGACGACGCGCGCGACGATCTCCCAGACGGCGATCAGCACCAGTGCGATGACGCTACGGCGAAACCATGCGGCGCCGGCGATCCGGCGCAGCAGCGGCGCGGGCGCCGCGCGTTCGGTGTCCGGCACCGCGTCGAGCGTGCGCGTGTATTCGTCGCGCACGGGCGGCAGCGGCGGCAGGACCGGATCGATCGTACTCATGATGCGGCATCCTCCGTCGTGGGCACCTGCGGTGCGTCGGTGTCGAACAGCAGGCGGTGGATTCGGGCGACGTTGTCGCGGAAGTCGCCGGTATCGACGTTGTCGAGCGAATGCTCGTGGCTGTTGAGCTCCGCGCGCACGCGGCCCGGATGTGGCGACAGCAGCAGAATCCGGTTGCCGACCACGAGCGCCTCCTCGATCGAGTGCGTGACGAACAGCAGCGTGAAGCGGAACTCGTCCCACAGCCGAAGCAGTTCCTCCTGCATCTTGCGGCGCGTGAGCGCATCGAGCGCGGCGAACGGCTCGTCCATCAGCAGCACGCGCGGCTGCATCGCCAGCGCCCTCGCAATCGCGACGCGCTGCTTCATGCCGCCCGACAGCGTATGCGGATAGGCATCGGCAAACGTGCTCAGGCCGACCTTGTCGAGATAGTGCAGCGCGCGCTCGCGTGCTTCGGCGCGCGACAGCTTCGCGGCGGCGCGCAACGGAAACGCGACGTTCTCGACGACCGTCTTCCACGGCGGCAACTGATCGAATTCCTGGAACACGACGATGCGGTCGGGCCCCGGCCCGCGCACGGGCCGGCCGTCGAGCGCGATCGAACCCGAGACGGGCTCGATGAAGCCGGCGATCGCCTTCAGCAGCGTGGATTTCCCGCACCCCGACGGGCCGAGCAGCACGAAGCGGTCGCTGCCGTACACGTCGAAGCTCACCTGATGCGTCGCACGAACGATCCGCGCGCCGCTGCGGTATTCGAGGCTGACCTGGTCGATCGCCAGCAGGCGTTCGCTGTGCGTGCCGGCCTGCGCGGCCGGGCGATCGTCGGCACGCGTATCGGGCACGGCGGATGCGGCCGGCGACGCGCCGCCACGTGCCGCATACGGCGGCAACCAGGTTCGGGGAGAAGTGGCGTTCACGATCGAATCTCTTGCGGGAAAAGCATCAACATACGGCCGGGCACCGTGCGGACCAACCATCGATTGCGCATATCGAAACCGCGCCGACGCATAAGCGTCGATCGCGGCGTCACAGCATCGGTGCCGTTCAACTGCCGCCGGCCGTCGCCGGATCGTCGAAGAAATAATCGCGCCACGACTTCGGTTCGTTGCGGATCGCGCCGGTGCGATGCATGAACTGCGCGAGCGGCAGCGTGTTCTGCGGCGCGGTCTTGAACTGCACCTGCGGATTGCGCAGGATCTTCAGCAGCAGCGCGCGATCGATCTTCGAACCGTTCACGCGAATATAGGTATCGGCCGCGCGTTCCGGATCGGCCGCGATCTGCCGTGCGGCTTCGGCCAGCGCGGCGACGAACGCACGGTAGGTCTTCGGGTTGTCGTCGCGGAATTTCTCGGTCGCGTACAGCACCGTCGCGGAACTCGGGCCGCCGAGCACGTCATACGAATTCAGCACGATGTGCGCGTTCGGGTTGCCGGCGAGTTCCTGCTCCTGGAACGGCGGATTGCCGAAGTGACCGGTAATCACGTTGCTGTTCGCGAGAATCGCGGCCGTCGCGTCCGGATGCGGAATCGCCTGCGTGAACGCGTCGAGCTTGTCGAACTGCTTGTCGCCCCACTGCTTCGCGGCCGCGTACTGCAGCACGCGCGACTGCACCGACACGCCGACCGCCGGCACCGCGATACGGTCCTTCGCGCTCAGGTCGGCGATTGTCTTCACGTTCGGGTTGCTGCTCACGAGGTAGTACGGAAAATTGCCGAGCGACGCGACGCCCTTCACGTTCTGCCGGCCGCGCGTGCGATCCCACACGGTCAACAGCGGACCGACGCCCGCGCCCGCGATGTCGACTGCGCCCGACAGCAGCGCGTCGTTCACGGCCGCGCCGCCCGACAGCCGCACCCAGTCGACCTTGATGTCGAGGCCGGCCTTGCGCCCTTCCTTCTCGATCAGTTGCTGGTCGCGCGCGACGTTCAGCATCAGGTAGACGACGCCGAACTGCTCGGCGATGCGGATGCGGCCCTCCGCATGCGCGGCTTGCGGGATGATCGCGCCCGCGAAGGCAAGCGCGGCGGTGAGCGTGGCCGCCAGCGCGCGACGCGCCGGCAAGAACGAAAACGACATCGGAACTCCGGTCAGGATGGGGCGGAAATGAATGACGCGGCGCGCGGCTCAGAAAGGCGCGTCGCCCTCGATCGTCGTGCGGTACAGCTTGCGGCGCAGGTGGTCGGGCGTGCCGGCGGCGAGATGCATCAGCGAACGGTTGTCCCAGAACACCAGATCGTGGTCACGCCAGGCGTGCCGATACAGGTGCTCGGCGCGCACGCTGTGCGCGAACAGCTCGTCGAGCAGCGCGCGGCTTTCGTCGTCGGGCAAGCCGACGATGCGCGTCGTGAAATGCTCGCTGACGAACAGCGCCTTGCGGCCGGTTTCAGGATGCGTGCGCACGACCGGATGCACGACCGCCGCGACCTGCGCGATCTGTTCGGGCGACAGGTTGGGCCGCCACGGGCTGCGCGCCTGCAGTTCCGCGTAGCGCGCGAGATACGTATGCTCGGCGCGTAGCCCTGCGACCGCGCGGCGCAGGTGCGCGGGCAGCGTGTCCCACGCGAGATGCATGTTCGCGAACAGCGTATCGCCGCCTTCCGCCGGCAGTTCCTGCGCGTGCAGCAGCGAGCCGAGGCTGGGTTTTTCCTTGTACGACAGGTCGGAATGCCAGAAATGGCCGGCGTCGCCGAGCCCGACCGGTTTGCCGTTCTCGACGATGTTCGACACGATCAGCACTTCCGGGTGGCCGGCCAGCGCGAACTGGTGCAGCACGTGAATCTGCAGCGGGCCGAAGCGGCGGCTGAACGCGATGTGCTCGTCCGGCGTGATGCGCTGGTCGCGAAACACCAGCACGTGGTGATCGAGATGCGCGCGATGGATGCGCGCGAAGTCGTCGGCGCCGAGCGGTTGCGACAGGTTCAGGCCGATCACCTCGGCGCCGAGCGGCGCGTCGAACGGCACGATGTCGAAATGCTGCGTCGCGGCGTCCGGTCGCAGGGCAGGATGTCCAGCGGATAGCGTCGCGGCGTCGCGGATGGCGGTAGTCGTCACGGCACGGCCCTGATTTGGTCAAAACGCGAATCTACGAGGGCGTGCCGGCGTGCGTCAACGAAGCGATTCGGATACGTTTATCTGCTGTGGTGATAAAGATCGCTGCTCGCGCATACGACGCCGGCGAGCAATACCGTGTGCAGTTGCGCGCCGAAATCGCGCACGCATTCCATCACGGACTTGTTGCGGCGCACGAGGAAGCGTCAGCTGGCGCCCGCCGCCAGGTGTCCACATCGAGCCCGCTCGACACATGCGCACAGCGCTTCGGCGATAGCGTCGATCGGTGCGCCGGGCCCGAACGTCGCCGCGACACCCTTCATCTTCAGGTGTCGCGCATCCGCCACGGGAAAGATTCCGCCCAACACCACCTGAATCGCGGCGTCATACGACGCCAGTGCGTGGACTAGCCCTTCGACCAGTTCGAGGTGGGCACCCGACAACGACGAAATGCCCACGATGTCGGCGCCATATGCGTGCGCGGCTGCCGCCACACATGCCGGCTGCTGAAACAGCGGCAGGCGCAGGACGTCGAATCCGGCGTCCTCGAGCGCAGCTGCGACGACGGCCGCACCGCGGTCGTGCCCGTCCTGGCCGAGCTTGGCGATCATGATGCGCGGCCTGCGTCCCACGCGTTTCGCCAGCCGGTCGACGCAGCCCTTCGCCGCCCGCCATGCAGCGTCGTCTCGCCGATGTTCGCCGTAGACGCCCTCGCCGTCCGCTTCCACCGCCACGACATGCCGCGGCCATACCGATTCCAGCGCGCGCGTACACTCCCCGACGGTCGCACGTGCCCGCATGCAGTCGATCGCCAGTGCCAGCAGGTTTCCGGTGCCGTCGCGCGCGGCATCGGCCAGCCGCTGCAACGCCGTCGCAACCCGCGCCGGATCGCGCGCGGCCTTGACGGCTGCGATTCGCCGCGCCTGCCCGGCACGCACGTGACGGCCGTCGATCTCGCACACCATGAATTCGCCAGTCGGTTCGTCCGCGACGAAACGGTTCACGCCAACCACGGTCCGGCGCCCGGAATCGACCTGCGCCTGCGTCGCGGCCGCGGCGCGCAGCAAGCGCCGCTTGACCCAGCCGGACTCGATCGCGGCGATCACGCCGCCCTGCGCGTCGATGGCGGCCAGCTCGGCGCGCACGCGTGTCGCGATGTCGTCTGTCAGCGACTCCATCATGTACGAGCCGGCCCACGGATCGATCGTGTCGCACAGTCCCGTTTCATGCTGCAGAATCAGCTGCGTATTGCGCGCGAGGCGCGCCGCCGCCGCGGAAGGCAGCGCAAGCGCTTCATCGTACGCATTCGTGTGCAGCGACTGCGTGCCGCCGAACGCCGCGGCCATCGCCTGCGCCGTCACGCGAACGATGTTGTTTTCCGGCTCCTGTGCCGTCAACGACCAGCCCGACGTCTGGCAATGCATGCGCAGTGCGCACGCCCGGGGCGAACGCGCGCCGCACGCGTGTGCGATCTCCGCCCACAGCAGGCGCGCCGCGCGCAGCTTGGCGATTTCCGTATAGAAATCGCTGCCGACGCCGAAGAAAAAGCTCAAACGGGAGCAGGCTTCATCCGCAGGCATGCCGCGTGCGGCCAGCGTGTCGACGTACGCGCGCGCGTTCGACAGCGTCAGCGCGAGCTCGAGCACGGCATCGGCGCCGGCTTCCTGGAAGTGATATCCCGACACCGACAGCGCATTGAAGCGCGGTGCATGCCGTGCCAGCCACAACGCGACGTCGGCGACGATCCGCATCGACGGTTCCGGCTCGAAGATCCACGTATTGCGGACCATGTACTCCTTCAGGATGTCGTTCTGAATCGTCCCGCCGATCCGCCCGGGCGGCACGCCCTGCTCCTCGGCGGCCACGACGAACGCCGCCATGATCGGCAGGACCGCGCCATTCATCGTCATCGACACGGTCGTGGCGTCGAGCGCAATGCCGTCGAACAGCCGCACCATGTCCTCGACCGTATCGATCGCGACACCGGCCAAGCCGACGTCGGCCCGCGCCTCGGTGCAGTCCGAGTCGTAGCCCCGCTGCGTTGCCAGGTCGAATGCCACGGACAACCCCTGCGCGCCCTGCTCGAGTGCCGTGCGAAACGCGAGATTGGAATCTGCGGCGTCGGCATGCCCCGTGTATTGCCGGATCGTCCATGGGCGATCGGTATACATCGACGCGTACGGCCCGCGCACATAGGGCCACGCTCCGGGCATGCCGTCGAGATGCGCGACGGCGTCGAGATCGCTGCGCGTGTAGAGTTTCCGCAGCGGCACCGCGCGCGCGCCTCGATCGTTCCGAGTGACGTTCTCCACGCCGGTGCCCGGCTCCATGCATGCCGCTTCGTTCATGCCCGACTCCAGCGCTTTTGCGTGATCACATCGGCAATCTTCGTCCCGTCGTCGTCGCGCACGATTTCGCTCCAGTGCAACAGGCCATCTGCATCGGATCGAGCACGCGCGAAACGCACGGTCAACGAATCGCCGATGTCGAGATTTCCGTGAAAGTACAGTTGACGCGCCGCCAGCACGGGGGCTTGCTCGAAGCGGTAATGCTGCCATTCCGCGCGGTCGACGAATGCCTGGAAGCTGGCGAAGTAAAGCAGGTCCGCGCCATTGAAATCCATGTTCGGGCACGGCAGAAACGAGACGCTTGCGCCGTTGCCCTCCGCGAGGCCTGCGAGCGCCGGCACGATCGACGCATCCCGCACGCGCAACTTCTTCGCACGTTCCGCCATCGCCAGCGCATCGGCCTGGACGGGTCCGGTGCGGCCGTCGATGCCGGTCATGCGCGCCTTCGCCACCGAGCGGTTGCTGCCGGCGTGTTCGCGCGTCACGAACGTCGACATCATCCGCACGATACCGGCTTCATCGTCGCCGTGCCGGATCCGTTGCTCGCTGAAATGGCGAATCGGGCCGACCCTGCGAAGCGCGACATGAAGCGCGAACGTGTCGTTCTCGCGAATCGCGTGACGGCGGTTCATGTCGACGTGCACCGCAACGAACGACGCATAGGCACGCCGCCCCTCGTCGTCGAAGAACTCGGGGACGTCGCGGCCGCCGTGCGCGGCCAGCGCGTCCCAGTGACGCTGCCCGCACTCCTTGAGCAGCCAGTTCTCCGCGAGCCCCGTGTGCGCGAGTTGCGGCATGCCGGCCCGATAGCGATGGATGGCGGTATGCATCGGCGTCAGGCGGCCAGGCTTTCGGCCGAGCGCCGCGCGGCCGTCGTCCCGGCCTGGATCTGGTCGACGATATGGGCGGCATCGCGCGCCACCCCGGAGAATCGCCCGGAACCCCACGTATATAGCCAGGGCAGCCCGACGAAGTAGAGCCCCGGAACCGGCGTCACACCGCGCCGGTGCGCGGGATAACCGCGGCCGTTGAATACCGGCGCATCCAGCCAGCTGAAATCCGGAGTGAAGCCGATGCACCAGACGACCGATGCGATGCCGCTGGCCGCGAGATCGAGCGCCGTGCGCTCGCCGGCCGGACGCCACACGGGCTCGTAGCGCGTCGCCGGCGGCGCCGCGATCCCGTTCTTCTCGATATGGGCATCGATGCCGGCATTGATCCGGTTGTACGTATCATCGGCGCTGTCGAGCTGCGCCGACAGGTCCGCGGAGAAGCGCAACTGCCCGCCCGAGAAATCCTCCAGCCGGCCGTACAGTTCCATCCCTTCGGCCGCAAAGCGGCGCAGATCGATATCGCGCCCGCCATCGCGGCCGGTCACATAATGGTTGGTATTGTCGCGCACGCCTTCGCGCAGCGGATGTGCATCGACCGGCATGTCGTAGTACTGCATGTCGGCCAGCCAGTCGACGACGTCCCTGCCCCGGTAGAAACGCGCACAGCGCGGTGCATCGCCCACCGCGAGGAACACCTTCCGCCCGGCGAGGTGGAGGTCTTCTGCGATCTGCGCGCCCGACTGTCCCGATCCGACCACGAGAACCGGCCCGTCCGGCAATGCGGCCGGATTCCGGTATTCCGACGACTGGATCTGCACGATCGTTGCCGGCAACCGCTCGGCCATCCGCGGCACGATCGGCCGATGGTAGCCGCCCGATGCAACGACGACCTGATCCGCCGTGTACGCGCCGCGCGACGTCGCGATGCGATAGCGTCCGTCCGCGTCGCGCGTCACACGCTCGACGGCGGTATGTTCCAGCACCGGTGCATCGACGCTGCGGATGAATCCGTCGAGATACTCGACGATCTCGTCTTTCGTCATGAAGCCGTGCGGATCGGCACCGCGATACGGATAGCCCGGCAGCGCGCACTGCCAGTTCGGCGTCACGAGACAGAACGCGTCCCAGCGCTGCTTGCGCCACGTGTGCGTCACGGTCTCCTTTTCGAATACGAGATGATCGATACCTGCCTGCTTCAGGTAGTAGCTGATCGACAACCCCGCCTGCCCGCCGCCGATGACGGCTACGCGCAGATGGGAATCGGAATCCGGGACGCTGGATGAAACAACGGGTTCGCTTGACATGATGCAGTCCTGAATGTGTGTTGAAAAAGACAGTGGATTCCTGCGTGCCATACGCGTCAAACGAGTTCGATGACGGTCACGGTCGCGTCGCCCTGCGGCGCAAATCGTTCCGCGTTCGCTTCGATCCGTGCCAGCTCGTCCATCGCGGCCGAGCACGCGAATCCGTATTTCTCGCGGACGCGATCGGACGCGATACCCAGTGCGCGTCGGGCTCGCTCGACGAAGTCATCGAGCGCGTACTGCGTCTCGGGCGTGAAGAATTCCGACACGACGGTCGAAGGCGAATAGCAATTTGTTTCCGACTGATCGGGCCAACGAACCCGAAAATGCATGACCGGCATGATTCCTCCTCATTCAGTGGACACGACTCGCGCACGCTGCGCCAGCCGGGCCCGGTAGATATCCAGATGCCTTCGCGCACTCGCTTCCCATGAGTAGCGGTTCAGCACAGCGGGGACGGCATGTGCGAAATCGGGAACACGCCGTCCCGAGAGCGCGTCGTGCAGCGCGTCGGCAATCGAATCCACATCGGCGGGATCGGCCCACACGCACGCGTGCTCGTCCAGATACTCGGTAAAGGGTTCGATTTCGGACACGACGACCGGCTTTCCGCAAGCAAGCCCCTCGAGCACGACCAGGCCGAATCCCTCTCGAACCGACACCATCGACACCACGTCGGCACAGTGCATCAGCGCGACCAGCGCCGCGTCGTCGAGCGGCCCCGTCGACACGACGGGTTCGTCGACGCCGATCCCCAGCCCGAGGGCAGCGGCGCGCGCGACGAAGCGGCGCGCGTATGCGTCGTGATCGAGAAGGCTCGCGCCGCCCGCGATCACGAGCCGTGCATCGGGCATCGTGCCGCGCAATCGGGCGAACGCCTCGAGCAACGCGATCGAGTTTTTTCGCTCCTCGATCCCGCCGATCGCCAGGACAATCGGACCGCCGTGCAGGCCATACCGCTGCCGCACCGCCTGCATGTCCGCCTGGTCCGCACGAGAGAACCGGGCAACGTCCACGCCGTTGGGCACCACGCTTGCGTCGACCCCGAACGTCTTGCGCATCGTGGCCGCCCACACGGCGCTCACGCACAGCACCTGGTCCGCCGCGCGCCACGCACGTTCCTGCCAGCGTTCGAGCTGCGGGTCGTCGAATACGTCGAGGTGATGCACGGTCCGTACGAAACCGTCTATTGCGCCTGACTGCCGCAACTCGGCCAGCGCATTGCCCGTGATGCTGTCCTGTGCATGCAGGACGTCGAACCCGCCCGCCTCGTGCTCCAGCAATGCGCGCCTGATCGCGGCAATCCGCGCGGACACCATTTCCGCGATGCTGCCAGGGCGGCCATCGACGCGCGCCAGCACGACGCGGCACGGGACATCCCGGAACATCGCCTCGCCCGGCGCGGCCGGCGCGAACACGGTGACGTCGCTGCCCGCTTCGTGCAGCGCACTGGCGAGTTCCAGTGCGTGCACGACACCGCCGCGCGGATTCACCGAATGGGTCAGCAGCGCGATGCGCAACGCGTCGCCACTCATCGGACACCTCCGCCGCCGGTCATAAACGGTTCGATCCGGAAATCCCACAGCACCGCCGTTTCGCCCGCTTCTTCGACGACGACCTCGCGCGTGGCGTCGATATCGCCAATCACGGCACACGCGAGCCCGCGCGCCGCGAAGCGTTCCACGATCGCGTCGGCATGCGCCGGCCGGACCGACATCAGGAACCCGTAGCTCGGAAAGGCCGTCAGCCAGCGATCGAAGTCGACGCCGGGCGGGCGCGGGATCGCGTCGAGTTCGATGCGCGCGCCCACGCGCGAGCATTCGACGAGCATCAGCGCCGTACCGAGCACGCCCGCCATCGAGATATCCTTCGCGGCATCGCACAGCCCGTCTTCGGCCAGCGCCGGCAGGATCTCGAGATCGCCGCGCAGCCGGGCCGGCGGCGCGCCGACCGACGCATTCCAGAACGGATACGGATCCTCGAATGCGCCACGCAGGTCGACCGCCATCATCAGGCGATCGCCCGGCCGCGCACTGAAGCTCGACAGCAGCGCGCGGGCCCGGCCCAGGATCGATACGGCCAGTTGCCCCTGCGCGCTGCGCGTGTTGCTGTGGCCGCCGACGATCGGCACGCCATACGCCGACGCAGCTGCGGCCATCCCGGCGAGCACCGGCCGCGCGGCGTCGATTCCGTCGCTCCACAGTGCATCGACGACGGCGATCGGCCGCCCGCCCATCGCATAGATGTCGCTGACGTTCGCCATCACGCCGCTGTACCCCGCGAACCACGGCATCGACTCGACGAAATCGCCGACCATGCCCTCGATCGCGAACAACAGGTAACCGTCCGCATCGGGAATCGCCGCGCAGTCGTCGCCGAGTGCCACCGCCTGTGCAAGATCCCGCTCGCCGTTCGGCAATGACGCCGCGAGCGATGCGACCACGCCGGAGATGTCGTGCTTGTGCTGGAAGCCGCGACTTGCGCGCAGCGTTGCGATGCGACCGTCGACACTCATGGCCGCACCTCCGAGCGCAGGACGAAACCCTCGAACGGCGTGCCGCACGGCGGATAGTGCGCCAGCCGGGCCTGCATCAGTTGATGAGGACGTCCGAACAACGTTTCCTCGCCGAGCGCATCCCAGTGAAGCCGACGAAACAGCGGCACGTTCTGCGATTGCACGTGTGCGACGAAGGTCCGGCAACCTTCGGCATGCGCGCTGCTGACGGCAAGTGCGATCAGCATCGAGCCGATCCTGCCCTGCCTGCGAAATGCCGGATGCACCGCCAGCCGCGAGCCCATCCAGGTTCCGGGCACGGTTTCATGAATCCGCACCGTGCCGACCACCTGCTCGGGCAGCCCCGCGCAGCAGCTGACTGCGACCAGCAGTTGCGCGTGGCGATCGATATCGTCGCGATCGTCGCCGGCGAAGATCCCCTGCTCGATGCAGAACACCGCCCGGCGCAATTTGTACGCTTCGTCGATTTCCCACGGAAGCGCCGCCCATTTGATCCGGTATTCGGCGGGTCGGTAGGTGTCGCGGCAGTCGGCCAGTCCCATCTCTGCGCAGTACATGCTCACCCCTCGTAGGTCGAAAGCGACGAGCAGGCGCCGCACTTTCCGCAGCCTGCCTTGATGTCGGCGGAGCGCATGCCGGCGTCGCGCAGCATGGCGCCGAGCGGTTCGAGCACCGCCCGCATGAAGTCCGGCGACGGCGCGGGATGACTCTCCAGCGGCGTGCCGCTGATCGGGACGAACGGCACGACGAACGGATACACGCCAAACCCGATCAGTTCGCGCGACATGTCGAGGATCGCGGCCGCGCTGTCGCCGAGCCCGGCGAGGATGTAGGTGCTGACCTGGCCGCGGCCGAACACGCCGACGGCCGCGCGGAATGCCGCCATGTATCGGGACAGCGGCACGCTCGCCTTGCCCGGCATGATCCGTTCGCGCACCGCCGGCGTCACGGCTTCCAGATGCATGCCCAACGTATCGATCCCGCTTGCCTTCATCCGGTCGAACCAGCTGTCGTCGTCGGGCGGCTCGCATTGCGCCTGGATCGGGAGATCGACGGCCGCCTTGATCGCGAACGCGCTTTCGCACAGCACGCGCGCACCGCGATCCGGCGTCGGCGGTGTGCCGGTCGTCAACACCATGTGCTTGACGCCGTCGAGCAGGACCGCCGCGCGCGCAACCTCGGCGAGCTGTTCCGGCGTCTTGCGGGCGATCGTCCGGCCGGCCGCGAGCGACTGGCCGATCGAGCAGAACTGGCAGGTCTTGCGCCGGCTCTCGTAGCGAATGCAGGTCTGCAACACCGTGGTCGCCAGCACGTCGGCGCCATGCAGCGTCGCGATGTGCGAGTACGGCACGCCCTCCAATGTCTGCAACGCGTAGAAGCGCGGGCTCGACGGAAAGCTGATGCTCGCGATCGGGATGGTGCCGCGCGAGAGCAGGCTGACGCCCGCCGCATCAGGCGCCGCCGCGACGAACGGCGAATCCCACGCGGTACTCGTGTGCACCGGCACCATGATGGTCACGCCGTCGACCGTCACGGCCTTGTGATCGGACGGCCCGGCGCCGCCGCGCCGGCTCGCGGCGCCCACCCGCGGATCCGCGAGGCGCAGCCCGACCGACTGCAGTTCAGTCATCAATTGCCGGCTCTGCACCGACGGTTTCGCGTTCGCGCTCATGGCAATGTCCCTCGAAGTCGCGTGCGGCCGGCACGCTGAGCCCCATCGGGGTCACCGTCGTCGCCGGCCGATCGTTGATGGCAAGACTCAGCAGTTCCGGCCGTGCATAGTGGCCGACCGAATCCATCATTCGCTTTCGCTTGGTGATCAGCGACATGTCCAGGTCGGCGATCACCATCCCTTCGCCCTCCCGCAAGGGCTCGGCCAGATGCTGCCCCTCCGGTGACACGATCGCGGTATTGCATCCGCCGCGCAGGGCTTTCTTCAGATTCGGATCGCCCGTGATCGACTCGATCTGGGCGTCCGTCAGCCAGCCGGTCGCATTGACGACAAAGCAGCCCGCTTCCAGCGCGTGGTGGCGGATCGTGACTTCGATCTGTTCCGCAAAGATCGGGCCGACCAGCGAGCCGGGAAACTGACTGCAATGAATTTCCTCGTGCTGCGTCATCAGCGCATAACGGGCGAGCGGGTTGTAGTGCTCCCAGCACGCGAGCGCACCGACCCGTCCGACACCGGTCTGCGCAACCTTGAGTCCGGCCGCGTCGCCCTGCCCCCAGATCATCCGCTCGTGAAACGTCGGCGTGATCTTGCGGCGCTTCACCGCGAGGCGCCCGTCGACGTCGAAGATCAGCTGCGTGTTGTACAGGCTGCCGTGATCGCGCTCGTTCACGCCGAGCACGACCACCATCCCGTGCAGACGCGCGCGCTCCGCAACGGCATGGGTCACGGGGCCCGGCACCGCCACGGCCTGCTCGTATAGCCGCATGTGATCGGCGCCGGATGCGACCGGCGTCCGCACGAACGAGAAGTACGGGTAATACGGCACGAATGTTTCAGGAAAGACGATCAGCTGGACGCCCTTGCCGGCGGCCTCGTCGATCGCCGCGCAGACCTTGTCGAGCGTGCCGCCGGCGCGTTCCAGATCGGGAGCGATCTGGACGGCTGCCGCCCGGACGATGCGTTTGTCGGACATGATGGCACCCGTCATTCGATCAAACGGTCCAGGTATGGATGACCAGCGCGTTCTCCTTGCGGTGAAGCAGCTGGATATCCAGCACGTCGAGCGGATTGATCGGTCGAATGCCCTCGATCAGCGACGCTTCGCCATGCCCGTAGAGCGCCTGCAGCGCAAAACGGCACGCGTAGACTTTCCCGCCTTCTTCCATGAACTTGACGAGTTGCTTGTTGAAGTTCAGATGACCGGGAAACGCCTCGTCGCCGAGCGTCGGAAACCCGCGCTGAAGGCCGAGCGTCACGCCGGGGCCATAGAGCAGCACCGACGTCTCGAATCCCTTGCGTTGCAGGCGAGTCGCCTGCAGCAGGTTCACGAAGCCGATCGATCCCTCGAACGCAACCGTGTGGAACGTCACGAGCGCTTTCTCGCCCGGTTCCGCCTTGACGTCTTCGAACACCTTTTCCTCGTAATCGACGAGGAAATCTCCCTTCTTGTGCAACGGCTGATTGACTGCGGGCATGGCACGCTCCGTTTGATAATGAGTTCAGTGATATTCCCGAACACTTTCGAGTCCGGGCGATCTCATTAACGCAACGCATATGCCAACCAGGCACAGACCTGATGCGATCACTCTCCGATCATTCAATCGATAAATGCCGATGCAGCCGGTCCGATCCTTGCGTGACCGAATGCGGTTCGGACAGGAAGTGTCCCGTCCGGGCGACGGCGCGCACCCGTGTGAAGCAACAAGCAAGCATGCGTGCGCATCGAGCGTGCATCCATGCATCAATCCGATACATGATGCGATCAATGCAATCATCTGGCTTCGGAATGGCGAGATAGATATTTCCGATTAATGCGCCATGCTAACGTTTTGATGAATCATCAAATGGAAACAGGTATGGATTACACAATCCATCATTGGTCGAAGCGACTCCTGGAAAGCAGGAAGCCGGCGTACCTGCTGATCCCCGACCTGATCGAGGAAGACCTGGCGGCGGGCCGGCTGAAACCACGCGACCGCCTACCCGGGCTGCGCGATCTCGCCGGTGCGCTGAACCTGAACTACACGACGGTGGCCCGCGCGTATGCTGAAGCCCGCAGGCGCGGCTTGCTCGATACACGGGCAGGAAGCGGTACGTTCGTGCGCGGCCCAACCCGGACGATCCCGCTGTCGGGCGGGAGCGGCATCGAGATGTCGATGAACATGCCACCGGAGCCGCCCGGGATGGCCGGGCGACTGCAGGAATCGGCTGCCGCGTTGTTCGCCGCGGCGGACCCTTACCAATTGATGCGATATCAGGATTTCGGCGGCACACCGGCGGATCGCGCCGCCGGCCGCGCATGGCTGGCCAATCGCCTGCCCGGCTGCAGCAGCGATACCGTGCTCGTTTGCCCGGGAATCCACAGCGCCCTCGTCGCGCTCGTTTCCCGGCTTGCGAGCCGCGGTGACTCGATCTGCCTCGATTCGCTCGCTTACCCCGGCATCAAGGCCATCGCATCGCAACTGGGCGTGCGGTTACAGCCGCTGCCGCGGGACGACGACGGGCCGTTGCCGCATGCCTTCGAGTCGCTCTGCCGAAGCGGACAGCCCGCTGCGCTGTACTGCAACCCGACCCTGCAGAACCCGAGCACGCTCACGATACCGTTCCGGCGCCGCGAAGCGTTGGCCGATATCGCCACACGCTACAACGTGCCCATCATCGAGGACGATGCCTATGCGATGCTGCCGCAGAGCGCGCCGCCCCCGCTGGCGCTGCTGGCGCCAGAACTGACCTACTACGTGACCGGCATGTCGAAGAACTTCGGCGCCGGGTTGCGCATCGCTTACCTGCTCGCGCCGACGGTGCGCGAAGCACAGCGGATCGCCGGCGCACTGCGCGCCACGACCGTGATGCCGAGCCCGTTCACGATGCTGCTGTCTACCCAGTGGATCAATGACGGCACGGCAAGCGAGATGCTGGCCGCGATTCGATCGGAGGCGCATGCACGGCAGGCGATCGCCAGCCGCGTTCTCGGCGCATGGCCTTTCGATGCCCACCCCGACGGTTTCCATCTCTGGTTGCCGATTCCGCGCGAGTGCCTATGGACCGCACCGGATCTGGCGCAGCATCTGCGGAGTCGAAACGTCGCCGCCGTGGCGAGTGCGGCATTTTCGACGGACGGCGACCCGCCGGCGGCGATCCGTATCTGCCTTGGCGGGCCGCAGGATCGGGAGCAGTGCCGGGACGGCCTGGAACTCGTCGCGGATGCACTGACCGACGCGCATCATCTTTATGGTGCGGCGATGTAGCGGCCGATACCGCGTCGAAGACAAATAGGCGCCTCCCGGTTCGCCATCGCGCTCGACCCGCGACCGTCAGAACTTATGGCGAATGCCGATCCGTGCCGCAGTCTGAAAACTCGTGCTGGACGGTGATCCGAGCGCTGCTTCGATTTGCGCGCCGTGTGCATGATCGTGCGCGAGCGCCCCGACGACATACACGTCCGTTCGCTTGGAAATGAAGTAATCCGCCCCGATGGTCACCTGGTTCGCGCTGCCGACGCCGTTGTTGCGCTGTTGGAACTGGAACCCTGCTCCAAGCGAAATATCGGGCTTGACGAAGTAAGTCATGCCTCCGTCGTAGGTCAGCGCCCGAGCCTGGGTGCCGCTGCTCAACTGAACATCGGTCACGACACCAAAAATCTGCGCTTTCCCCAGGCTGTAGGTTGCACCGCCGGCGTATTCGGTCAGATTCGCGGAGCTGGTCGCGTTATGCTGCTTGAAATATGACAGCGATGCGGCGAGCCCGCCTTGGCTGTAGTTCAGCAGAAAATTCATCGAGCTGTTGGTGCCCAACGAGCCGGCGACGTTGCCGAAACCGTACATCGCCCCGACACTGAAGCCCGAAATCGTCGGCGAAAGATACTTCACCGAGTTATTGACGTTATCGCCCCACAGTCGGTTATCGAGCGTATAGCCGCCAGCCGCATACGCCGGAATGCCCCACGCGAGGATCCCCGCTGCCGTATTTCCCGCAATCGAGTACGCCGGAAAGATATCGCCGATGAAGTCGTATTGCCGCCCGAGCGTCAGCGTGCCGAAGCGTCCGTCAAGGCCGACGAAGGCTGCGCGATTGAACAAGAGCCCGCTCTGCGCCAAGGCCCCGTTGGACAGTTGAAAGCCGCTTTCGAGCGTGAAGATCGCCTTGAGTCCGCCACCCAGGTCCTCTTTACCCGTCAGCCCCCAGCGATCTCCCTGCGAAGACCCGGACGCAAACTGCACGAGCGCGCCATGTCCGGTGCTCGATGTCGCATTGTTCGTGTACGTAATACCCGCATCCACCAGCCCGTACAGCGTCACTGAGGACTGTGCATGTGCTGCGCCGCATCCGACCGCGGCGCACACCACCATGCTTCGCTTGATGACCGTATTCATATCGCTTTCCTAATTTTATGTGTAGCTTTCGTTGACGAAAATGACTGAGGAAAACGTCCCGCTGGAAATGCATCGGAATCGTTTGGTCAATGGGCAGGCGTGTCCGGGTAATCCTCCAGCTTGCCTCGCTACAACGAACGGTCTCAGCACGTCCGCTTCCCACTGCGCGTCTACTCTATGAGCACCGTTTTTTGAGCCCCATCGTTAGAAATATCGACAGGGAAAACTTGGCCTGAGCCCGCGCTCAAGAAATTCAGGCGCCCTCGCGAACATCCCTTCCGATCTGCAATAGGCAGTGGACCTGACTGCGGCATGAATACAACGGGCAGGCAATGGCAGTGAAGTTCGTTGCTGATCGGGATTTTTTGCCCTGCTATGCTTGATGTGTAATGCGAACCAGTCTTTCGAGGCTGTTGCGCATGCTGTCTCCCGATTCCACCTACCGATGAGGCACCCTTGAAGCCACAAGTTCACGATCTCACGCTCGCCGAACTCCGACTTTTCGGTGACATCATCGGGCGGCTCGAAGAGCTCGGGCCGATCGTGGATGTCAGGCGTGTCGTTTTGTCAGACTTGACCCGGCTGCTGCGATCCGATTTCTGCGTCTCCTACAACTGGGATGCCGAAAAAGGGATGTACGCCGACCCGATTGCAGTCAATGTCGACTCGGATCACGTGCGTCGCTACACGAGCTGGTACCAGCACAATGACCCGATGACGGCGCAACTCTGCAAGCGGCGCAGGGCTACGTTGGTGGAAGAAGTGATGGACCGGCCTGCCCTGGAGAAAAGCGAGTTCTACAACGAGTTTCTCGCGCACGACGGTTTGCATCACGGGATCAACGTGTTTGTCTTCGACGGCGAACGCCAGCTCAGCGACCTGAGAATCTGGCGAACGAGGAATCGGCCTGAGTTCGAGATGCGCGACAAACTCGTGCTCGATGCAATCGAGCCGTTCCTTTGCCGCGCGATCAAACGCCGGGCAGGCTGCGCGACAGGGCTCACGGACCGTGAGAGCGAGATCGCCCAGCTGGTCGCAAAGGGTTGTACCGATCAGGATATCGGCCGCCTTCTCTGCGTCAGCCTGTCGACCGTGCGCACCCATTTGCGGCGGATCATGGACAAGAAGGGATTCTCCAACCGCGCGGAGCTTGCTGCCTCCGTCGCCGCGGCCGGAACGCCCCTGCCGTCATGACGATTGAACGGCGCGGTCGACGGCCACGTACGCGCGACGCGGCGAATCGTCCGATACAAGAGACTAAACCGCCAGTACCGCTTCGAGCCGGTCGCGCGACACATCGATCGAGTCGCCCGACAGCACGACCTCTCCATGATCCAGACCGATGAAATGGTCGGCGATCGACGTGAGAAACGTCAGATTCTGTTCGACGACCACGAACGCCGCGCCTTCCTCGATTCGAGACCGGATCACGGATGCCATCCGCTCCAGGTTCTCCTGCTGAACACCTTCCGACGGCTCGTCGATCAGCGTGAGCGGCGAACGCTCCGCGATGATCCTGGCGAAGGAAAGCAGCTTCTTTTCACCACCGCTCAACTTCCCGGCCGGTTGGAACAAGCGTTCCTTCAGCCGCGGAAAAACCCGGAACAGATCGTCGTATGCGTCCAGGCTTCGGGTCTTGAATCCGAGTGTCAGGTTGTCCGCGACGCTCAAATTGTCGAAGACGACCCGCTCCTGCGGCGCATAGCTCACCCCCAGACTTCGCCGTTGATGCGACGGCACGTTGCCCACTTCGCCGCCGTTGACAGTGACCGTACCGGACGCGGGCTGGATGACGCCGGCCAAAGCGCGCATGAGCGTCGACTTGCCCACGCCGTTGCGGCCGAATACGCCCAGGACGCTACCCGCGGCCACCTCGCCGCTGATCCCCTTGAGCACCATCGTGTCGCCGTAGCCCGCGACGATCGACGAAAACCTCAGCATTGCTTCTCCCCGGCGCTCGCTCACTTTCTTCCTCCCGAGTAGACGGCCTTGACGTCTTCCGACATCTTGATCTGCGCCAGGGAGCCGACCGCGAGGCTTCTGCCCTGGTGCAGGACCACCACGTTGTCGGCGATCTTTTCGAGCGCGCTCATGTCGTGCTCGATCACGATGGCCGACGCGTCCAGTTCGCTCACGGTCGACGTAATCGCATCCATCATATGACGGGTCTCGTGCGCCGAGAGGCCGGCGCACGGTTCGTCGAGCAGCAAAAGACGCGGCTCGGTGATCGCCACCATCGCGAACTCCAGCATCTGGCGCATCCCTTGAGAAAGATCCCCCGTGCGAACGGCCATATTCGATTCGAGGAATCCGAATTTTTCGAGTGTGCGAACGCGTTGAAGCGAATTCCAATGCAGCGGCGCGGCGGCCAACATCTCTCGCGGACGGATCCGGTTCGCCCACAGCGCGATCTGAAGATTCTCGTTGACGGACAACTGCGCAAAAACCGACGGAATCTGGAACTTGCGGCCGACGCCCAGTCGGGCGACCTGCCACGCCTGCGAGGACGAAATCTCGGCCCCGCGAAAGTGGATTTCACCGGAACGGACCGGCAAGCGGCCCGTCATTGCGTTGAACGTCGACGTCTTCCCGGCGCCATTGGGGCCGATGAAACAATTGACACCCCCTGCTCCCACCTCGAGATCGAGCCCGTTGAGAATGTTGACGCCGCCCTGGCTGACCTCCACCTTCCTGAAGCTGAGCAGCGTGGATTGAGCCGGTCGCAGGTCGATCGTCGCGATGTCGTGCGCGTCGATCCGTTTCTCCGGAATGGGGTTCGCGACGCGTAGGCCGGCCATTCGCGCAAGCGCGGCGGCCGCGCCGGCCAGGCCATCGGGAAATAACCGCACCACGCCGATGAAAATCAGCGCGACCAGCACTTCCCAATAAGTGAACAGGTCACGCCAGGTCGCGGCGAGCAGTCCGATCACGACGGCACCGAGTTGCGCGCCCAACGGACTGCGCTTTCCGCCGACGGCTGCCCAGATGACGAACTGCGCCGACAACGCCACGCCGACCGCCTGCGGACCGACCAGACCTTCGTGCGGCGCATACAGGGCGCCGCCCAAACCCGCGATCGCACCCGAGAGGCCGAAAGCGGAGGCCTTCAGCTTGTGCGTCGCGAATCCGAAAAACTGGAGGCGATCTTCATTCTCCGAGATGGCGGCCCAGAGCGTCCCGATCGGTCTGCGGTTCAACCAGGTGATCAGTGCCGTGACGACAACCGCAGCCGCGGCGATCACGTAATACAGGTTTCCATACCTGTCGGTCATCGGCAGGTCGGGGATATCGGTCAACCCATTGAAGCCACCGGTTACGCTGCTCCATTGATTGGCGACCAGAAATCCCAACATGCATAGCGCAAGCGTAATCAATGAAAAGAACGGCCCACTGTCAATCCGGCGCGCAAAGACGATCAATCCGATTGCATAGGCCAGGGCCGCCGGTATCGCGATTGCAAGCGGAAGCAGAACAATCTGCCATTCGCCGCCGGCCGCTGCCGCGGAGCGCAATACAAAGGCGCTGACATACGCGCCCAACCCGAAAAACAGGCTTTGCCCCAGCGGCAGGAATCCCGCATTCCCCCAGCACAAGGCAACGCTTTGCGTTGCCATTCCATACAGCAACAGAAGCCCGATCTGGTTTGCACTGTAGTCACCGGCCCACAGCGGCAAGCTTAGAAGAATCGCCGCCGTGACAGCCTGGAGGGACGATTCAACGGCGCGAGACGAGGCCATTTGGGCGACTCCACAAGAAATAGATGGACAGGATCAGAACGGCGGTATACCCCGACGTCTGATCGATGAAACTCGACACCGCGACCTGCGTTCCGCCGATGACGAACGTGCCTACCGCGAGACCGAGCAGACTGCCCAGACCGCCGACAACCAGCACAAAGAACGAATTGAGCAGATAGTCGAGGCCCATGTACGGCTCGACCCGCACGATCGGTGCAAGCAGCACGCCCGCCAACCCGGCCAGAACCACACCCGTGATGAAAGTGCCACTGGCCAGGCGGGTCGTATTGATGCCGGCCGCCTTGGCAAGCAGGGGATTCGCGACCATGCCGCGAATCCGCGCGCCCGTCTGGCTGCGGCTGTACCATGCCGCGAGCCCGGCGAATGCCACGCCCACCGCGAGCATCATCGCAAGCCGGAATGCCGGGTACTGGGTGCCAAAGACATCGATCGATGCGCCATCCGCACCCGCCACGTCCTGGTAACCCTTTCCGAACAATGCGACCACGCCTTCGCGGAGAAGGATCGAAACGCCCCAGGTTGCGAGCAAGGTATCGAACGGCCGCTGATACAAAGGACGAACCAGCACGCGCTCGACGATCCACCCGACAGCAGCGCATACGACGATCGCCAAGGGTATGGCAAGCAAGGCGGGCAACCCGAGACGCTGCACGACGACCACCGAGTACGCGCCCAGCATGATGAACTCGCCATGCGCCATGTTCAGCACGCCCAGCAGCCCGAACACGATTGCCAGACCGATCGTCGTGAGCGCGAGGGCCGCACACGCGTACCCGAGATTGAGAAGGTAGGAAAGAAGCATGACTTCAACCCGCACCCGCTCCGCTCGTGCAGGTTTCGGCCGAGCTGAGTTGCGAGAACGTCTTGACGATGTCGTATCGGGCCCCTGAAGCCTTGGCAAGGAAGATGTCGGCCGTCACGTTGCGGGACTTCATCGTGATCACGCCACGCGGGCCTTTGTAACTTGCCCCGTCGGAAGCCTTCGTCAGATCGCCGATCGCCGCCGAGTTCGCCTTCCTGGCCATGGCGTCATACATCAGGATGCCCTCGTATGTCGACTCGCCGATGCTGCTCAATACCGCCGAAGCGCCGAATCGCTTGTGATAGCGCTCCAGAAACTCGCCGGACGTGGCGGTCGGCGTCGAGAAAAAGCCGGAAGCCGAGTAGAGGTTCCTGGAGTTGGACGCCCCGATGCCGATCAATGTGTTTTCTTCGATCATCGTGCCGAAGCGGATCATCTTGTCGCTGAGACCGAAGCTCGCAAAACTTCTGTTGAACGTGACGGCCGACCCGCCCACCAGCGTGATGAAAACCGCATCTGCCTTGCTGTCCCGGATTTTGCCGAGCACCGCGTCAAAGTTATCGACGTCGAATGGAACGTACTCTTCGCCGACCACGGTCGCGCCGGAACCTTGAATCGCCTTTTTCGCCACTTCGTTCGACTTGCGCGGCCAGATGTAGTCGTTGCCGATCAGGAACCAGCGCTTGACCTGGTGCTGGGCGGTCAGCCACGGAATGACCGGCGTCAGTTGCTGCGCGGGCGTCTCGCCGACGAAGAACGTGCCCTTCGCGCAATCGCCCCCCTCGTACATCGGGGTATAGATGTAGGGCACCTGGCCTCTGAACAGGCTTTCCAGCGCCGTGCGGACAGCGCTATCGTGCGATCCGACAAAGACCTCCGCCTTGTCGCGCTTCCAGAGGCGCAGAGCCGTCTGCGCCGACTCGGAAGGCGCGGCGCCGGCGTCTCCCACAAGCAACTCGAGGGGGCGCCCCAGAACGCCCCCGCGCGCATTGATCTCATCGACCGCCATCGCTGCGCAGTTCTTGCAGGCTTGACCGAAAAATGCGGCCGGCCCGCTCATCGGCGCCATCAGCGCCAACTTCAGCGGCTGGTTGGCCGCGCGTACCGATGCCGGCACGAGCCCCCCGACGCCCACCGCGGCACTTGCAGCACCGAGCGCAATACTTTTCAGGATATTTCGACGATTCATTTGCTTGCCTTTCTCGTTAAGCCGTTGCCGGACGTATTAAATGAGTGCGTCGAGACGCGGAAACGTCGCGGCACACAGAACGCGCTCCATTGCCTTGCCGATCTGCAGGATTCGCTGATCCGAATACGGAGCACCGTCCAGCGCCAATCCAACCGGAAGCCCATCTTGAGTCAGGCCGGCGGGAATGGTGATGCCGGGTACCCCTGCGTTGCTGCCTGGTTCGGTGTTTCGTGTATAGGCAGCAAAGACGTCGAGTGCATCGGACCCGACCGTCACGGTTTCCGCGCCGATGTGGCATGCCGGAATCGGGACGGTGGGAAATAGCAGTGCGTCTGCCTCCACTTCGCGAAGGCACTCCACGTAAGACGTGCGCGACCGCTCTCGCGCGAGAAGTGCTTTGGCATATTCGGTCGCGGAAATCGCACCGTCCCCCAGGATGTCGCTGACGATCCGCGCCACATCCGGGCTCCTGATTTGGGCAACGATCTCCGGGAACGTCACGGCCACCCCGCCTGTTTCCAGATAGCGGCCGACGGCACCGCCGAACTCGAAAAAAGGGATGGTTGCGCTCTTCTGCGCACGGAAAAATGGATAACGTCGCAGATCTACGTCGACCAGTTCGAAGCCTGCATCCTCGAGCTTCTGCAACGCATCTTCGAGTACCGGCCGGGCGTCGGGTGACAACCCCTCCCACAACGTCGAGTACGGGACTGCCAGGCTGAAGTCACATGCGCCGTCGACAACGGGCAGTGCCGGGCCATTTCCGGACAGGATCTCATCCAGCAACATCACGTCGGAGACCGTTCGGGCGATCGGGCCGACCGTGTCACGCGTGGGCGATATCGGGACGATTCCCTCCGACGGATAGCGTCCATGCGTAGGACGAAAGCCGACCAGTCCGCACAGCGCCGCCGGTATCCGCACCGATCCGCCCGTGTCGGTGCCGAGGGCCGCCGGCACCGCACCACTTGACACCACCACGGCGGACCCGCCGCTGCTTCCTCCGGGAATGCTGGACGGGTCATACGGGTTGCGGGCCGGACCAAAAAATCCGTTGTCGTTCGTGCAGCCGAAAGCGAGTTCGTGCATGTTGGCCTTGCCGGCGACCAACGCGCCCGCTTCGATCACGCGCGCGACGACCGGCGCGTTCGCTCGAGGTACAGCGTGGCGAAGCGCCGCTGTTCCCGCGGCTGTCGGCATGCCGACGCAGTCGATGTTGTCCTTGATTGCCAATGGAATGCCGTCAAGTGACGTCCGCCCTGTCCGGGAAGCGGGCGATTCATCATGGGCCCGCGCCGATTGCAATAACGCCTCAGGGTCGAAATACACGAACCCGTTCAGCGACTCGGTTTTGGCCTGTTGATCCACCAGAGCCTGAACGTATTCCAGGCAGGAGATCTCGCCCCGATCAATCGCATCTTTTGCGTCGACGACTGAAAGCTGCGGAAGGGTTGGCATCTACGTCTCTCTTACGTTTTGGTCTTCGTAGAATGCGCGCCCGCTTTTTTGTATCGCATCGTTAGAATTGACGACGCTGTCAACCCTCGCAACGTCGCCTTACCGCCCCCGAAACCGCCTCCAGGCCGCCGTCAGCGGCCTGGATCGCGCGATTCCCCGCAATGGCCTGAAATCCACCGGCACTTCGCCAGACGTTCAGACCGCGTCCATGTTCGAGACTGAACGCTTCGAGGTCGCGGTGGGCACCGTTTCCTCGAGAAACATCCCCACGAGCGCGCTAACCAACGACACGCCCCCGACGATCAGCATCGGATAACCAAGACCGAATGTGTCGGCGAGCCCGCCTGCCACCACCGGCATCAGGACCCCACCGATGAGTTCGCTGACAGCGGTGGGAACACCTACGGCGGAGCCGGTCAGCGTGGACGGTACGGATTCGCAGGGAATCACGGCAAGAAAGAGCGGTGCGATGCCGAAGCCACAAATCCCGGCGGCAAAGAGGTTGCAGAACATGACGATCGGAGACGCGTGACAAAGAACGAATGCCAACATCAGGATTCCGTAGCAAGCCGCGGAAACGACGAGCACAATACGCCGACCAAGCCGATCAGACATCGCTGGAACGGCGATCATCCCGATAAATCCGCCGAAACCCCATCCGGAGATGATCAGGCCGACCGTGCCGAGGCTGAGGCCCACTACCTTGGTCAGATAGAGTGCGACAAACGTCGAGAAAACGAACAGGCCCGTCTGGAAAAGGGAGCCGATGACCGTGGTCAACCAGATGTTCTTGTATCTCAGCACGGTCAAGGGGCTGGCCGATGCCGATCGCGCCTGTTTATCTCGACTTGCCTCCGGCTTTCGCATGGTCTTGCCGATCAGTAACGTCAGCAGAAGCCCCGGGATACCGAGAACGAAAAACACCCACTCCCAGCGCATATGCATCACGAGCTGGGTAGCGATAATCGGTCCCAGGCCGATACCCAGAAGGGGAAAGAACGACTGATGGATGCCCAGATTCAAGCCGCGCCGACGCGGTGTCGATATTTCATCGATGGTCGCGACGCTGGCACTGAAGACGCCCCCCTCTCCGACGCCAAGGAGGCCGCGCACGAGCAGCATGCTGTGGAACGACTTGGCGACCCCGGTGAAGGATGTCATCACCGAGAAGAAAATCGAAGACCCGAGCAGAATCTTGCGACGCCCGTGGCGGTCGGACAGGCTTCCGAGCACCCATGTCGAAATGGCCCAGGTCAACGCAAGCACCGAGGCGATGGCGCCTGCCTGCGTGTTGTTCAGTTTCAGTTCCGGCAGCAGAACCGGGAACAGGTACACGATGACCAGACGGTCGAGACCCACGATGCCGAACAGCACCGCAAGAAAGATGACCATCTTCCATTCGTAGTTTCCGCTTTCCTTGTATTTCATATCGCCATCCTAACTATATTGTCGTGACTGAATGACCGTTGTTTCGAAGAAAAACCGCCAGGCCTACCCGGCCGCGAAACGAACCCCTCCGACCGGCCCGCCATGGAACGACATGGCGAGCCCGATGGTCCCGCTACCGATCTCCGCCGCTTCCCGCCAACCCGGACGGGCAGCCGCCGTCCGATGAAGCGGGATCATCGGCGGCCGTCTCCGCCGGCGTTCTGTCGAGTATCTCGGCGACAGGGGGGCGCGGTCGCCGGTCGATCAGCAATCGCAGCACGTCGGGCCGCGAGTAATGCCCCACAGGATCGAAAACGCACTTCGACAGCGATTGCGTGCCGAGATCGATATTGGCGTAGAGCAGGCCTTCCGCGGTTTCGTCGATCTTGTCGAACAGCTCCGCCCCGTCGGGCCCGTAGCCAACGCTATGGCCACCGCCCGCCCGCAACAGCTGACGTTTGTCCTCGGTGTCGCAAAGATGCTCGACCATCTCCTCGGTGACGACTGTCGACGGCGCGAGGACGAAGCATCCGCCTTCGACGGCATAGGTCCGCGAAACCGCGTTGTTCACCTGGTAGCTCAATGCGCTGGCGAATTCATAGAGGGAAAAGCTCGGCCACGCGGCAACGTGGACCTGTTCGCCTTGCGCGTACATGGCGGCTTTGGTCAAAGGCTGCACGTGTTCGGCACAACACAGCGCGCCGAGCTTGCCCAACGGACTGTCGATCACGGTCAGGCCGCTGCCCTCCCCGTCACCGAAAACCGTCCGTTCGAGGTGGGTGGGCTTGAGTTTCTGTCGTTGCAGCAGGGTTTCGCCGTCGGGGCCGATGATCCATTGGGAGATATACAACGAATGGCCCTTGCGCTCCGAGAGGCCCATCACGACCGTGATGCGGTTTTTCCTCGCTGCGTCCCTCAGCGCATCGGCTTCCTGACTGTCGTAGCTCAGCGAATTGTCGAAGTAGCGCTGAACATAGCCCTTGCTCATATACCAGGCCGGGGTGCCGAGCCAGATGTAGAACGGGTAGCCGGGCAGCCACACTTCGGGAAAGGCGATCAGGGCGGCGCCGGCCTGCGCCGCCTCTTCAATCAGGCGGATGGACTTTTCGATTCCGGCCTGAAGATCGAGGAACGCCGGGGCGGCCTGCACGACAGCCGCCTTATATTGGGGATGGTTGAGAGCCAAGATACTCCTCCACGACTCGCGGGACGGGACGCCCGCAACGTTGTAGAGGAAGTGTCCGGGGCCAATATGGCGGACGCTTGACTCTGACAGAACAGGATTTTTACTTATGCTGCCAGCCGGCGGGATTACCGCGCGGCCCGCTCAGGGGCGATTCAACCAACGTCGCGATGCGTCGCACGGTAGTCGCGCGCGGACATGCCGAAGCGACGTCGAAACGTGCGACTGAAATGCGATGCATTATTGAAACCCCAAGCCATCGCAATATCGGTAATCGAGCGGTTGGCGTACGCGCGTTGCCGAAGCCACTCGCCGCATCCGTCGAGTCGGGCCGTAGAGATGATCTCGCCGATCGACTCTCCGACCTCGGCGAACAGCCGGTAAAGATAACGGCTCGATACCCCCAGTTCGTCGGCGATCTGTTCGGGTCCGAGTTCCGGTTCGCGAATACGGTCATGGATCAACGCACGTGCGCGAAGCAGATGCATCTCTTTCACGTTGGATTTGGGCAGCGAAACCGTGTTGAAATAATCCGCCAACGCCAGCGCGACCAGGTTCGCGGACACATCGCCAAGCCGCTCGCAACCGGTCATGGCGCCTTCGTCCGCCGAAAGCGCCCGGTGCAGGGACGCGATATGGTCCGCCGCGATCCGGCGTACCCCGGTGGCCGCGGGAATCCTCACCGCGGTGTGCTGCCGGCCGCACGGCACCCATTTCTCCAGTGCCTTGCGGGGAAAGCGGATCGTGTAATGTTGTCCGGAGAAATGCCAGACGAAACTGCGCGACGAATCGAACAGCACCATGTCGTCGGGGCCGACGAACGCGGTGCGGGCATCCTGCTCGATCGCGCCTCGCCCTTCGGTCTGGATCGACACGAGCAGGTAGTCGTCCGCCGTGCGCCGCACTTCGTCCCAGTCATGTGCCGCGACGTGATCGACCGCCGAGATCCGCGACACACACACGCCGTCGGTGTCCACGCTGGAAATCTCGCCATGAAATCCCTGCCCGGATTCGGTCCTGAAAACCATCGGGACGCAACTGGCCCGAACCTGATCCGACCATGCCAGAAGCCTGTCGTCACGATGGTAATGATCCGTGGTCGTCACTTGATTCATGGCACGAGGTTCCGGTGGCAGACACGCGAGAGCGTTATCCCGGACCATTGCGCATCCAAAATCCGGCGTCAATGCGCAATACCCCGGGACGGCCGCTTCGAAACGTAGCTGCGATCGAGCGCCTCCACCGAGCGACAACCGATGAGGGCAAGCGTCCGGTCCGTTTCCCGTTTGATCATCTCGATGACGTCGCTCACGCCGGCTTCCCCTCTGGCCGCCAACCCGTATAACGTAGCGCGCCCCAGCATCACGGCTTGGGCCCCCAGCGCGATCGCCTTGACGACGTCGGCCCCCGTCCGTATGCCGCTGTCGAGCATGACCGTCGCGCCCGCGATGCGCTCGACGATGTCCGGCAGCACGTCGGCTGTCGCCGGCAGGTCGGCGAGTTGCCTGCCGCCGTGGTTCGAAACGATGACGCCGTCCGCGCCGAGCGCGACACACCGCGCGGCATCGTCGGCCGTCACGATGCCCTTGACGAGGAGTTTGCCCGGCCATTCGTCCCGCAGACGGCGCAGGTCGTCCCAACCGAAACTCGCATCCATCTGCCGGCGCAGGATCGCGGCCTGCGAGGCCGTGTCCGATGCATCGTCCGTCGCGAAATTCCTCAGCTCCGGCATGCCGTTCATCAGGTAAGACCAAAGCCAGCGCGGGTGCGACAGTCCGTCGACGACCGCACGTGCACTGGCCTTGAACGGCATCGCAAAGCCGTTGCGAAGATCGCGTCGGCGAAAGCCGTTGACCGCGACATCGGTGGTAAGGATCAGGGTCGAATAACGCGCCGAGCGGGCACGATTGACCAGGCTCTTCGCGAGGTTGCGATGAACGACGTACAGTTGGAACCACAGTTCTCCGTCGGCCCCCTTTGCCACCTCTTCGATGGACATGTTGGAAGCCGTCGATAGCGCAAACGGAATACCGGCCTTGCCCGCCGCGCGCGCAAGCGCGAGGTCGCCCTTGGGCCAGAACGCGCTGTTGAGGCCCGTCGGCGCGATTACCAGCGGTAATGGAATCCGGCGGCCCAAGAGCGTCATCGACTGCGCTCGCGTGCTGACATCCGACAGCCGGCGCGGCAACAACTGCAATCCGTCGAACGCCGAACGGTTATGCGTCAATCCCGACTCATCGTCCGCCGCGCCTTCCAGATAGTCGAACACCATGCGTGGCAGCCGCCGTCTGGCTGCGTCACGATAGTCGCTGACGGAGAAAATGCCGGGAAATCCTGTTGTCATGATTGAGGTACTGTCAGATTGAATCGTGATGCGAAAAGTTCGAGGCGCGCTGCACGCCGGTTTCGCGCGTCTCTCTTGGCCGTTCGATGCCGAATGCCGAGTAACGACGCAAAGTCGAAAGCTAGACGACGACGCTACCGACATAGTTTTCCGCCATGGACCTCGCCGCAGTCTCGGACGTGGTCACATGCTCGAGCTCGGCAACCTGCAACTGCTGTTCGAACGGCGAGGCATCGTCGAGGCGATGCATCATGCGGGTCATCCAGTAGGAGAAATGCTCGGCGCGCCAGATCCGCTTCAGCGCAAGCTCACTGTACGAAGCGAGTTGCGCTTCATCGCCGGTCCGGTAATACGCGTCGAGTCCGCTGCTCAGGATCCGTACGTCGGAGACTGCCAGGTTGAGACCTTTTGCTCCGGTAGGAGGAACGATATGAGCGGCGTCGCCGGCAAGAAACAGTCGGCCGTGCTGCATCGTCGTCGAGACGAAGCTCCTCATGCCGACGATATTCTTCTGAATAATCTTCCCGTCGACAACGCATTGACCATCGGCGGAGTCGACACGTGCGTGCATTTCGGCCCAGATCCGGTCGTCGGACCAGTTGTCGACTGAATCTTTCGGGTCGCACTGGAAATACATGCGCTGAACTGTCGGCGAACGGGTACTGACCAATGCAAAACCACGATCATGACGTGCATAGATCAGCTCGTCCGCAGACGGCGCACCTTCGACCAGAATGCCGAACCAACCGAACGGATAGACGCGCTCGAAATCGCGGCGAACGCTCTCGGGAATCGCCGAACGGGACACCCCTTGCGAACCGTCGCATCCGATCACGAAATCACAGTCCAGCGTATGCGATTGCCCTTGATGCACGAACCGTATCGACGGGGCCGACGTGTCGATGTCGTGAAGCGAGACATCCGCGACACCAAACAGGATAGAGCCGCCCGCGGCAACGCGAGCCGCCACCAGATCCTTGATGACTTCGTGCTGCGCATAGACGGTGATGGCCCGCCCGGTCAACGCCTTGAGGTCGATGCGCCGCCGCTTTCCGTCGAAGGCGAGTTCAAAGCCGTGATGCAACGCTCCTTCTGCCTTCATACGCTCACCGACACCGGACGCTTCAAGCAGGTCCATCGTCCCCTGCTCGAGTACACCCGCCCTGATCGTCGATTCGATCTGCTCGCGTCGGCGGGTTTCGAGCACGACAGACTCGATACCTTTCAGATGCAAAAGATGAGAAAGAAGGAGGCCGGCAGGACCGGCGCCAATAATGCCTACTTGAGTGCGCATGCTATCTCCAACTGAAGGTACTGTCGGACGTTTTCCGTCATTCGGTTCAACATGAGCGACATCGTTACGTGCTCTGCGCGGAGCGCGTGACAAACGTCACCCTCGACACTGATCTCAAGCGCCCTTGATGGGCGGAATATGGCGATGCACGATCATCAGGCAGATGAACACCATCGCCATCGCGGCGCCCAGCATGCCCAGGTACGCAGACGCTCCACCCTGCGTGATCACGAAGGCCCCCGCGAACGCGCTGAGAATCGCGCCGAGCCGCCCAAACGCGAGCGCGGATGCGGTCCCGGTCGCGCGAATCTCGGTGGGATAGACATACGCGCAAAGGGCATACATCGTCGACTGAACCGCGTTCACGAAGAGGCCGTGCAACCCGATTCCGAACACGAGCAACGTCGTGTGGGCAGAGACGTCGAGACCGCGCAGGAAAAGCGCGCTCGCGGACGCCATCAGGCAACAGACGAGCAAAGGCCAGCGTGATCCGAACCGACCGATTGCCACCGCGCAGCTTATTGCGCCGAATACGCCGCCGAGGTTGTAGGCGGTAAGACCCGAACCCGCCACCGAAGGGCTGAGCCCCTCCCCTGCAAGCATCGTCGGCAGCCAGCTGAATGCGCTGTAGACCGCGATCAGGTTCATGAAGAAAGCGACCCAGATTGCAATCGTGTCGCGGCCTTGACCGTCCGCGAACAGCGCACGAAAGCCTGGACGCTGTACCGCCTTCTGTTCCTTCTGATCGGCGAACACGGCGTCCGGCTGAACCGAGCGGGACATGCGGGTCAACAGGTGACGCAGTTCGT
The DNA here is from genome assembly GCF_003294055.1 of Burkholderia reimsis. NCBI lineage: Bacteria > Pseudomonadati > Pseudomonadota > Betaproteobacteria > Burkholderiales > Burkholderiaceae > Burkholderia > Burkholderia reimsis. Next base: position 108,551 of record NZ_QMFZ01000016.1, read on the forward strand.
TCCAGCGTTCCTGATGACGCGCAAGATAACGTGGCGATTCCGGCATGACGAAATACAGCAGGAGCGCCAGTGCGACGGGAAGCGTGCCGCCAATCAGAAAGAGCCCGCGCCAGCCGTAATGCGGAAGCACGACGCTCGCGAACAGCCCCGCAAGCATGCCCCCCAGCGGTACGCACACGATGGTTGCGGTCACGGCGAGCGTCCGCCGGCGAGCAGGCGTAAATTCCGCCGTCATGGTCGTCGCGCTCGGCAGTGCGCCGCCGATACCCAATCCCGCGAAAAAGCGCAGGATCGCAATGGTCGTGACGTCCGGCGACAGCGCGATCGAGCTCGTCGCCAGGCCAAATACCAGCACGCTCCCGATGATCGCCCAGCGCCGACCGAACCTGTCCGCGAACAGCCCGGCGAACGCGCTGCCGATGCCCATGCCGACGAGGCCGGCGGCAACGGCGGGCGCAAATGCGTTGCGCGTGATGCCCCATTCCTTGATCAGGCTGGGAATGGCGAACCCGATGAGTTGCCCATCGAATCCATCCATCACGATCGCAAGTGCGGCGAGCAGGACGACCATTCGCTGGAACGCCGAGAACAGCCCGTCGTCGAGGGTGCGGCCGATGTCTACGGTCGGCAGACGCGGATTACGATCGTTCATTTCGCGCTCCCGGCCCGGCCGGCGACGTCCGAATCGCAGTCCTGAGCAATTGGTTTTCCGACGTGACGGTCGGACTCGAACCAGGTGCGATCGAGCGACGACTCGAAATTGATGACAGGCATTGCAGTCTCCTTAAGCCGATCGCTCGTCGTTCCAGGAGCGAAGGCATCTCAACGGTATCGGGTTGTTATTGTGTTCGTGCCCACCATCCGGAAGCCCATCGCATCCATGGCGAGCATCACGCGCGCTGACCGCGGCAACGATCAGAACGGATAGTGACGAGGCGTCGTTTGCACGGTGATCCAGCGCAAATCGGTAAATTCCGCGACTCCGGCTTTGCCGCCGAAATGCCCGAAACCACTGGACTTCATCCCGCCAAACGGCATCTGCGCCTCGTCGTGAACCGTCGGCCCGTTGACGTGGCAAAGCCCGGACTCGATCCGCTTCGCTACCGTCAACGCCCGCGCGACATCACGGCTGAAGACCGCCGCCGACAGACCATATTCATTGTTGTTTGCGCATGCGATGGCCTCGTCGTCTCCATCGACGCGGACGATCGCCTTGACTGGCCCGAACGACTCCTCCCGGTAGATATGCATGTCCGCCGTCACATGATCGAGCAACGTGGCCGGCATCAGCGTGGTCTCGGATTTCCCGCCGCACACCAGGGTCGCGCCTTTCGCCAGCGCGTCGTCGATCAGGTCGTTGCATCGCCTGACGGTCGCCATGTCCACGACGGAGCCGAGGACGGCCGGGCCCTTTCTCGGATCGCCAAGCGGCAGGCTCTTCGCCTTCTCGGCCAGACGCGCGACGAATTCATCGGCGATCGCCGTGTCGACGACGATGCGTTCGGTGGACATGCAGATCTGGCCGGAATTGGCGAACGCGCCGAATGCCGCGCCTTGCACGGCGGCGTCGAGATCGCCATCGTGAAGCACCAGAAACGGCGCCTTTCCGCCGAGTTCAAGTACCGAAGGCTTCAGATACTTCGCGCACTGGGTCGCGATGACGCGGCCGACGCGCGTCGAACCCGTGAAGTTCACCCGTCTGACCGCAGGCTCGGCAATCAGCGCTTCGACAATGTCGCCGGCATTCGCCGGCGCGTTCGTGACGAAGTTCACGACGCCACGCGGCAGTCCCGCGTCCTGCAATGCCTCGATGATGAGGCCGTGGGTCGCGGGGCAAATTTCGGAACCCTTGAGCACGACGGTATTGCCGCACGCCAGCGGCAACGCAACCGCACGCACGCCCAGGATGACGGGCGCGTTCCACGGCGCGATCCCGAGCACGACGCCGGCGGCCTGCCGAACGCCCAGTGCGAGACTGCCGGGCACATCGGACGGAATCACTTCGCCCGAAATCTGCGTGATCATCGCAGCCGCTTCGCGCAGCCCGTCGGCCGCAAGCTTGACGTTGAAATCCGCCCACAGGCGGGACGCACCCGTTTCGGTTGCCATTGCCATCGCGAACGCGTCGCCTTTTTCTTCGAGCGCATCCGCGGCCCGATTCAGTAGAGCGCGTCGCTCGCCGGGGCCCATCGCCGACCATGCGGGAAACGCGGCGGCCGCCGCATGCACTGCCGCTTGTGCATCGGCGACAGTCGCGGCCGGCGCCGTCGAGGCAACCGTGTCGTCGAGCGGGTTGCGGCGCTCGAATGTCGTGCCGTCGCGAGCCATCGCACGCTCGCCGTTGATCAACATCGTTACCTGATTCATTACCGTCTCCTGGAATATTCTTGAAAAACCGGCCTGCCGAATCACCGGCTCGCGGTCAGGCCACGACAATTTCGACGACGCGTGTTTTTCCCGAAGACAACGCGTCTTCCAGCGCGGGCTTCAGCGACAGCGCGTCGCTCACTCGAACGCCTTCGCACCCCATGCTGTTGGCCAGGGAAACGAAATCCAGCCCTGGCAGGTCGGTGCCCTGTACCGGATCCGATGCGGCGAAGCCGAACACGGGCGCGAATTCCTGCAAGGCGGCGTAGCGCGAGTTATTCAGGATCACGAATGTGATCGGAAGATCGAGCTGGACCGCGCTATAGATCGCTTGCGGCGAATACATCGCCGAGCCGTCGCCGATGAGGCCGATCACGCGGCTGCCGGGTCTGGCCAACGCGACGCCCACCGCGGCGGGCATGCCGTAGCCCAAACCGCCGCTTGCCATCGTGTAGAACGTCTGACTGCGCGTGAACGGCAGATAACGTTGCATGACGGGGCGCGAACTGGGCGCCTCCTCGACCACGATATCGGTAGCGCGGCGGACCTCGGACAGCGTCTGCAACGCATAGGCGACCGACATGACCGCGGAGGGCTCGGCGCGCTCGACGGCCTCGCGAGGCGCCGGCAGCGGCCGGCCTCGCGGCGCCGGACGGGCGAGCAGGTCCGCGAGCCCCAGGCGAATGTTCGCCACCACCGACGTGCCGACCGGCGTCCACGCGGCGGTGGCCGGATCGTCGATGAGCTGGTACAACGCCGCACCGTCAGGCACATGCGGCCCACTGCCTTCGACGTGATACGCAAACGCCGGCGCCCCGACGACGAAGATCAGGTCATGCCCGTGCAGAATCCGGACGATTTTTTCGCGCATCGCCGGAAGGAATCCGGCGAAGAGCCGATGATCTTCAGGGAAGCTGCAGCGCGACGACATCGGCGCAACATAAACCCGCGCGTTGTGGCGCTCGGCAAGCTGGATAACCTCGCTCCACGCATCGGCACGATCGAGTTCCGCGCCGACGACGAGGGCCGGCCGCTGGCAGTGATCCAGCGCATCGCCGATCTCCGCGATCCGTTCCGGATCGGGGCGGGACCGGGTGCTGACCCGTGTCGCCTCGACGAAGTCGGCCGGTTGATCCCAGTCGTCGACCGGAATGGAAACGAACACCGGACCACGCGGCTCCTGCATCGCCACGTGGTACGCACGGGCGAGCGCCAGCGGCACATCGGCGGCACGAGCCGGTTCGATGCTCCATTTCACGTAGGGGCGCGGCAACTCTGTTGCCTGCGATGCCGACAGAAACGGGTCGAACGGCAGGATCGAGCGGGCCTGCTGGCCGGCGGTCACGATCAGCGGCGTGCGGTTCTTGAACGCCGTGAAGATGTTGCCCATCGCGTTGCCGACGCCGGCCGCCGAATGCAGGTTGACCAGCGCGGCATTGCCGGTCGCCTGGGCATACCCGTCCGCCATGCCGACCACGACCGCTTCCTGCAGGCCCAGCACGTACCGGAAATCCTCCGGGAAGTCGCGGAACATGGGCAGTTCGGTCGAGCCGGGATTGGCAAACACGGACGTCATGCCGAGGCGCCGCATCAAGTCCACGACGGCATCGCGAACGGTCGGCTGCCCACTTGTGTTTCGTTGCATCTCGAATCCTCTGCGGTTAGCCATTCGGGCTGGCGGTGATTGGATGAGCCGCAGTATGGGATTCGATACCTTGTTTGAAAATTGCCAATAATGCTCAAAGTCATTACATTTAAGCATGGCATCACCGAGTGGCCTGACGGGCCCATTCAGGCCGGAAGCCTTACCGGGCGGGGCTGAGCGCCGCCAGCACCGGTTTTCCGGCAGCCGCCGCGAGCGTACGCGGCAGTGCCTTTCAGGGAAGACACCTAGCGCCGTCCAACTCGGGACCCTGCTCGCCCCCCTTTATTCCCTTTCAATCAGGTTCGCCGCGATGAGTTTCAATCTGCAGCAGTTGACGATGTTCACGACGATCGTGTCCGCCGGTAGCCTGGGACGAGCCGCGACGCTGCTCGACATGACCCAGCCCGCGCTGAGCAGATCGATCAAGCGGCTCGAGGAATCGGTCGGGGCGCCGCTGTTCGAGCGCCACACGAAAGGGATGCAGCTGACCGCGCTGGGCGAGGCATTGATGCCGCATGCCATGTTGCTGCAACGGGAAGCCGAACAGGCGCGCGAGGAACTGGACGCGATGCGCGGCCTCGCGAAAGGCGTCATCAAGGTGGGCGCGGTGGGCAGCATCGCGAGCCTCGTGCTGCCGATGGCCATCGCGTGCGTGCTCGAGAAATGGCCCAACCTGCGCGTCGAGGTGATCGAAGGCGTGTGGGATCGTCTCGTCGAGGGTTTGCTCGCTTACGAGATCGACCTGGCGCTCTGCACCTCGGGAATCGAAACCGACGAGGTCGCTGCGCTCTCCGATTGTTCATGGACCGACCGGAGTTTCGTGGTCGCGGCGACCGATCATCCGTTGCGCTCGACGCGCGGTCTGCGGCTCGAAGACACACTGACACAACGGTGGGCACTCACACCCAAGGGCACCGGACCTTATGCCCACATGCAGGAGACCTTCAGGGCCCGCGGTCTGCCGATGCCGGCCATTGCAGTCGAGACCCGTTCGGTGACCGTGCTCAAAAGCCTGGTAGCACGATGCGGCTTCGTCTCATGGATGGCCGAGCCGATGTACGACACCGAAAGCAAGGCTGGCGTCATTGACGCGCTGGACATCGAAGGCCTGGACGCGCAACGCACTCTGACGGCATTCCGGCGCCGGCGTGGCACGCTACCCGCGCCCGCCGTCAAGCTGCTGGACGAATTGCGTCACCTGACGGGATCTTTGCGCAAGGACGGGCAAAGCCTGTCTTGATGGCCGTGAATCGGGCGTGCCCGCGATTCGTGCGTTTTGGCATGACCCGACGCACACCCCGCCTTGGTCAACTGAAGTCAGCCCGGGTCTGGCCCCGCGTTTGCGCGTTGATGCGCCGTCGCCAGCAGTCGCCACCCAGGGAATCCTGATGAAAATGCATTGGTTCAAGCATCAAACATCCGGATCCGGAATCCGCGCCGACTGAATCACAACCAGCGTATCCCCTGCCTCGATCCTGCAAGGCGGATCCTCGTAGAACGAAAAAATCTTCCCGCACCGATCGAGGCCGACGACGATCGCACCCGGCACGACGTTCGTCATGCAGCCGACCTCTTGCGGCATCGCCTCGCGCTCCAGCAGCGTCGCGCGCCCGCGCGTCGACAGCATGTCGTTCACGAACGGCACGATATAGCGGCTATGCACGGCGTCCGCGAGCAGCAGCGCGCCGATCTTCGTCGACGACACGATCACGTCGGCGCCCGCCTGCCGCAGTTGCCGCTGGTACAGGTTCTCCTGGATCCGGACGACGATCTTCGTATCGGGCGCGATGCTGCGCACCGACAGCGTCAGCAGGATCGCGGTCGGATCGTCGGTCACCGAAATGATCACCGCCTTCGCCGAACGCACCTGCGCCTGCTGCAGCAGATCCTCGTGCGCGGGATCGCCGAGCAGCCCCGTCACGCCGAGCGACGTCGCGGCCTCGAGCGCCTGCTGCTGCGAATCGATCACGATGACCGTCGCCGGATCGACACCGCTCTCGAGCAATTCGCGCACCGCGATCGAGCCCGACAGGCCATAACCGCATACGACGATGTGATCGGACAATTGCTTTTGCAGGCGTTTCATGCGGAATTCCTCGACGACGCGCTGGATCACGAACTGATAGGCCGTGCCCAGGAAAATGAACCAGATGACGATGCGGATCGGCACGATGAAGAACGCATCGATGAGACGCGCCCGTGCGGTGACGGGCACGATGTCGCCGTAGCCGACCGTCGCGACCGTGACCATCGTGAAGTACACAAGATCGGCGACGGTCATCGGCGTGCTCTTGGTCGAATCGCGCAACCCGTCGCGATCGAGATACAGCACGAGGAACGCGAGCGTGCACAGCAGCGCGACCGCGCCGAGACGGAACAGCAGCGTGCGGCGCGGCGACGTCGCGCGACGCGTGAACAGCGTGCGCGCGCGCGGCGCCTGCCACGGGTTGCGCGCGCGACGCAGGCGTGAGCGCAACGAGCGGCGCTGGGCGGAGGGCGATGCCAACGGGGAATCTCCTGAAGGATGCGGGCTCGATTCTACGATGGGTCGGCCGCGACCGGCCGACGTCATCGCATCGATTCGTCCGTTACAGCATGCTGCGCGGCCGCACCATCGTCCCGTCGACGAAGCGCTGCGCGCGAAATGCCGACAGGTCGAGCGACGGCGCGCCGGTGTCGATCCATTCGGCAAGCAGCCGCCCGACGATCGGCCCCATCGCGAAACCGTGGCCGCAGAACCCCGTCGCAATCGCGAGCCCGGACGGCGTACCCGGCGCGTCGATCACCGGAATGCCGTCGGGCAGCACGTCGATCAGGCCGGCCCAGGCCTCGACGATCTGCGCGTCCTTCAGCGCGGGGAAGATCGTCTTGAGTTTCGCGAGTGCACGCGGCGCATGCGCGCGATTCGGCTGCGGCTGCGGATCGCGCGGCTCGATCGGCCCGATCGCACCGTTGATGCGCGCAAGCGCATCGCGCCAGGCAGCCCCGTTCACGTGCAGCCGGAATTTGTCGCGCTGCGACCAGAACTCCGGCCAGAACAGGCTCAACCCGCGCAGGTGGCCGAGCGTCAGGTCGACGTCGACCTGCATGTCGTCGGCGAGATTGATCGCGCCGTTCTTGCGCTGCCGGATGCCGAGGCCGTGCCCCCATACCGTCGATGCCGACACCGGCGGCACCACATTGGTGCGCATGCAGGTACCGCGGACGGCCTGCTGCGGCAGCCGGATGCCGACGCCGTCGAGCAGCCGGAAGCTGGTCGCGCCCGCCGCGCAGATCACGCGCCGCGTGCGGATCGTGCCGCGCTCGGTCACGACGCCGACCACCGCGCCGCCGGCCGTCTCGATCGCGGTCACGCCGCAACCCTCGAAGAAGCGCGCGCCGGCCTCGACGGCACGCGCGGCGAACGCGGCAGCCACCCGGCGCGGCTCGGCCTGCCCGTCGGTCGCGGTATACAGCCCGCCGAGCGTGCGTGCCTGCGGCGAAAGGCCGCTGACGCGCTCGTCGATCTGCGCGCGCGTCAGCGTGCGCGTGTCGAGGCCGTGTTCGCGCGCGACCGCGAGCCAAGCGTTGAACGACGCCCAGTCCGTTTCGTTGTCCGCAATATAAAGACAGCCGCCCTGCCGCCATTCGAGATCGAAACCGAGGGTTTCCTCTAACGCTTCCCAGATCCGCATGCCGGCCATCATCAGCGGCACCTCGGCAGCTTCGCGGCCCTGCTGCCGCACGAAGCCCCACGCCCGTGTCGACTGCTGCCCGGCGATACGCGACTTGTCGAGCACGACGGCCTTCAGGCCGCGCAGACCCAGGTAATACGCGGCTGCGCAGCCCATGATGCCGGCGCCGGCGATCACGACGTCGGCGTCGGCCGGGAATGGCGAATCGCCAAGGGTCAGGGTATCGTGCAGCGGATAGGTGGTCGTCATTGTTTCCTGTCAGGGGTTAATGCATCCGGATACGGGCGGCGGTGGTAACGTCGTGACACACCTTTCACACAAACGCACCTTTCACCACGCTGAATAACGACCATTTTGCGGTAAAGTTATCTTTTCCGCGCGTGGCCGGTCGGCTCGCCCCTGGACGTCACGAAGACTGTCCGTCGAGACTGCCGCAAGGCGTCGTTCTGAACGTCACGATCCGTTCCCGTAGCATGACCACTGAAGCAATCACCACGGATTCCCTCGCGGTTGCCGAGCGCGTGCGCGAGCTGATGACCCGCAACGGCATCGGCAAGCGCCAGCAGACCACCGAGCTGTGCCGCATCCTCGACCTGAGCTTTTCGCAAGGCCATCGTAAGCTGCGCGGCAGCAGCCCCTGGACGCTCGCGCAGATCAAGAAAGTCGCCGAAGCGTACGGCGAACCCGCCGCCCAGCTGTTCGGCGCGCAAACGCTCGACCCCGGCATGGTCGGCGCGTATTCGCAGGAGGCCGTACTTTATGCGGGCGTCGCCGAGATTCCGTGCACCGCATGGATCGGCGCGCCGCTCGAAGCCGGCGCGCGCCCCGAATTCGTCGCATATGAGCAGAACGGCCGCTGGCGCGTGCTGCGCCACACCGGCGTGCTGTACCAGAACGCGTACGACGTGCACAAGATCGAGATCTATCCGCGCCGCGCGGAGAGCGACAAGCTCGTCGTCGCGGTGATCGACCCCGATCGCGTCAGCGCGACCGAGCTGTGCCGCTATCTCGAACGCCAGGGTTTCGCGACGGCCGCATTCGACGGCCTCGCGCCGTTCGTCGACGCGCTGCAGGGCCAGGCGTTCGACGCGGTCCTGACCGAATGGCTGTTCGACGACAGCACGGCCGCCACCGCGATCAAGGCAGTGCGCACGTCCGACAACCCGGGCGCGCCGATCTTCGTGCTGACGGGCGACCTGCTCACCGGCCGCGCGAGCGAGGCCGACATCAGCGAAGTGATCCGCGCGTTCGACGTCGTCTGCTACGAAAAACCCGCGCGCATGGCGATCCTCAGCGCCGATCTCGCGAAACGGCTCGCACGCGGGTAACGTCCCCGGGCCGTTCCCTGTCCGGACGGCCATCGTCCGCGCGGCACGGCGGTCGTGAACAGGGTCGTGGATCAGTACAATAGCCGCACCCGTTCACGCCCACGCCGGCATCCGCCGCCCAACGCCATGGCCCGCCTCATCCCCGACGACTGGAAAAGCCTCGCCGCGACCGGCGCGGCCGAACGCGAGCGCGAAACGCTCGCGGCCCTCGAACACGCGCTGCCCGACGGCTACACCGTGTATCACGGCGTGCACTGGACGCGCGCCGACCAGGCGTTCTCGGTGTTCGGCGAGGCCGCGTTCGTCGTCGTGAGCCCGGCCGGCCGCGTGCTGCTGATCGAGCAGAAAGCCGGCTTCCTGCGTGAAACGCCGAAGGGGCTCGTGAAGGTCTATCTGCAGAAGGAACGCAACGTCCCGATCCAGCTCGCGCGCACGCAGGAAACGCTGCACCGGCGCCTGACGGCCGCGCTCGGCGCGGGTGTCTACGGCGTCGAGGCGCTGCTGTACTGCCCCGACTACTCGATCCGCGACGCGTCGATCGCCGGCGTCGCGGCCGACCGCATCGTCGACGCGTCGCGCAAGGCGCAGCTCGCGCAGGTGATCCTGCGGATCCTGCCCGAGGACGACGAGCACTTTCCGAACGCGCCGAAACTCCACCATTTCCTCGCGGACGAGCTCGCGCTCACGCCCGATACGAGCGCGCTCGTCGGGCAGGCCGGCACGCTTGTCACGCGGCTGTCGGGCGGGCTCGCCGCATGGGCGCGCCAGCTCGAATTCGCGCCGTTCCGGCTGCGCGTCACCGGCACGGCCGGCTCGGGCAAGACGCAGCTCGCGGTGCAGGCGATGCGCGATGCCGTCGCGGCCGGCAAGCGCGTGCTCTACGTGTGCTTCAACCGGCCGCTCGCCGACTACATCACGCGCATCGCGCCGCCCGGCGCGAAGATCGCGAATTACCACCAGCTGTGCGACTGGGTCGCGCGCGACGGCGGATATACGCCGGACTTCCAGGTGCCCGGCGAATTCGAACGGCTCGAGGCGCGCTTCGCGCAAACGCCCATTTCCGAACGCTGGCGCTTCGACGTGCTGGTCGTCGATGAAGGACAGGATTTCCATGCGCCGTGGGCGGCCGCGCTGGAACGCCTGCTGGTGCCGGACGGCGCATGGTGGTGGCTGGAAGATCCGCTGCAGAACCTGTACATGCGCGAGCCCGTCGCGCTGCCGGGCTGGGTCACGCTGAAGGCGCTCACGAACTACCGGAGCCCGCGCGACCTGCTCGAATTCGTGCGCGACATCGTCGGCAGGGTCGAGCCGCTCGCGGCCGAGCTGCGCTCAGGCAGCCCGTTCGACGGTTCGGATCCGTCGGTGTCGGCGTACGGGGAAGAAGGTGCGTCGCAAGACGCGTTGGCCGAAGCCTGCGTCGACGCGACCAAGCGGGCGATCACGCACGCGCTGTCGCTTGGCTTTCGCAAGCAGGACATCGCGGTGCTGTCGTATCGCGGCCGCGAAGGCTCGGTGCTCGCGCCGCTCGACCAGCTCGGCCCGCACCGGCTCAAGAGTTTCACCGGCAAGTACGACCTGTTCGGCAACCCGGAATATCGCGAAGGCGACGTGCTGCTCGATTCGATCTACCGCTTCAAGGGCCAGTCGGCGCCGTGCGTGATCCTCACCGAGGTCGACTTCGACAGGCTCGACGCGCGTGCCGCGCGCAAGCTGTTCGTCGGTGCGACGCGCGCGACGATGAAGCTGCTGATCGTCGCGTCGTCGCGTGCGGCCGCGCAGCTCGCGGCGGGTTGAAATCGCTTTAGATTTCGGCAGGCAAGCCACCTGGAACAATCCCGTTTCTCCGGGCGCATTGACGTTCCAACCAAGACGAGACACGGACGAGCCGGCCGCAAGCGTCGCGAACGACACGCACAGAGCGCTGGATTACATACACCGGCAGGGGATTTCATTCATGGGAAACGTGACTTACCAAAGCGTGATCGGGCTCGACAACATGCCGACCTTTCACGATGCCGAACTCGTCACCATTGACCATCGTCCGACTGATCAGGAATTGCGGCTTCGGTTCCGCCGAACCGACGGAGGCATCGGCACGTTTCGCTTCACCGGCGTCATCTCCCAACGCGTCATCGATTTTGCGGCACAGAACGTTGTGTCACGCCTTTTGATATCCCCTGCATACGCGTTTTCGGCGGCCGACGTATGCAAGTGGCTGAAGTGGATGAACAGCCGGGAAGATTTCGACGCGGCAAGCGTCGACGGGGCGCTGCTCGATCGATATCTGGCCGATTTCGACGTGAATCGAAAGGCGTTGTTCGTACTCGAGCCGTCATGCGGCGCGGAAGTCGCCGTGCTGTGCGAGGCGATCGGGTTGAGCCTGGGACCGGAGGTTTGAACTTGCGACAGCATGAAGTGGCAAGCGAAGCACCTGGGCGATCGCGCCAAGGCGCATGTCAACATCGGACCGGTAAACAACGCTTCGGATCATGGCCACACATCCGCTATTCAACCTGCTCGACCGCCTCGGTACCGCGAAGATCCATTACGCGTTGAGCCGCAACCGCCCCGACAGCGTGCTGGTCTCGATGACGATAGTCGCAATGCGCGTCGAGGTGGACGTATTTCGTGACGGACACATCGAAGTGTGTACGTTCACGGGCTCAGAGGCGCCATCGAACCTCCCCGACCTGCTCGACCGGATCATCCGCGAGCACACGGACTGATCCGCGAGACGGGTTACGTCAACCGACAAACCCGCCACCACGCCACGCCGTCGCTCACGCCACCCGGAACGCCCCCACCGCGCGACGCAACCCGTCCGCCTGTTCCTCCAGCGAAGCCGCCGCAGCCGCAGCCTGCTCGACGAGCGCCGCGTTCTGCTGCGACACCTGGTCCATCTGCGACACCGCGCGGTTCACCTGTTCGATCCCGTCGCGCTGCTCGTTCGACGCGGCCGCGATCTCCGTCATGATGCCCGTCACGCGGCCGATCGCCTGCTGGATGTCCTGCATCGTCGTACCGGCCACGCCGACGAGCCGCGAGCCGTTCGCGACGCGCTCGACCGATTCGCCGATCAGCGTGCGGATTTCCTTCGCCGCCGACGCCGAGCGTTGCGCGAGCGTGCGCACCTCGCCCGCGACCACCGCGAAGCCGCGGCCCTGCTCGCCGGCACGCGCGGCTTCGACCGCCGCATTCAGCGCGAGGATGTTGGTCTGGAACGCGATCCCCTCGATCGTGCCGATGATGTCGGCGACCTTCTGCGAACTCTGGTCGATCTCGTTCATCGTGCCGATCACCTCGCCGACCACGGTCGCGCCGCGCGTGGCGATCTCGCTCGCGGTGTCCGCGCAGGCCTGCGCCTCCACCGCGTTGTCCGCGTTCTGCTTCACGGTCGCGGTGAGCTGCTCCATGCTCGCGGCAGTCTCCTGCAATGCGGACGCCTGTTCCTCGGTACGCTGCGACAGGTCGGTGTTGCCGGCCGCGATCTGGTGCGTCGCCGTCGAGATCGCCTCGGAACCCTGGCTGACCTGGCGCACGGTGTCCGCGAGGCTGCGCTGCATGCCGGTCACGCCGTTGACCAGTTCGGCCATCTCGTCGCGCGACGACCAGCGCACTTCCGACGTCAGGTCGCCTTCCGACAGGCGGCGGAAATGCGACAGCAGGCGGTTCACCGGCTGCGTGATCGCGTAATGCAGGCCGATCGCGCAGCCGAGGCACGCGGCCAGACCGAACGCGATACCCGCGATCGCGCCCGCACGCATCCAGCCGTAGTAGGTCTGCGCGGTGTCGTACACCTCCTTGCCGCGTGCGCCCTGGTATGCATCGAGCGCATCGGTCGCCTGCGTGAGCGCAACCGACAGCGGCGGCGCGACCGACATCAGCAGCCGGTCGGCCTCGTCGCGGCGGCCGTCGCGGACCGCGTCGATCATCGGCTTCAGCGCCTGCCCGATCAGCGCCTGGCGCGCGGCATCGAGGCGGCTCGCGAGCGGGCCTTCGTCGCCGTCGTGCGGCATCGACGCGTAGCCGCGCCACGCGGTGTCGGCCTTCGCGAGATAACTCTCGGCCTTCTTGACGAGATCGGGCACGTCCGGCGCTTCCGGGTGCAGCAGCGCGCGGTCGAGCGTCGTGCGCACGATCGTCAGGTTGAGACTGGCCGCCGACAGCGCGGTCTTCGCCGCCAGCTGTTGCGTATAGGCCTCGTCGAGCGCGCGGTTCGAGCTCTGCATGCCGGCGAGGCCGATCAGCCCCGACACGACGAGCAGCACGGCGACAAGGCCGAGCGTGGAGAAGATCCGCGTGCGGATCGAGAAACGGGAAAACATGGCGTTCAGGTTCATGACGGGACGTGAGCGGTGAAAAGTGCCGCGGCAATCGGTCCGCAGCACGCTGTATTACGGTTTGCCTGCAAAAAACTTGAGCCCGGCCCCGCTTTCCGGCTGATCCCGGTCAATTTTTCGCGTCGGCAATCTACTGTTACCGTTGCAACAGATCGAGGCTGGGCAGAAATTGACTGGTCAACTATCCATCGTTATAGTTCGAACCAATTCCCTGCCATGGCAGATATATCGATGACTACCAACACCCTCCTCACTCCGCCGGCCGCCGAAACGGCCCGCCGCGACGCGCCGACCGGGCTGATCGTCGCCGCGCTGCTGCTCGTCATGCTGCTGTCCGCGCTCGACCAGACGATCGTGTCGACCGCGCTGCCGACGATCGTCGGCGAGCTCGGCGGGCTCGACCAGTTGTCGTGGGTCGTTACCGCGTACCTGCTGTCGTCCACCGTCGTGCTGCCGTTGTACGGCAAGCTCGGCGACCTGTACGGCCGCAAGATCGTGCTGCAGGCCGCGATCGTGCTGTTCCTCGCCGGCTCCGCGCTGTGCGGCGTCGCGCAGGACATGACGCAGCTGATCGTGCTGCGCGCGCTGCAGGGGCTCGGCGGCGGCGGCCTGATGGTCGTGACGATGGCCGCGATCGGCGATCTGGTGCCGCCCGATCGCCGCGCGCGCTATCAGGGGATGTTCGGCGGCGTGTACGGCCTCGCGACGATCGTCGGCCCGCTGCTCGGCGGCTTCCTGGTCGAGCACCTGTCGTGGCGCTGGATCTTCACGATCAACCTGCCGCTCGGCTTTCTCGCGCTCGCGGTGATCGGCGTCGCGTTCCGCCCGCACACCGCGCACGTGAAGCACCGGATCGACTACATGGGCGCCGCGTTCCTCGCGACCGCCCTCACCTGCGTGATCCTGTTCACGAGCGAAGGCGGCTCGCTGCTGCCGTGGACGTCGCCGCAGCTGTGGATGACGCTCGTGCTCGGCGTCGTCGCGATCGGCGGCTTCATTTACGAAGAACGGCTCGCGGCCGAGCCGATCATGCCGCTCGAACTGTTCCGCCATCGCACCTTCGTGCTGGTCAGCCTGATCGGCTTCGTCGTCGGCATCGCGCTGTTCGGCTCGGTCACGTTCATTCCGCTTTACCTGCAGGTCGTGAAGGGTTCGACGCCGTCGCAGGCCGGGATGCAGCTGTTGCCGATGATGGGCGGGATGCTCGTGACGTCGGTCGTCAGCGGCCGGCTGATCTCGCGGCTCGGCTCGTACCGGATGTTTCCGATCCTGGGCACGCTGACCGGCGGCGTCGCGATGGCGCTGCTGTCCACACTGACGCTCGATACGCCGCTGCACACGATGTATGCGTACATGGCGCTGCTCGGGATCGGGCTCGGCATGGTGATGCCCGTGCTCACGCTCGCCGTGCAGAACACGGTCGAATTCCGGCATATGGGCGTCGCGACGTCGGGTGCGACGCTGTTCCGCTCGATCGGCGGCTCGCTCGGCGTCGCGGCGTTCGGCGCGCTGTTCTCGCACGGGCTGCAGTCGCGGGTGATGGCTGCGCTGCCGGCCGGCACGGAGCTGCCGCCCGCGCTCGGCCCGGCCGCCGTGCACCAGTTGCCGGATGCCGTGCGCGACGCGTACCTGCATGCGTTCGCCGGCTCGCTGCACGTCGTCTATCTCGCGGCGGCGACGGTCATCGCGATCGCGTTCGTGCTCGCGTGGTTCGTCGAGGATGCGCCGCTGCGCAAGCACAACTGACTGGCCGGTGAACCGCGATGCAGCCGCCGGGCCGCCTCGCGATTCGCCGCCACCCGCCGTTACGGCACCAGCACGACCCCGCCCGTCGTCGCGCGCGACTCCAGCAGCCGGTGCGCATCGGCCGCCTGTTCGAGCGGCAGCCGCGCGCCGATCTCCACGTGCATCCCGCTCGCCAGCCGTTCGAGTGTCGCGCGCGCAGCCTCCCGATAACCGTCGACGTCGCGCGCGATGAAGCCGAGCACGCTCGGCCGCGCCAGCGCGATCGAGCGCGCCGGCCCCAGTTCGTCGAGATCGAACGTGTGCCGTGCGCCAATCGCAGCCACCTGCCCGATGCTCGCGACCATCCCGAACGGACGGACTGCACCGAGCGTGCGCGTCAGCACGTCGCCGCCGATTCCGTCGATCGCGTAATCGACCCCGGTGCCGCCGCCGAACACGCGCGCCGCCGCGACGAAATCCTCCTCGCGATAATCGACGACCGCCTCGGCGCCATGCGTGCGCACGAGCGCGGCTTTCGCGGCCGACCCGACCGTGCCGATCACCCGCGCGCCGAGCGCACGTGCCCATTGCGTCGCCAGCAGTCCTACACCGCCGGCGGCGGCATGCACGAGCACCGTATCGCCCGCGCGGACCTGCCGGACGCGATGCATCAGCATGTAGACGGTGATCCCTTTCAGCAGCCCGGCGGCCGCTGCATCATCGCTCAAGCCGTCGGGGATCGGCACCACGCGCTCGGCCGGCATCGTACGCAGGCTCGCATA
The DNA here is from genome assembly GCF_003294055.1 of Burkholderia reimsis. Classification (NCBI taxonomy): domain Bacteria; kingdom Pseudomonadati; phylum Pseudomonadota; class Betaproteobacteria; order Burkholderiales; family Burkholderiaceae; genus Burkholderia; species Burkholderia reimsis. The sequence goes on from NZ_QMFZ01000016.1 coordinate 124,412, forward strand.
GCTGCCGGTCGGCATGCCCGCATACGCGACGCGCTGGCCGGGGACGAGATCCGTCACGCCCGGCCCGACCGCGTCGATCACGCCGGCCGCCTCGACGCCGAGCGCGTCCGGCAGCGCGGGCAACGGATGCGCGCCCGTCCTGAAATAGATGTCGACGAAATTCACGCCGATCGCGGTCTGGCGAATCCGTACCTCGCCGGCATCGGGCGGCGCGACGGGTGCATCGACGCGGCGCAGCACGCCGGCGTCGCCGTAGCGGTCGATCCCGATCCGGATGGCGGTCGTGGTTTGGGTCATGACGTTCCTCGCAATCGAATGAAGTGACACGATCATCCCATCGTGCATAATCGATCGGAATTCCCGCTGATCACCCATCCACTGTGCAAAATTCGACCGATCGAGCATCCACACCCACGGCCGCGCCGCCGATGAGCTGGGACGACATCCGCTACTTCCTCGCGGTGATGCGCGGCGGCAGCCTGTCGGCGGCCGCGCGGACGCTGCAGGTTCAGCATTCGACGGTCGCGCGTCGCATCGACGCGCTGGAATCCGCGCTCGGCATCCGGCTGTTCGACCGGCTGCCGCGCGGCTGGCCGCCCACCGACGAAGGGCTGCACCTTGCCGAGCACGCCGCACGCCTCGAAGCGGACGCGCATGCGTTCGCGCGCGCCGCCCAGGGTGCGGCGGCACTCGACGGCGTGGTACGCGTATCGGCGTCGCCGGTGTTCGCCAGCCATTTCCTCGCGCCGCGCCTGGCCCGCGCGCAGCGCGCATGGCCGGCGCTGCGGATCGACCTGATGGGCGAGATGCACGCGGCGAACCTGTACGCGCGTGAAGCCGATCTCGCGGTGCGGCTGTCGCGGCCGACCGAGCCGGGGCTCGCGGCGCGGCGGCTCGGCACGATGCGCTTCGCGCTGTGCGCATCGCCGGAATGGGCGAGCGCGCCGCCCGACACCTGGCCGTTCGTCGGCTACGACGACGCGCTCGCGCAAACGCCGCAGCAGCAGTGGCTCGAGCGTTTCGCGGCCGGGCGCCGTTTCGCGTTCATCGCGAACGACCTCGCCGCGCAGCATCGCGCGTGCGCGGCGGGCGCCGGCGTCGCGCTGCTGCCGCGCTTTCTCGTCGACGATCCGGCTGCGCAGGCCGGTGCGCCGCTCGTCGAACTGACCGCCGCGCCGCGTTGCGATATCGAGCGCGAAATCTGGCTCGTCGTCCACCCGGACGTGCGCCGCTCGCCGCGCGTACAGCGTGTCGCGGATGCGATCGCCGAGGCGGTTCGCGCGGCGGATGGGCGGCTCTGACGCCCCGGCCTCGTCAGAACCGCTGCTGTAGCCCGGCCATGATCCCCAACTGGCTCTGCCCCGTTTCGACCGTGCCACCGGCGGCGACCGCCTTGCCTGCGGTCGCGCCGTTCAGCATGTAGCCGACCGACGTATAGACTCGCGTCCGCCTGGACAGCTGATGGTTGGCGCGCCCGGCCAGCAACGTCGCGTTCGCGTTGCTCGCGGGCCCGCGTTGCAGATAACGCGTGCCTTGTGCATCGAACGTGACCGCGGGCGTCAGCGCATAGGCCACGCCCGCGAAGACGATATCGGTCTGCAAATGGCCGGCCGCCGCGACGTTGTTCCTGATCCATCCCGCACCGAGCTTCGCGCGCCCCATCACCGCGTAGCCGCCGACGACGCCGTGCGTGCTCGTATGGGCGCTGCTGTCGAGCGGCGCCGATGCGCCGGCCCCGCCGCGCTTCACGTCGTAGGACGCCGCGACGCCAAAGCGCGCCGCGTCGTAAGCGACCAGCGCCGTATATTGCCGGCAGGCGAGCGGATTGCCCGGCACCTGCCCCGCGCAGCCGGTCGCGGAAGGCCCGGCCGGCCCGGCGGCATCGCGGCCGAAGCTGTAGGTGCCGCCGATCGTGAGCCCGCGGAACTTGCCCAGGTAACCGATCGCGTTGTCGCTGCGCGCATTCGGCAGATAGGCGTCGAAGTTGCTCGGCGAATGAATGGACGGCCCGATCACGTCGGCGTTAGCCAGCGCATGGGCCGTCATGTTCATTTGCCTGCCGAGCGTGAGCGTTCCGTATGCGCTGCTCAGCCCCACGTTCGCCTGCCGGCCGAACAGTCTCCCGCCGTAGTTGAGCCGACCGGTGCCGGGCTGAAAGCCGCTCTCGAGCACGAAAAACGCCCGGTTGCCGCCTCCCAGGTCTTCGGTACCCTTCACGCCCCACCGCGACGGCAATTCGCCGGTCAGATGCGGCATGCCCACCGCCGATCCGCCCTTCGCCGCATGGTTGTAGTACGAAATGCCGGTGTCGACGATGCCGTACAGCGTCACACTGCCCTGCGCCTGTACGGTGCCCGTCGTCGCGGTCAGCGACGATGCGAACACACTCCACCCCAGCATCGCCTTCGACGCCCTTGAATCGAGATGCATGACTGACTGTCCCCTTCACAGGATGCGGGCCGCGGCGTCGCCGTGCGCGAACGGCCGGCGGCCGCGCGCCGGCGCCACGGATAAGCCGTTCAGGACTGCCGGGCGGACGGCACGTGCCGTTCGGCGGCGGAAGCCGCCAGGCCGTGGCGCGACGCCGAGCGCCGCTGATCGATCAAGCCGACCGCGACGGCCGCCACCAGCGCGGGCAGCCCGATCGCCATGAAGTTCTGCGCCAGCGGCAGATCGATGCCCACCAGCACGCCGATGACGATCGGCGCCAGGATCGCGCCGCTGCGGCCCACACCCAACGTCCAGCCGATGCCGGTCGACCGGATCGCCATCGGATAGAACTGCCCCGCGTACGCGCAGTTGACGATCTGCGTGCCGATCGTCGACGCACCCGCGAGGCCGACCAGCACGAACAGCAGCGCGGTCGGCATCGGGTAGCCGAGCAGCGTGATCGACACGGCGGCAAGGAGATACATCGACACGAGCACCGTCTTGATCGGCAGGCGATCGGCCAGCCAGCCGCCGCCGATCGCGCCGGCCATCGCGCCGGCGTTCAGCACCAGCACGAACGTCAACGCCGAGCCGAGGCTGTAGCCGGCGCCCGCCATCAGCCGCGTCAACCACGAACTGAGCGCGTACACCATGAACAGGCACATGAAGCACGCGATCCAGAACATGATCGTGCTGAACCCGCGGCCGTCGTCGAACAGCTGCCGGACCGGCGCGTTGCCCGCGTGGTCGGCGCGCGGAACGACATAACAGTCGCCCGGTTGCGGCCGATAGGCGGGATCGAGCCGCTGCGCGATGCGCGCGAGTTCGTCCGTCCTGCCGTGCCGGATCAGGAACGGCAGCGATTCCGGCATCCATTTCATGAGCAGCGGAACGAGCAACACCGGCGCGCCCGCGGCGACGAACACGGATTGCCATCCATGGGCGTCGATCATCCCCTTGCCCATGACCGCCGCCAGCATGCCGCCGACGGAATAGCCGCTGAACATCAGCGTCACCAGCGTATTGCGCATGCGGCGCGGCGCGTATTCGGTCATGTGGGCGATCACGTTCGGCATGACGCCGCCGATGCCGATGCCCGCGAGGAAGCGCGCGACGCCGAACAGCACGGGCGTCGGCGCCAGCCCGGCCGCCGCGGTAAAGACGCTGAACAACGTCAGGCAGGCCGCGATGGCCCGGCGGCGCCCGATCCGCTCGGCGACGGTCCCGAACACGATGTTGCCGAACATCATGCCGAACAGCGCCGAGCTGACCATGAAGCCGGCCTGCGCGGGGTTGACGCCCATCTCCTTCATGATCGCCGGCAGCGCGATGCCGGCCACTGCCAGGTCGTAACCGTCGAACACGATGATCAGCGCGCACCAGAACAGCACGACGCCGTGCAGCTTGCCCAGCCGCGCATCGTCCGAGAGCGCCTGCAGGTTGATTTGACGCATGGAGCTTCCTTCCTTTTCCAGAGGGGATCCGGGCCCGGCGGTAGCCGTCGCATGACGCGAGTTCGAACCAATACGATCGATCGACCCATCAATTTAGTAGTTGTACGAATCATTGCCGTGAAATGCGCCGCTGTTCGTCCGGCTGCCGGCGCAGTGTAGGAAGCCACAATGATTTCCACTATCCGGAATTTGCAGGCCGCTCGCGAATCCGGTTCGTTTTTCTCGTGCGGCACGCCGTGCGCTATCCGGATTTTTCCCCGGCGGGGACGGGACTATCCGATTCTTGCGAAACTTTCGACAAGCCTGACAAAGATCAATATCATCCTTTCAGGATATCTCGCTCACAAGAGAAACCGATGTGGCACGACGCGCATCCGCGGCCAGCTGATGTGCTGCGCGAAAAACGCCACGCAGGAGACGCCCCATGCCCCTCACCCCGAATGCGGACGCATTGTCCGCGCTGTATCGGAATTGCGTGTTCCGATCCGGCCTGCGCACGGATGCGCACGAGCAGGTCTCGCTGGAACTGGCCGAGCATGCGCTGCGCTGGAAGCAGGGCGTACCCGACGCAGCGCTGTTCAAGGGGCAACTGAATCACCTGAGCGTCTACGCGCTGCAGTACGGCGCCGAGGTCGAAGTCGCCCCGCGCCCGTTCGACGGCTTTTCGCTCGTTCACACGTCCCTCGCGGGCGGCGCCGAAATCGAGTGCGACGGGCACGTGATGGGCGTGTCCGAAGGGCGCACCGCCGTACTGGCACCGACGTCGCGCGTGCGCCTCCGCTGGCGAACCGGCACCCGGCAGCTGATCGTCAAGGTGCCCGATTCGCTGATGCGCGCAGTCTGCGGCCGCCGGCCCGACGACGCGGCGCCCGGCCTCGCGCCAGGCTTCCTGTTGCCGACGGCGCTCGCGTCGCAGTGGGATCTGATCGCGCAGTCGCTGCTCAACGTGCTCGCCGTTGCCGACGACGGCGGCATACGAGCCGAATGGCGCGACCACTTCGAACAAAGCCTCGCGCTGTTCCTGCTCGTGCATTGCCCGCCGTCGCCCGCCGCCGTGCAAGCCGGCCCGGCGCTGCAAGCGCGCGGCGCCTCCGCGCAAGCCGGATCGCGCGGCGACATCCGGCAGATGGATGCGCTGCACGAATTCATCCACGCGCGGCTCTGCGCGCCGATCTCGTTCGAGGATCTCGCCCGCGCGGCCGGTGTCAGCCTGCGGACGCTGAACGTGCTGTGTCGCCGCTATCACGGCGCGACCCCGATGGAACTGCTGCGCAACATCCGGCTGGACGCCGCGCGCGTGCAGTTGCTGACCGACCCGGCCGCCAGCATCACCGATACGGCGCTGACGTTCGGCTTCGGGCACCTCGGCCGTTTTTCCGCCTACTACTTCGCCCGCTTCGACGAATTGCCGCGCGACACGCAGAAGAAGCGGGCGCCGAACTGAACCCCGCGGCGCCGAACGCGCGGATACCACGGCGTCGCCGCCGCTCGCCGCTCGCCGCTCGCCGCTCGCCATCGCCATCGCCATCGCCATCGCCATCGCCATCGCCGCAGCCACCGCTTTACGCGCCGGGCATTCGCCCGCATAGTAGTGGTTTTCCCGCACCCTACCCTGTCGCTACGTCGCCATGTCCATCTCGCCAGCCGCCTGCGTCGTCCGCGACGCGATCGACGCCGATCTCGACGCGATCCACTCGATCTATGCGCACCACGTGCACCACAGCGTCGCCTCCTTCGAGGAAACGCCGCCCGACGTCGCCGAACTGCGCGCGCGCCGCGACGCGGTACTGGGCCACGGGCTGCCGTACCTCGTCGCCGAATGCGACGGCCGCGTGGCCGGCTACGCATACGCGACGCCGTACCGCGCGCGCAGCGCGTACCGCTTCACGATCGAGGATTCGATCTACATCGACGATGCGCAGCGCGGGCGCGGGATCGGCCGCGCGCTGCTCGCGGCGCTGATCGAACGCTGCGAGGCCGGCCCGTGGCGGCAGATGATCGCGGTGATCGCCGATGGCGGCACCGGCGGCTCGACGTCGCTGCATCACGCGTTCGGCTTCGAGCCGGCCGGCACGCTGAAGGCGGCCGGTTTCAAGCACGGCCGCTGGATCGATACGGCGCTGCTGCAGCGGCCGCTCGGCGACGGCGCGCGCACGCTCCCCGTCTCGCCATAAGGTCCGGTCATGCGAATGACCGGCTCGCGCCGGCCCTTCACGCGCGTGAACGGACCCTGGCGCGCCACGTCGCGCTAGAATGGCCGCATGTCAAAACAGACTCATTCCACACCCGACGAGGCCGCGCCGGACTCCCGCAACGAGTACACGGTCGACGAGCTTGCGCGCGTGTCCGACACGACCGTGCGCAATGTCCGCGCGTACCAGGATCGCGGCTTGCTCGCGCCGCCGGAAAAGCGCGGACGCGTCGGCATTTACGACGACACGCACGTCGCGCGCCTGAAGCTGATCAACCACCTGCTCGCGCGCGGCTACACGCTGTCGAACATCCAGGACCTGATCAAGGCGATCGACGAAGGCCACGACCTGCGCTCGATCCTCGGCCTCGAAAACGCGATCGGCGGCCGCTGGTCGCACGAACTGCCGAAAACCTATTCGCTCGCCGCGCTCGCGCAGATGTTCGGCCCGCAGGCGACCACGCAGCTGTCACGCGTCACCGAACTCGGCCTGCTCGAACGGCGCGGCCTGTCGTTCGTCGCGAAGAGCCCCGCGCTGCTCGAAGCGGCGGCCGCGATGACGAAGGAAGGCATCCCGCCGCGTGAACTGCTCGACGTGATCAGCCTCGCGCGGCCGCATTTCGACGCGATCGCGCGGCTGCTCGTCGATCTCGTCGTGAAGCGGCTCGACCGCTACGACGCCGGCACGCTGCCGCCCGCCACCGACGTGCCCGAGCTGTCGACGCGATCTGGCGCCTGCGTCCGCTCGCGGCCGTGTTCGTCGAAGGCGAGACGAACCGCGCGCTGGAAACCGCCGCGAGCGCCTATCTCGGCGGCCGCGTCGCGACGATCCTCGACAAAAAGCTCAGCGACGAGGCCGCGCGGCAGTCCGGCACGCCGGCATCGGAACACGACGACGAAGCATAGGCGCGCCGCCGTCATATTCATATCGGCAATGCTTCGTTTGCGGGCGCGACCGCCCATGCGACGATTCTTCCAACCGAGCGGCACCGCCGCTCGCCCGAAGACGTTTTGCATGGAGTCCGTTCGATGATTCGTTTCACCCGCTGGATCGCCCGCACCGCCGCCATCACGCTCGTCACGCTGTCTGCGGCATCGGCCTTCGCACAAGGTAGCGCCGACAAGGTCGTGCGCATCGGCTACCAGAAGGCCGGCCTGCTGTCGGTCGTCAAGGCCCAAGGTTCGCTCGAAGCGCGGCTCAAGCCGCTCGGTTATGGCGTCCAGTGGTTCGAATTCCCGGCCGGGCCGCAACTGCTCGAAGCACTGAACGCGAACAGCATCGACTTCGGCTATACGGGCGCGCCGCCGCCCGTGTTCGCGCAGGCGGCCGGCGTGCACTTCGTCTACGTCGGCGCGGAACCGCCGGCGCCGCACAACGAAGCCGTGCTCGTGAAGGCCGATTCGCCGATCCGTTCGGTTACGGGCCTGCGCGGCAAGAAAATCGCGCTGCAGAAGGGCTCGAGCGCGAACTACCTGCTGCTCGAAGCCTTGCAGAAGGCCGGCGTGCGCTATGACGAAATCCACCCCGTGTACCTTGCGCCGGCCGACGCGCGCGCCGCGTTCGAAAGCGGCAACGTCGACGCGTGGGTCGTCTGGGATCCGTACTACGCGGCCGCGCAAAACACGCTGAAGGTACGCACGCTGTCCGACTACACGGGCCTCGCGGCGACCAACAACTTCTACGAAGCGACGCGGGACTTCGCGCAGCAGCATCCCGACGTGGTCGGCGCGATCCTGAAGCAGGCGCGCGAGACGGGCCTGTGGGTCAACGCGCATCCGGCCGACACCGCCGCGCTGATCGCGCCGAAGGTCGGCCTGCCGCAACCGCTCGTCGAGACGTGGATCAAGCGTGTCCCGTTCGGCGCGGTGCCGATCGACGACCGGATCGTCGCGGCCCAGCAAGGCGTCGCCGATGCGTTCTACGCGGCGAAGCTGATTCCGCAGAAGCTGAGCGTGGCCGACAACGCGTGGAGCGACAAGAGCATCGCATCCGCGCTCGCCGCGAAGTAGCGCGAACCCACGCTCGCACACGTCCATACGAAAAAGGCCGACGGGCATGCTGCCCGCCGGCCTTTTCTGCATTGCCCGACGTTGCGGAATCGGGGCGGCGAGCAACTGCCCGCTTCGCCAACGTCCCCGCTCGGCGCCACCATTGACCCGGTTGCTCTACGTGGTCACGTGCCGGCCGATGGTGTCGGCAGCCGTCCGGCCGTTCATCGCCTGCGCCTTCTTCGCGTCACGTTGACCTTCCGGGCGGGCGGCGCCGAAGACCGGGAAACGCGCTTCCTCAAAGATCGTCGTTCGACGACAACCACCCGGGTTCATATGCACCCAGTGCACGTGCCGGATAAAACCATCGCAGCGGCGCATCGTCGATCTGCAATGGCGGGCGAAGCCGCGATGCCGGCCCCCACGATGTGAGCTCGACATGGTCCGCCCGATCTCGCTGACCGTCGGCGGCCAGTTCGACCACCTCGCTCATCGGCTCCGGGCGCAACTGCAAGACGGCCGCCGTGCGCGCCAGCGAGGCGCGGACCTCGGTACCGACACCCTGCGTCATTCGCGTGGTCAGCCCGCGGATGGCGGCCGTCGCCATCAGGTAGCCCGTCGCATGGTCGATCGCCTGGACCGGCAGGTTCACCGGTTCATCGCTGCCCGTCACGCGCATGCCCGCCTCGGCGATTCCCGTGCTCATCTGAATGAGGCTGTCGAAGCCGCGCCGGAAACGCCACGCGCCGGTCCAGCCATAGGCGTCGAGCGACACGTCGATGAGCGCGGGATTCAGTTCGCGCCGTTGCGCGGCATCGAGCCCGAGGCGCGCGAGCGCGTCCGACCGGTAACCGTGCACGACGATATCCGCGCAGCGCAGCAACTGCCTGAGCGTATCGAGATCCGCGGCATCCTTCAGGTTCAGCCGCGCACAGCGCTTGCCGAGGACGACTTCGGGCACCGTACCCGGCTCCTCCCAGCCGTACGGATCGATGCGCAGCACCTCGGCACCCAGGCCCGCGAGAAATCGTGTCGCCACGGGGCCGGCGAGAATGCGCGTCAGGTCGAGCACGCGAATGCCGCGCAGCGGCCGATCGCTCGAAGGCCGCCACGCATGCGCGACGGCATCCGTCGCGGGGTGAACGTGCAGCAACGGTTCGGTTGCGACCGCCTGCCCCTGCGGATGCCCGGCCCACTCCTGCGCCGAGTACATCGCCGCGGCACACCCGCCACGCTCGACGATCGCCTCCTCGAGCGCACCGGCATCCCAGCGACTCACCGCCTGCGCGACCGACTCCGCATCGGCGGCACAGCCGAGTACCGACAACGCGGCCAGTCGATGATGCGGCGCGTTGGTGTGCAACCTGATCCAGCGATCGCGCGCCCGATAGTTGCCGGCCACCGGATCCCATTGAGGCGGCATCGTCCAGCCCTGCGGACGCAGCGACGTGCCGAACCACAGCGACGCCATGCGCCGGTCGACCTGTACCGCCGGCAACGTTCCTGCCGACGCATGCAGCAATTCGGCGACGGACGTCCCCGCCGCCCCGATTGCCGCCGCGGCCATGTCGGTTACGCGAAACGCGGAGACCAGTTCTCCGGCGCCGCTGAAGCTGCACGATTCGAGAAACGCCGGAGAGCCGCCGGCCGCCAGCCAGAACGTCCGCAAATGGCGCGACACCCGATCCTCGTCGTCCGTGGCCCGTTCCCGCGATATTTGATCGACACGCATGTTCGCCTCGCATGAATTAGGTGACGCAAAGATCGTCTCGCTCGCATTTGCTGTCAACGTTGATTATCCTGATCAACCTGTCGAACGATTCACTCTGCGCACGATGTCGAACTACCTGAATTCGACCGACGCCGCGGCAAGGCTCGGCGTCTCGCGGCAAACGCTTTATGCGTACGTCAGCCGCGGCCTGCTTCGCGCGGAACCCGGCGGCAGCCACCGTGAAAGCCGCTACCTCGCGGCCGACGTCGACCGGCTCGCGGATCAACGCGCACGAGGCCGCAAGCCGAAGGAAGTGGCAAAGGCCGCGCTGAACTGGGGCGCCCCGGTGCTCGAATCGAGCATCACGTTGATCGACGGCGGCCGGCTCTTCTATCGCGGTACGGATGCGCTCGATCTCGCGAGCCGGGCGAGCCTCGAGGAAGTCGCGGCGCTGCTATGGCGAAACGACGAGCAGACCGCTTTCGGCCGCCAGGCCCCTGCTACGCCCGCGGTACTGCGAACGCTCTTCAGGCACTACGGCGACCAACGTGCCGAGCAGGCGCTGCTGCCGCTCTTCACCGTCGCGAGCGAGGACGCGCCGACGGCGATCTGGCAGCAATTGTCCGATCGTCACGCACAGGGCTGCGGCGATCTCGTGCGGATTCTGGCGGCATGCCTGCTGCGCACCCGGATCGATACGGCCCCCGTCCACGTGCAATGCGCGCGGGCATGGGGCGTCGGGCCCGCGGGCGCCGAGCTGATCAGGGCGGCGCTCGTGCTGTGCGCGGATCACGAACTGAACGCGTCGAGCTTCACGGGCCGGTGCATTGCGTCGACGAACGCGAGCCTGCGGGCCGTCGTGGTCGGCGGCCTGGCCGGCCTGTCGGGCGAACGTCACGGCGCCACCACGGCGCGCGGCGAAGCGCTGTGGGACGAAATCGGCAATAAGGATGTCGAACGGAAAATGAGCGAGCGTCTCGCCCGGGGTGACGGCTTGCCGGGCTTCGGGCATTCGCTCTATCCCGACGGCGACGTGCGCGCGACGTACCTGTTGTCGCGGATCCTGCCGCGCCATCCTCAATGGAACAGGATGCTCGATGCAGGGAGCGCGCTCACCGGCCAGAAGCCCTCCGTGGATCTCGCGCTGGTGGCACTGCGCAGACATTTGCGGCTTCCCGTCGGTGCCGCATTCGGCCTGTTCGCACTGGGCCGCTCGATCGGCTGGATCGCGCACGGGCTGGAGCAGCGCGCGCAATCCGATCTCATCCGGCCGCGTGCGGTTTATACAGGAACATGGCCGGTTGGCACCGGTGTCGAGCCGGATCGCGCGCGATCCCGCGGACGATCGGGAAAGCAGCGAGCGACGCAGCACCGTGCTGCTCCGGTAGACGACATGCTTTCCGCATTCTTCAGGAATCGATAGCTGTTTGCTCGATGCCGCCGCCACGCAACATCGGTGACACGCGAATGCCTCGCCGGACGACGAAGGCAGCCACCCGCTGACGTTGCGCGGATGTCGCCGACGGATCGGCAAGGGCCTTCCACGAAATTCCCCGATGGCCTGTTGCCGGATCCACCGGATGCAAACGGCAATCGGCACACCGCGCATCGAGCCGAGCCGACAATTTGCGCGCGCCGCGCCGCCGGAACGCGCGTACCCGGCATGCCTGCTTACTTCAGCGCCCCCGCCACCTTCTTCTGCCGCCACAGACACAGCAGGTCACACGCAACATGCGCGGCCGCGATCGCCGTGATGTCCGCGTGGTCGTACGCAGGTGCCACCTCGACCACATCCGCACCGACCAGGTCGATCGCGCCGAGCGCGCGCACGATCGCGAGGGCCTGTGCCGACGACAGCCCACCCGCGACCGGCGTGCCGGTGCCGGGCGCGAACGCCGGATCGAGGCAATCGATGTCGAACGTCAGGTACGCGGGCCGCGCGCCGACGATGTCGACGATCCGCTCGACCGCCGCGCGCGCACCATGGTCGTGCACCCACGCGGCATCGAGCCGCTCGATCCCGAGGAAATCGTCGTTCCACGTGCGGATGCCGACCTGCACCGACGTCGCGGGATCGATCAGCCCTTCCTTCACGGCCTTGTAGAACATCGTCCCGTGATTGAGGCTGTCCGGATCGTCGTCGGCCCACGTATCGCAGTGCGCGTCGAAATGGATCAGCGACAGCGGCTTGCCGTAGCGCTCCGCGTGCGCGACCAGCAGCGGATACGTGATGTAGTGGTCGCCGCCGAGCGTCAGCATCTTCGCGCCCGAGCGCAGGATCGTGCGCGCATGCTCGACGATCGCGGGCTTGATCGACAGCGGGTTGTGCGCGTCGAACCAGCAGTCGCCGTAGTCGACGGCCGCGAGATCGTCGAACGGGTTGAAACCCCACGGATACGGGTGAAGCTCCGCGAGCTGCACGCTCGCCGCGCGAATCGCGGCCGGGCCGAGCCGCGCGCCGGAGCGATAGGTCGTCGCGAGGTCGAGCGGCACGCCGGAGATCGCGATGTCGACCCCGTCGAGCGCGCGCGAATAGTTGCGGCGCATGAACGACAGCACGCCCGCATAGGTGTTTTCGATCGACGAGCCGTACGGCGTCGTGCGACGGATCGCGCCGTCGCCATGGAGAAGTTCGGTCATGGTCGGACCATTTTTCGTGGAGGCCGGCCCGCGCCGCGTTGCATCGGCGCGCGGAGCGGGCACGGCATGGATTCATCGGGCACGCACCGGCTTGCGCATCCTGTCACGCGGCCGGGCGGAACAACGACAACGGCAATACCGCGGCGATCATAACAAGCCGAATTGATGTCGTTGCCACGGCTCGACCGGGGCAACACGTCGAAGAAACCGGGTGAAGGCGTTCGGCCGTCGTGCGCGCGGCAACGCCGGACCGCCACGGTTGCGGCCAGGCGCCTTTGCGTACCCTGCCTGCCGCGTCCTAGAAGGATTCGCCGGTTTTCCCGCGCCCGTTCTTCCGGATAATGGCCGGCAGCCGCGCCCTCGACCGTGCGCCGTCCACCGCAGACAACAACAAACCGGAGACACCCGCCTTGATCGCCACGCTTCCCGCCACCTACCGCCGGCTCTGGCCGCTCGCCGTCGTCGCCGCGCTGCTGTACGGGCTGTCGCTCGCTGCCGCCCCCTATCCCGGCCAGGCCGCCGCGAAAGCCGCGATGGGCATCCTGCTGCTCGCGGCGGGCAGCACCTGCGGCGCGGCGCGCGAACGCGCGTGGCTGTGCGCGGCGCTCGTGACCGCCGTGCTTGGCGACGTGCTGCTCGCGCTGCCCGACTGGCCGCTGTCGTTCGTCCTCGGCCTCGGCGCATTCCTGCTCACGCACCTGTGCTATTGCGCGATCTTCATGCGCTGGCGCGCACGGCCGCACGGCTGGCGCGTCGTCGCGCTCGTCGGGCTGTGGATCGCCGCCCCGGCGTTCTACGTGGCGTTCTTCCCGCACCTCGGCGAGCTGCTCGCACCCGTCGCCGTCTACATGCTCGTGCTCTGCGTGATGGCGAGCTTCGCGCTCGCGGCCCGCACGCGCGGCCCGCTGGTGGCCGTCGGCAGCCTGATCTTCGTCGGCTCCGATACGCTGATCGGCGTCGGCCGTTTCCTCGGCGGCTTTCCGGGCATCGAGTACCTGATCTGGGGCCTCTACGCGCTCGCGCAGGTCACGATCGTGGCCGGGGTTTTCCATGAGACGGCCGCCCAACCGATCCGTCCCTGATACCGTTTCAAACAGACCGCCGCACGCCGGCGGTCTCGTCCGCTCCCTCTCTTGCCCTGCCGACGGCCCTTTCCGCGCATTCCGCGATGCGGAAACCGGCCTGTTCCAAACCCCGCTCAGCCTTTTCCAGCCTGGCTTCCGGCCCTTAGAGCGCCGCTTCTAGCCTCTTGCGGTTTCCGGGTTCACCCACTATCGTTACATCAAACAATGTAACATTCGAAAATGAGCCAAATCGGAGACACCCGGATGAATGCTCGCACGTTGCCTTTCGGTCCGCCCGGCCACGACGGCCTGGACGAAACCATCGACATCGCCATCATCGGCACCGGCTTCGCCGGCCTCGGGATGGCGATCCGCCTGCGGCAAACAGGCGTGACCGACTTCGTCGTCCTCGAGAAGGCCGCGTCGGTCGGCGGCACGTGGCGCGACAATCATTACCCCGGGTGTGCATGCGACGTGCAATCGCACGTCTATTCGTTCTCGTTCGCGCCGAACCCGCGCTGGACGCGCATGTTCGCGCCGCAGCCCGAGATCCGCGCCTACCTGGAAGACTGCGTGCAGCGCTTCGGGATCGGCGCGCACCTGCGCCTGAACCACGAACTGCAGCGCGCCGAGTACGACGACGCCGCGCAACGCTGGCGCCTCACGTTCGCGAACGGCAAGCGGCTGTCGGCACGCGTGCTGGTGTCCGGGATGGGCGGCCTGTCGCGCGCCGCGCTGCCGTCGATTCCCGGCGTCGAGAATTTCAAGGGCCGCGCGTTCCACTCGCAGCACTGGGATCACGACTATGCGCTCGAAGGCAAGCGCGTCGCGGTGATCGGCACCGGCGCGAGCGCCATCCAGTTCGTGCCGCAGATCGCGCCGCGCGTTAAGGCACTCGCGCTGTTCCAGCGCACGCCGCCGTGGATCATGCCGAAACCCGACCGCAACCTGACCGGGTTCGAGAAGTGGCTGTTCCGTACGCTGCCGTTCACGCAGAAGGCCGTGCGCAGCGGCATCTACTGGATGCTCGAATCGCGCGTGCTCGGCTTCGCGATCCATCCGTCGCTGATGAAGAACGTGCAGAAGCTCGCGCTGCGCCACATCCGCAAGCAGATTCCCGATCCGGAGCTGCGCAAGACCGTCACGCCGAACTACACGCTCGGCTGCAAGCGCGTGCTGATCTCGAACGACTACTACCCGGCGCTGTCACGCAAGAACGTCGACGTGATCACGACCGGCATCGACCACATCGAAGCCGACGCGGTCGTGACGACCGACGGCCGCCGCCATGAAGTCGACTGCCTGATCTACGGCACCGGCTTCCAGGTGGCCGATCCGTTTCCGCGCGGCGCGATCATCGGCCGCGGCGGGCTCGACATCGTCGACGCATGGCGCGACGGCGCGCACGCGTATCTCGGCTCGACGCTACCCGGCTACCCGAACTTCTTCATGATCGTCGGCCCGAACACGGGCCTCGGCCACAACTCGATGGTGTTCATGATCGAGTCGCAGATCGAGTACATCCTCGGCGCGTTGCAGGCGATGCGTCGCGAACGCGCGGATGCGATCGAAGTACGCCCGCTCGTCGAGGCGCAATTCAACAGCGACCTGCAGGGCAAGCTGAAAAAGGCGATCTGGTCGACGGGCGGCTGCAAGAGCTGGTATCTCGATCCGCGCACCGGCAAGAACACCACGCTGTGGCCGGGCTTCACGTGGCGCTTCCGCCAGGCGACCGCGCATTTCTCGATCGCCGATTACCACGCGTATCGCGCGCCGCAACTCGACACCACGGCGCGGCCCGCCGCCGCGCCGGCCGCTGCCGCTTCGCCTTCGACTTCCGCCGAAGCGGCCTGAGCCAGACAAGGAGCAACCGACATGAGAGATTTCGCCAACAAGGTCGCCGCGATCACGGGTGCCGGCTCGGGCATGGGCCGCTCGCTCGCGATCCAGCTCGCACAGGCAGGCTGCCACGTGTCGCTCGCCGACAAGAACGGCGTGGGCCTCGCCGAAACCGAACGGATCGTCCGCACGATCGCGCCGAACGTGCGGGTCTCGACACGCGTGCTCGACGTGGGCGAGCGCGATGCGATGTTCGCGTGGGCCGACGACACCGCGAAAGAACACGGCAAGGTCAACCTGATCTTCAACAACGCGGGCGTCGCGCTGTCGAGCACGATCGAAGGGATGGACTACAACGATCTCGAGTGGATCGTGAACATCAATTTCTGGGGTGTCGTGCACGGCACGAAGGCATTCCTGCCGTACCTGAAGGCATCGGGCGACGGCCACGTGATCAACACGTCGAGCCTGTTCGGGATCTTCGCGCAACCGGGCATGAGCGGCTACAACGCGACCAAGTTCGCGGTGCGCGGCTTCACCGAATCGCTGCGCCAGGAACTCGACATGATGAAGTGCGGCGTCTCGGCGACCTGCGTGCATCCGGGCGGCATCCGCACGAACATCGCGCAGGCGAGCCGCGTGTCGAAGAACATGGTCGGCTTCATGGTCGCGAGCGAGCAGCAAGGCCGCGACACGTTCGAGAAGTTCTTCATCACGACCGCCGACGATGCGGCGCGCACGATCCTCGCGGGCGTGCGCAAGAAGAAGCGCCGCGTGCTGATCGGACGCGACGCGAAGGCCGGCGACTGGATGGCGCGCGTGCTGCCGTCCGCGTACCAGGCGCTCGTCGTGTTCGCGACGCGCCGCGAGGCCGCCCGCGCGCGCCGTGACGCCGCGCGCGGCACGCCGGCACCCGCGCCGCTGCACGCCACCTACAACAATGCAGGCAATCAGGGAGGAGAACAATCATGACGACCCCGAACATGATGCCGGTGCGGCGCGACATCCGTTTCGCGCTGCCGCCGGAACGCGCGAAGGACTGGCATGTACAGGGCGTACCGGTCACGCACTTCATGAACGCGCTGTCGCTGCTGTTCCCGGCCGGCGAACGCTTCTTCATGGATTCGGTACGCAACTATCGCGACCGGATCGAGGATCCCGAACTGAAGAAACAGGTACTCGGCTTCATCGGCCAGGAAGCGATGCACACGCGCGAGCACATCGAATACAACGACCTGCTGCAGTCGTCCGGCCTGCCCGCGCACAAGCTCGACAAGCGCCTGTGGACGATCCTCGGCTGGTTCAAGAAGGTGCTGCCGCATTCGATGCAGCTCGCCATCACGATCGCGCTCGAGCACTACACGGCGATCCTCGCGAACCAGTTGCTGTCGGGTCACGAGCACCGGATCGACGGCTCGGTCGAAGGCTACCAGCAGATGTGGATGTGGCATGCGATGGAGGAAACCGAGCACAAGGCCGTGTCGTACGACGTATGGACCACCGTGATGAAGCCGGGCCTCGGCAGCTACCTGCTGCGCACGGGCACGATGCTGACGACGACCGTGTTCTTCTGGACGATCGTGTTCGACTTCCACGTGCGCCTGATGCGCGCGCACCGTCGCGAACACGGCAAGTTCGGCGGCATGTGGCGGCTCGTGAAGTACCTGTACGGCCCGAAACACGGCGTGTTCCCGAGCATCGCGCGCGAATGGCTCGACTACTTCCGCCCCGGCTTCCACCCGTGGGACCACGACAACCACCAGTACCTGCAGGGGCTCGACACGCTGCTCGAGAACATCGACGCGACCAACGCGCGCTACGCCGCGCAAGCCGCCCCGCGCCGCGTGCCGCTGCACCCGGTTGCGCAGGCATGACGCCATGGCGCGCGCCCACGAGATGCTGACCGTCCAGTCCGGCGACGTAAAACTCGCCGTCTACGTGAGCGGGTCGCGTCGCGCCCCGCCGCTGATTCTCGTGCACGGCTACCCCGATTCGGCGGCCGTGTGGGCGCCGATCCGCGCGCGGCTCGCGAAGCGCTACCGCGTGATCGCGTACGACGTGCGCGGCGCCGGCGCGTCCGATGCGCCGCGCCGCCGCGCCGACTACACGCTCGAACGGCTCGCCGGCGACCTGAAGGCCGTGGCCGACGCGACCTGCGGCGGCCGGCCGTTCCATCTGGTCGGCCACGACTGGGGCTCGATCCAGTGCTGGGAGGCCGTGACCGACCCCGCGTTCCGCGGCCGGATCACGTCGTACACGTCGATCTCGGGCCCATGCCTCGATCACGTGTTCCGCGCGAAGATGCGGCTCAAGCAGAGCCTGAAGTCGTGGTACATCGCGTTCTTCCACCTGCCGGTCGTGCCGTCGCTGGTGTGGCGGCTCGGCGGCGCGGCGCTGTGGCCGCGCTGGCTGCAGATCACCGAACGCGTGCGTGCCGAGCGCGATCCCGTGCAACTGAAGAATGCGCTGAACGGCATGCAGCTTTACCGCGCGAACTTCCTTGCGCGGGCGCGCAAACCGCGCGAACGGTATGCGCAGGCGCCGGTGCAGATCCTCGTGCCGGTGCGCGACCGCTACGTGACGCCCGAAATGTCGGTCGACCTCGACCGCTGGCTCGGCGACCACGTGCGCGAGGAAATCGACGGCAGCCACTGGGTCGTGCTGCGCCACCCCGACATCATCGCGTCGCGGATCGACCGCTTCGCGTCCGCGCAGGAGCGGCCGCCCGTCGCGAACGCCGCGGTTCAGCGGCCCGTCGGCGCCGGCAGGCGTCTGAACAGCGTCTCGTAGTCGATCACGAGCCCGTCGTCGTCGATGTCCATCTCCGCGGTGAAATTCCGGAAGATGCCAAACCAGGCTGGCGGCGACACGCGGACGAGAGTGCAGGCTGTACCACGCTTCGAGTTCTTGACTCAGCGAGTAGTGCTTGCTGGCTTCCCCCCAAGCGCCGTGGTTCAACCAAATCTCAATCGGACCAGACATCGCCTGATTCGCCTTGAAGAACGGGGGCACGTTTACTTCTGGCGCAACAGCATGCCGAAGGCTGATACGATCCGCACATCCCCGATGACTCCAGTAGCTTGGGTGTGTCGCCACATTGGATTCATGGCCCGACTTCCTCGACTCGATTTGCCCAGCATTCCTCAGCACATCGTGCAGCGGGGTAACAATCGCCTCCCCTGCTTTCTCGATGACGCCGACCGGCAGCGTTATCTGCATCTGCTCCGCGATGCGTTGCTGCACACGGGTAGCCTTCTTCACGCCTACGTGCTCATGGACAATCACGTTCACCTCTTGCTGACACCACTCGATACCGGCGTGACCGCGCAACTGATGCAGAAGCTTGGGCGTCAGGACGTCGATCAATTCAAAGCAAAACCGCAGAGCCGGTCGTTATCGGGAGGGAACTGAGGTTCTGAATACGTCAGTATGACCAGTTGAGGCAGCGCCATCACCGGCATGATCAGCAGTACGATGACCAGGTCCACCCAGATCGTCAGCGGAAGCCACCAGCGGCGCTTCGTATCGGTGAAGGATTCCAGCACCCAGCGCCCCCCGCAACGCTGTAGAACATCGCGCCAAGTACGAGGCGGCGATTCAATCGTGGGGGCCGGAAGGCCTGTGTCTCCTGCCATGTAGCGCTGCAGCCATACCCATGTTGAGGCATTGCTATATCCAATGCGTAAGCCAATGATTGGAATTCGGACGAGTTCTTCACCTGTCAGATTTGACGGATATCCCACTAGATAGAGATAGCCTTGCCCCCTGCCGTGATAATAGTCGACAGCAAGTAAATCATCCCAATCAAGCACCCAAAGCATACCTTGCCCATCGTCACTGTATGAAACGTAGTAAACTTTTCGCTC
Source organism: Burkholderia reimsis (assembly GCF_003294055.1). Classification (NCBI taxonomy): domain Bacteria; kingdom Pseudomonadati; phylum Pseudomonadota; class Betaproteobacteria; order Burkholderiales; family Burkholderiaceae; genus Burkholderia; species Burkholderia reimsis. The sequence goes on from NZ_QMFZ01000016.1 coordinate 143,596, forward strand.
TCGCCGCTCAATTCTCACACGAGATGACCGACAACGATATCTCGCCCCCAGCATCCGAGAAGACAAAATTCCAACAATATAAGAAATCGGCAAAAACAAAAAAAACAAATATCCGTCACCTCCACCAAAAATCAAGACCAAAAAAATAACCAATACCACATAAACAACCAAAGACCAAATTATGATTTCAAAAGTGCTATTGTCGCGCTGCATAGTATCAGACGTGATCTCGACACAATGACCACTTTGACGCAAGATGGAAATACTAGCTTTAGCGGAACCATCAATTTCACGCGGCAGCAGATCACACGCGGACCGAAACGAGTTCCAGCGCGCCTGAATTTCAGATAACTTTGGCAACCGCCGTGCCCTCGACGCAGCCATTATTGTGGCTCCTTCACCGGATCGAGCAAGCTAGGCGAAATAGGCTCGGTTAGCCAGGTTCCCCGGGTAAATATCAAAGGTTGGCGTTGCGGCAATAATGCTAATTCAGGTTGACCGCCCGGATCCGGACGGTAGCAGTAGTCCAACTCGACTTTTGCATCAGCACGCATGGTAATGCGCCACGTCAGTACGCGAGCCCCGTTCTGTGTGACATCAGTACCTGTAAACATAAACGCATCATCGTAGGGAAATCGATAGTCCAGAGGCACGAAAAGCGGTCCGTCAACCTGCTTCAAGGACTTACCGTTGCGATGTACGCGCAAGCTGTGAAGGAATGGAGCGAAAATTTCAAGATCTTGCGTAGAGACCTTTTCGCTATCATTTGGATAGCCGGGCAATACGATCGAAAGAATCAGAGTACCGACGCCGTCGGCGGTTATCTCTTGATGAAGCGCCTTGGCGTCTTGCCACATCCCATAGAAGGGGACAAAAGAGCGCCAAGCTAAATTGCTAAGCGTGAGTGGCACAGCACTCTTCGGATCTTCCCACTCCGCAACTACACGAGCTCCATAGACCGCCCCATGGAAGGCCGCCAATTCTTCCTGAAGGGTTCGAAAACGGTAACGAGCATCACCCCGGCTCCAGAAGCTGTGTGCAAGCCATACTTCATCGGGCTGGAACTTTGCAGCTAACGCTCGATAGGAAAAGTAGACGACCGCTCCTGTCGCTAGGGCGGCAAGAATTAGCCAACCTACTGGTCCCGCGATGCCCAATCCACCCACGACTGCCGTCACAGATGTCGTGCTGAAAAACATACTGGCCGCGGCAAGTGCGCCGAAACCCGCTGAAGCCAGATATATTCGTCCAGCTTCATTATTCTGGGCAGCGCCGAATGCCCGCGCGGACCGTACGACATCAGCTACAGCGCCTAGTGCAGCTGCTCCCGCACCGAAACGGGTAGCCACTGTTCGCGCCGCTAGTGCGCCGCCGAGTCTCGACGCTTTTAGTGTTGCCCCACTCGCCAGTAAACGGAGTTGTAGCAAGTCGCCTTTTATGTAGTAGCCTGCACTAAGGACTGCAGATATTGCCGACAGAAACGTAGCAGCGGACATGGTTCTTGATTGCAAATCCTTTGACAAAAATCCATCCTGCATAAGATCACTCGTTGACGCTCGCAAGGCCATCACCGCAGACACCGCGGCCAATCCGGTGATCGCATACTCCCCGCCAACGATACCTCGCTGGGCAGTAGCATAACCGTGACTTGCCTGCATTTTCTTTAGCATGCGCTGGAATACGTTACCCTCCAGCTTGAACTTCTGCTCCGCACCTGCGGGAGACGGACTGATGTAGTCTTTGCCAGCCCCCTTGGAGACCACCTCGAACAGCGTCACCTTGGCCGACAGGTTGCGCAACGGCCTCGCGAGGGTAATACCCCATTTTCTCAGTTGCTTTTGGCTCATGATCTGTTCGCCACGGAACTGAGAATATTGCTTTGTGGCTTCGGCACTGCTAACTCGGTATGTGACCAGGGTTTCGCCCACGCGAATTTCTGCAAATAGACGCAGGCGCCGTGTAATCACATCCGCCTTGGGATTAGGCAAGGCCTTATCAGCGAGCAGCGGCATCATCAAATTGACTAGTGTGCCGGAATACGGCGTTGCCGGTCGATCGATATTGAACTGAAAGATTGGCGCAAATCCTGCAACACCTATATCAAGCACATTCTTTAGCAGATCGGGATTGGCGAAACGCTGGTGAAGTTCAGGTATACCGTGCGCCAAAGAAAGCCATACTGGGCTCTTTTCAGGGGCCGCCAAGAGGAGGTCCTTGTACACAGCGCGGCCAGCTTCACTATGAGTAAGATCGCCCACGCATAGCGTGACAACACGCTCATAGTCTTGCGCGTTTTCTTTTGCGCCTAAATCGAAACAAGCAAAAACTTTGCTTAGCCAATCATCGTGCCAATCCTTGCCCATTGCACTGCCGGCCGTTCTGACCCAACGCTCAAGATCGCTCACTCGCTTCTCTATATCGGCTTGCTTTTTCTTTATCGTGCGCTCATATGAAAACATGAACGGTATGGCATTCCCATAAGCTCGATCTGCATTTTCGTTCTCGTAGTAGCGAACGAGTTTTTGACGCTTTGCATAAAACTCAGAATCCGCATTCTTCTGAAGGTTCTGCAAATACAGTTTTACGATGGTAGCGCTGGTATAAGCATGATTATTGTCGGCCTCGTATACTTGCCGTTCGGCCGCAGCAACTGCGGCGAGATGTCCTAGCTCACTGGTGATGCCAATCGGATCGTGCAGCGCCACCGCTAAAGGAACGACGCCCTTTGTCGGAGCAAGCGCCATATGGGCGCCCGTAATCACCACGTCGTAGGTCGCATACTTTTCTGGCGCGGTTATTTCGCTCCATTTGTAGTACCCCGACTTCCCATTCAATGTCGGTCTTACGAGCTCCGGTGCGGCGGATGCGATCAGTGCGATATTAAATGCGTGCGTTTGTTCGACACCACCGGATGGCCTGACCTTTGTCGCCAGCTTGGTGCGGACGCCACCTTTATCAATCTCGATATTCCACAGCCTTGCGTGGGTTAGCATTGTTTCGCTAACCATCAGATAGACGATCTCTGCGGTTTTGCTCTCCGGGGCAAGTAGAAAGGGTTTGGCACCGGCCATATCGGGGCGTGCGAGCCGACCCGGGGTGGCGTCGTTGTCATCGGCGCGAGTCCACCAAATACGAGCAAAGCGCATGTCGTCGGTGACTTGGTAGTGCTGCGTCCACATGCGGCCGTTCTCGAAATAGCAGAGGTAGACGTAGGTGCCTGGACGCAGCACGCGCAAGCCGTAGGCCTTGCCCCCTTTGAGCGCGGGATAGCCCTCGGTACTGAGCGTCGAAAACACTTTGCTGTCTAGAGCGCTATCGGCAATGCCATAGCGCAACGGGTAGATAGGCACGCCCCGCTCGCACGGCGGCGCCGAGGCGGCTTGGCGGATTTTCTTCTCGCCGGGACGATCCGGACCCAGGGCTTTTTTAGAATTGGTTGCCATGTCGTTTCCTTCAGGATGTCGCAGCGGCCCGCGTTGCCAATCGCGCCTCGGCGTCGAACAACCGCTGCTTTCCCTTCACCTGCCGCTGGAGCAAGATGTCACGCAAGGTGGCGTCCTTGGCAAAGAAATCATGCGGGTACTCGAAACGCAGTTCCATGTAGTGGCGCACGTCCCGTTCCGTAGTGAGCGACAGTTGATCAGTCGCTTCGTTGGCGAAGTGGTTCAGATGCTGCCATAGCACCGGTTCGTTATCCGGATGGTCGTAGGCCGGAAAGCGTTGACGGAACTCGCGCGCACAGTCGCGCATGAACCATGCGAGACTGGCCTGATCGAGCGCGGCCTCGTCGTCCAAGGACAAGGCGATAGGCTCATTGGTTACCGACGCAGGACGGCCAGTCGAGGGGGAATCGGCAAACAACCATTCCCCCGTCCGCTCATCACCTGCGTACCAGATGAACCGCTGGATGGGACCGAACAGTTCGGACAGGCATTCGGTCGGCAAGGCTTCGCAGAGTTCTTCGAGCTGCCGTGCAGCATGCAGGCTGAAGCCGAGCGGAAATCCGTCGGATGCCGTCAACTGGCGCAATCGTTGGAGGTGAAGCATCAGGTTGTCGCCATCGTCGGGGCCCAGCAGGATCAGTCCGGCTTGTTGAGTTAGCCAGTGGTCGACGGCGTGGACATACACCGACTCATTGAGCGGCACCAGCAGTGGGCCTTGGCGATAGCCCGGGGAGCCGTACTCCCAGGCCGTGTTGCGCCAGACCCAGCGATAATCAAAGCCTTTGATGATCGCCTGCACTTCCTCTTCGAGCGTTTCGCTGTGTGCGCCGCTTAACCAAAGCCAGGGGCGCGGCCCCTGCTCCAGCGTCGCCCAGCTCGTACGAGGCAGTGTGTTCACCACCTGACGCGACCATTGGGGTTGATCGGTCGTCGTATTCATCACGCTGCCCCCTTGCCGCAGGGACACGGCTTGCGTGGGCAGGAACCATCGGCACGCATCGCGCAGGCGCGGTCCATACCTTGCCCTTTACGGGGCGCTGCAGGCAACGCGAGTGCGTTTTGCGCTCCCCCTCTGTTCTGGGTCATCGGCCCTTTCACACGAATCGCCACGCCTTCCAGCGTGATGCCGCCGTTGTCGATGCGCACGGTGCCACCGGGGCCTTTGACTTCCAGCAGCTCGGCGGCGTGGATTTCATAGACCTTGGTGCGATGTCGAATGGCCTGCCCGGCCTCCAGCTCGGCATGGCCTGCCACGCGCTGTTTCAGATGCCCGCCAATATCGACCGTGTGGTTGGCTGCGGTCTTGTCGCGACGATGGTTGCCGACTTCCTCCGTGCGGTCCTTGGCTGTGTGGATGGTGTGGTTTCGGCCGATGGTCAGGAAGTCGTCCTGCCCGATATCGTGGCGGCGATCCTGGCCGATGGTGACCTGCTCGTCGCGCCCCACGGTCTCTTTGCGGTCATTGCCGATGGCAATGGTTTCGTCGTGCTCGACCTGCTCGCTGCGGTCGTTGCCCACGAAGGTGGTTTCGTCGTGGTTGACGTGGATGTTCTGATCTTTCTGCGCGTGGACGTAGATTTCCTCCTGATCCTTCTCGTCCTCGAAGCGCAGTTCGTTGTAGCCCTCGCCCTTGTGCGTCTGGCTCTTGATCGTCATCCGCGTCTTGTGTCGCGGCAGTTCGTACGGCGGCAACTGCAGCCGGTTGTACGCCCGCCCGATGATGAGAGGCTGGTCTGGATCGCCATCCAGGTTGACCACGATCACTTCCTGCCCGATGCGCGGGATCGCCATGTGGCCCCAGGTCGCGCCGGCCCAGTTCTGCGCGACCTGAATCCAGCACGAGCTGTGCTCGTCGTACTTGCCTTCGCGATCCCACGGGAACTGCACCTTCACTCGGCCGTACGCGTCGGTGTAGATCTCTTCGCCTTCCGGACCCACCACGGTCGCCGGCTGAGGGCCGTCGATGCGCGGGTGCGGCAGCGGCTCGGCGCGCCACTCGGCGTCGTCGGGCACCAGCACCGCTTCGTAGCGGTAGTGCGTGCCTTGCTGCGCGTCAGCGCTCTCCTCCGCCTGGCTGATGTATTGCTTGCCGTGATGGACGATGCTGACCGGACGCCAGCCGCGGTTCATGTCCTCACGCGGGTGGCCGGTGAGATCGAAAGCGACTCCCGGTTGCAGGCGCGCATCGTCGCCGTTCACCCGCGCAATGCATGCGTCGCGGCGATGGCCGCGCAAGCGATCCTGCGTAAACGCCTTGCCACTGCCCTCGTGCTTGTAGCGGCCGGGATAGTCGTAGCGCGCGTAGCCGCGGCCCTGATGATCGAGGTCGGTGCCCTCGCGCGGATATTCGTGCGGATAGCGTGGACTCTTGAACGTGTAGTCGCGCTGCACCTGACGCGCGGTACGCACGTTCTCCGTGTAAAAGAACGTGCGCAGGCAAGGCCGCGGCTGATCGCCGCCAGGCGTGGGGTTGTACAGCACCGGCTCGCCCTGCTGCCGACCGTAGATGAACAGGCGGTCGCAGTGGATCAACCGATGACCGTCGGCCTTGTGTTGGAAGGCGTAGAAGAAGCCTTCCTCGCGCAAGATACGTTCGATGAAGTCGTAGTCGGTGTCGCCCGCCTGCACACAGTATTCGCGCGCCAAGTGCTCGGCGGTGATGCGCTGCTCGTAGTCCAGCGTCTGGTTGTGCGCCTTGAGCACGGCCGTCGCGATCTCGGGCACGCTCAGCGTCTGGAAGATGCGCCAGTCGGAGGACAGCTTCAGGCGCGCCAGGCGCGGCTCGACCACGGCGGAATAGCGGGTGCGTCGAAACCCCGTCTCGCCTTGGGCAAGCGATGAGATGGCGCCGTGCACGTAGCGCACCGGCACGCCGCCCTGCCAAATCGTGAGCAGGCCGTTGCGGTCAAGCACCTCGCCAAAGTCGATGTCGGGATTCGTGCTGGCCAATTCCACCTGCAAGAGGAAGGTCTCGGACAGGCCTTCGTGCAGGGTGAACTCCACCACTTCGAACGACTCGTTGCCAGCGGTGAAGGTAAAGCGCAGGTCGGATTGGATAGCCATAGTTAAGCTGCTCGCTGAACGCCCAGCGGCAACGATTAACTATTGCGAGATCCCCGTCTATTGGACGAATCCGAAAGTTGCGCTTTTTCCGCGACTTGGCCTCCACCATATTCGTGAGTTGCCCTGGTCGTATCCGCGATCGAGCCAGATTGCCCCGGCCACCTTGTCGCAAATTCCGTCTCTACTGGCGATTACCTCGGCGCCTCGCCCCCCAAAAAAACGAAACCCCGAGAGATCTCGATCCTCTGGGTTTCACCACCCACAATCACGGATCAGTGCTGCACCGCCTCGCCCGCCAGCAAGCCCGTCTGCGCGTAGAACTCCTGCTGCGCGAACGCGTCGCGCTCGCGCCGTGCACGCTCGCCGCGATCCGCGAGCGAACCGACGACGATTCCGACGAACGCGAGCGGCACCGCCACGAGCGCCGGGTTGTCGAGGAACACCGGCGCGTGCGCGTGATGCAGCACGTCGACCCATACCGACTTCGACAGCACCGTGAGCGTGACCGCCGACACGAGACCGAGGCCGCCGCCGAGCACCGCGCCGCGCGTCGTCATCCCGAGCCAGAAGATCGACATCGCGAGCACCGGGAAATTCGCGCTCGCGGCCACCGCCGCGACGAGGCCGACCATGAACGCGACATTCACGTGCTCGAACAGGATCGGCAGCCCGATCGCGACCACCGACAACGCAATCGTCGCCGCGCGCGAGATACGCATCTCGAGGCGCTCGTCGGGCTTGCCGCGCGCCCACATCTGCGCGTACAGGTCTTGCGAGATCATCGTCGCGCCGGCGGGCGTGAGGCCCGCGACCACTGCGAGGATCGTCTCGAACGCCGCGGTTCAACGGCCCGTCGGCGCCGGCAGGCGTCTGAACAGCGTCTCGTAGTCGATCACGAGCCCGTCTTCGTCGATGTCCATCTCGGCGGCGAAATTCCGGAAGATGCCTTCGTAGCGGTAGCGCCGGCCCGGCTCGATGCACGCGTAAGCCTGCTTGACCGGCGTGACCTTCAGGTCCGGCGTCGAGATGTACGCGACGTCGATCGGCCGCCGCTCGCCGCGCGCGAGCCCGAGGCGGCCGATCGGCAGCGCGTTCGTGAACGGCGTCGCCGCGATGTCGATGTCGATGCAGCCGTCGAGTTCGGGCAGCGCACGGCCCGTGCCGTCGCGCCAGTGGCCTTCGCCGTCGCCGCGCAGTTCGAGCGTGCCGCCGCCCATCACCTTCAACACCGCATACGTCACGCGCCAGTGCGCGTCGCACTCGACGCGATACGCGAGCCCGTACGCACGGCCGTACCGCTGGCCGACCACCGCACTTTCGACGACGATCCCGCCGCCGCTCCGGTCGAACGCCAGATGTTCGACCCCGTCGCCTTCGAGCGACGCCCATCGCACTTCACGCATCGTTCCCCCTCCCGGTTTCCCCGCTGCGGGACACTGTCGCACGAATCCGCCGACGAAAACGCCGGCGGATGCCTGAATTCGCTCACCACGAAACGTTCGCCTCGAAAAACGCCATGCGGCACCCGCCTGGACACGGCCGGCCGCCCGCATTCCCCATTTCGGGGCAGCGCCGACAAATCCTGACTATCCAGAATTCCCTATTCCGGTGCATCGGATTGTGTCCTATGCTCGCGGCTCGTCCTGTTCCGCCGCCATCATGCCTATCGCCCGCTCCGCCTCGCCGTCGATCGACCTGCGCATCCTGCTGCGCGGCATCGGTCAGATCGTACTGCAGGCGAACGCGCTCACCGGCGCGCTGCTGCTCGCCGCGCTGGCGCTGACCGATCTGCGGCTGGCATGCGCGGCGCTGCTCGGCTCGGCCGCCGCCAGCATGACCGCCGTGCTGACGGGCGCCGCGCGCCACGACGTCGAACAGGGACTGCATGGCTTCAACGGCGCGCTCGCCGCGCTGATCGCGGCGCTGTTCGCGCCCGCTTCCCTTGCAGCCGTCGCGCTGGCGCCGCTGGCCGCGATCGGCGCGGCGCTCGTGCAGCGCGCGATGCGCACGCCGCTCGCCCGCTGGCGCCAGTGCCCGTATTCGAGCCCGTGCCTCGCCGTCACCGCGCTGTGGCTGCCGTTTGTCGCACCGCAACACGCGACCGACGCGACGGCCGGCATGGCACTGACGCCGTCGTCCGTCACCGACGCATTGCTGTCGGGAGTTGCTCAGACGACCTTCGCGCAAGGCGCATGGGCCGGCGCGCTGATCGTCGCCGGCCTCGCCGTCGCGTCGCGCCGCGCGGCCGCGTTCGCGCTCGGCGGCGCGATCGTGTCGACCGTGCTGCTGCTCATGCTCGGCGCGACCGGCGCGCTGTTCGCCGACGGCCTGCTCGGCTTCAACGGCGCGCTCGCCGCACTGGCGCTGATGTCGCGCGGCCCGCGCGCGGCACTTGCAGCCGCCGCACTCGCCGCGCTGATCCAGTGGCTCGCGATGCGTGCCGGCATCCCCGTGTTCACGGCGCCGTTCGCCCTTGCATCGTGGGTGACCGTAGCCGTCGCGCGCCGCCTCACCTTCGGAGAACCCGATGTCGTCATTCGCACACCGTCCTGATGCCGTGAAACTGGGCGGCCCGATCTCGGACGCCGAACGCCGGCTGCGCGTCGACCTCGCCGCCGCCTATCGGCTCGTCGCGCTGAACGGCTGGGACGACCTGATCTACACGCATCTTTCCGCGACCGTGCCCGGCGAGCCCGGCCACTTCCTGATCAATCCGTTCGGCCTGACGTTCGACGAGGTCCGCGCATCGAACCTCGTGAAGATCGACCTGGCCGGCAACCGGATCGGCGCCGGCGAGCACGCGGTCAACGTGACGGGCTTCGCGCTGCACGCGGCCGTGCATGCCGCCCGCGCCGACGCCGTCTGCGTGATGCATCTGCACAATACGGCCGGCATCGCCGTATCGATCCAGCGCGACGGGCTGCTGCCCGCGTCGCAGCACGCGCTGCGCTTCCACGGCGACCTCGCGTACCACGACTACGAGGCGCTCGCGTTCTCGCCGGCGGAAGGCGCGCGGCTGACCGCGAGCCTCGGCGCGAAATCCGCGATGCTGCTGCGCAACCACGGCACACTGACGGTCGGCCGCACCGTCGCCGAAGCCTATGTGCTGATGGACACGCTGATCAAGGCCTGCGATATCCAGGTGCGCGCGCAGGCCGGCGGCGGGCCGCTCGTGCTGCCCGACCCGGCAGTGGCCGACCGCACCGCCGAACAACTGCGCGACGGCGGCGCGATCGAGGGCGAACTGGAATGGCCGGCGCTGCTGCGCCGGCTCGACCGGATCGATCCGTCGTATCGCGACTGACGCATCCCTGGCCGCGATCGCGGCCGAACCCGACACACTCAACCGGAGCACTTGTCATGCCGACTTTCAATATCCAGCTCTTCGAAGGCCGCACCGTCGAACAGAAGCGCGAATTCGTCGAAGCAATCACGCGCGTCACGTGCGAGACGCTCGGCTGCGAGCCGGGCGCGGTCGACATCATCCTCACCGACGTGAAGAAGGAGAACTGGGCGACGGCCGGGAAGCTGTGGAGCGACGAGCGCTGAACGTCACCCCCGGCGATGCTTGAACACCCGCCTGCATCGCACTGATACATCACCTGCGGCGCCCGCCCGGCGGCGCTGCAGGCGGCTTCCTTCTCCGCCTCCCGTTGTGCGCGCGCACATCGCATTGTCACGCGATCGGTGCATATAATGCGGCTCAGACGCAGCAGCCGATGGCCACCCGACGAGGAGACCGCCATGGAAGCGAAGAACGAGGAAGTCGTCGCACACCTGCTCTCGGACGTCGTCGAATTCGCGCGCGGGCGCCTGCCCGAAGCCACGTTCCGGATCGTCGAACCCTTCCTGCGTCATTACTACGATTTCGCCGATGCCGACGATCTGCAGAGCCGCAGCATCGCCGATCTCTACGGCGCGGCGATGGCGCACTGGCAGACCGCCCAGAAATTCGTGCCCGGCAGCGAACGGCTGCGCGTGTACAACCCGATCCTCGAACAGCACGGCTGGCATTCCGACCACACGGTCATCGAGATCGTCAACGACGACATGCCGTTCCTCGTCGATTCGGTGACGATGGCCGTCAACCGCCTCGGGCTCGCGCTGCATTCGGCACTGCACCCGGTGTTCCGCATCTGGCGCGGCGCCGATGGCGGCATCGAGCGCGTCGATGCGGGCGGCGCGACGCCCGGCGACGGCCAGTCGCAGCTCGCGTCGTTCATCCATTTCGAAGTCGATCGCTGCGGCGATGCCGCGCTGCTCAACACCTTGCGCAACGACATCGCGCACGTGCTCGGCGACGTGCGCGCATCGGTAGAAGACTGGCCGAAGATCGTCGACATCGCCCGCGCGACGATCAAGGAGATGAAGGCGCGCGAATCGACCGCGGAAGACATCGAGGCGCGCGCGTTCCTCGAATGGATGGCCGCCGATCACTTCACGTTCCTCGGCCAGCGCGACTACGCGCTCGTGTCCGACGGCACGGGCTTCGGGCTGCGCGGAATCGAGGGCACCGGCTTCGGCATCCTGCGCGAATCGCTGCGCACGTCCGGCGCCCCCGACGTCACGCCGCTGCCGCAGGCCGCCGCCGACATCATCACCGGCCCCTGGCCGATCTTCCTGACCAAGGCGAATTCGCGCGCGACCGTGCACCGGCCCGGCTATCTCGACTACGTCGGCGTGAAACTCGTCGGCGCCGACGGCAAGGTCGCCGGCGAACGCCGCTTCATCGGGCTCTATACGTCGACCGCCTATTTCGGTTCGTATACCGAGATCCCGATCGTGCGCCGCAAGTGCGCGAACATCGTGCGGCGCGCGGGCTTCCTGCCGAAGGGCCATCTCGGCAAGTCGCTCGTGACGGTGCTCGAAACCTATCCGCGCGACGAACTGTTCCAGGCCGACGAAGACCAGCTCTACGACATCGCGCTCGGCGTCCTGCGGCTGCAGGAACACCAGCGCACGCGCCTGTTCGTGCGGCGCGACCGCTTCGACCGCTTCGTGTCGTGCCTCGTGTTCGTGCCGCGCGACAAGTACAACACCGACCTGCGCCGGCGCATCGCGAAGCTGCTCGTCGATGCGTACAACGGCGTGAACGTCGAATTCACGCCGCTGCTGTCCGAATCTGCGATCGCGCGCATTCATTTCGTCGTGCATGCGGAACCAGGCACGATGCCCGACGTCGACACGCGCGAGCTCGAAACGCGGCTCGTACAGGTCACGCGCCGCTGGCAGGACGATCTCGCCGACGCGCTGCTCGACGCCTTCGGTGAAGAGCAAGGCAACCGGCTGCTGCAGCGTTATGCCGATTCGTTCCCGGCCGGCTACCGCGACGACTATCCGGCGCGCACGGCCGTGCGCGACATCGAGCTGATCGAGCGGGTGAAGGATTCGGGGCAGCTCGCGATGAACCTGTACCGGCCGATCGAGGCGGAAGCGCGTGCGTTCCGCTTCAAGGTCTATCGCGCGGGCGACCCGATCGCGCTGTCGCGCAGCCTGCCGATGCTCGAGCATCTCGGCGTGCGCGTGGACGAGGAGCGGCCGTACCGGATCCAGACGCAGGACGCCGCGCATGCGTGGGTGCACGACTTCGGCCTCGAGCTCGCGGACGACACCGAATTCGACATCGAGCGCGTGAAAGGCCTGTTCGAGGATGCGTTCGACCAGATCTGGAGCGGCCGGATCGAGAACGACGACTTCAACCGCCTCGTGCTGCGCGCCCATCTGAGTGCGCGCGAAGTGACGATCCTGCGCGCGTATGCGAAGTATCTGCGGCAAGTCGGCTCGACCTTCAGCGACGCGTATATCGAGCGCGCGCTGACCGGCAACCCGGCGATCGCACGGCAGCTCGTCGAGCTGTTCCTGCTGCGCTTCGACCCGGCCACCGGCGACACGCGCGACGTGCAGGCCGAGCGGCTGCTGAAGGCGATCGAAGGCGCGCTCGACCAGGTGCCGAACCTCGACGAAGACCGCATCCTGCGGCAGTTCCTCGGCGTGATCAACGCGACCGAGCGCACGAACTACTTCCTCGTCGACGCGAACGGCGAATCGAAACCGTACCTGTCGTTCAAGTTCAATCCGGCGAAGGTGCCCGGGCTGCCCGAACCGAAGCCGATGTTCGAGATCTGGGTGTACTCGCCGCGTGTCGAGGGCGTGCACCTGCGCGGCGGGCGCGTCGCGCGCGGCGGCCTGCGCTGGTCGGATCGCCGCGAGGATTTCCGCACCGAAGTGCTCGGGCTGATGAAGGCGCAGATGGTGAAGAACGTCGTGATCGTGCCGGTCGGCTCGAAAGGCGGCTTCGTCGTGAAGAACCCGCCGCCGCCGAGCGATCGCGAAGCGTGGATGCGCGAAGGCATCGCGTGTTACCAGACCTTCCTGCGCGGCCTGCTCGACCTGACCGACAACCTGGCCGGCAACGCGATCGTGCCGCCGCCCGACGTGGTGCGGCACGACCCCGACGATCCGTACCTGGTGGTCGCCGCCGACAAGGGCACGGCCACCTTCTCCGACTACGCGAACGCGATCTCGCACGAATACGGCTTCTGGCTCGACGACGCGTTCGCGTCCGGCGGCTCGGTCGGCTACGACCACAAGAAGATGGCGATCACCGCGCGCGGCGCGTGGGAATCGGTCAAGCGCCACTTCCGCGAGATGGGCATCGATACGCAGACGACCGACTTCACCGTGGTCGGCGTCGGCGACATGTCGGGCGACGTGTTCGGCAACGGGATGCTGCTGTCGCCGCATATCCGGCTCGTCGCCGCGTTCGATCACCGGCACGTGTTCCTCGACCCGAACCCCGATCCCGCGACGAGCTTCGCGGAGCGCGCGCGCATGTTCGCGCTCGAACGCTCGAGCTGGGCCGACTACGATCCGGCCGCGATCTCGGCGGGCGGCGGTGTCTATCCGCGCACCGCGAAGACGATCCCGCTGTCGCCCGCCGTGCAGGCCGCGCTCGGCATCGACGCGCACGCGCTGCCGCCGGCCGAGCTGATCCGCGCGATCCTGCAGGCGCCGGTCGACCTGCTGTACAACGGCGGCATCGGCACCTACGTGAAGGCGGCGCGCGAAACCCACCTGCAAGTGGGCGACCGCGCGAACGACGCGGTGCGCGTGAACGGCGCGGACCTGCGCTGCAAGGTCGTCGGCGAAGGCGGCAACCTCGGCTGCACGCAATTTGGCCGGATCGAGTTCGCGCAGCGCGGCGGCCGCATCAACACCGACGCGATCGACAACTCGGCCGGCGTCGATTGTTCGGATCACGAAGTCAACATCAAGATCCTGCTCGGGCTCGTCGTGTCCGACGGCGAGATGACCGGGAAGCAGCGCAACGCCCTGCTCGCGGAGATGACCGACGAAGTCGGGCTGCTCGTGCTGCGCGACAACTACTACCAGACGCAGGCGCTGTCGATCGCCGGCCGTTATGCGGTCGAGCTGCTCGATGCCGAGGCGCGCCTGATGCGCTGGCTCGAACGCGCGGGCCGCCTGAACCGCGTGATCGAATTCCTGCCGACCGACGACGAAGTCGCCGAACGGCAAGCCGCGAAGCTCGGCCTCACGTCGCCGGAACGCGCGGTGCTGCTCGCGTACAGCAAGATGTGGCTGTACGACGCGCTGCTCGAATCCGACGTGCCCGAGGATCCGCTGGTTGCCGCGATGCTCGTCGACTACTTCCCGAAGCCGCTGCAGCAGCGCTTCAGCGAACCGATGCGCCGCCATCCGCTGCGCCGCGAGATTCTCGCGACGCATCTGACCAACGCGCTCGTGAACCGCGTCGGCTGCGCATTCGTGCACCGGCTGATGGAAGAAACCGACGCGAAGCCCGGCGACATCGTGCGGGCGTGCATCATGGCGCGCGACGTGTTCGACCTCGATGCGGTGTGGCGCGACATCGATGCGCTCGACAACCGCGTCGCCGACGACGTGCAGGCGCGCATGTTCGTCGACGTCGCGCGGCTGCTGGAGCGCGCGGCGCTGTGGTTCCTGCGGCATCTGCAATCCGGCGCGGTGGCCGACGGCGGCGTCGCCGAGCTGATCGCGCGCTGCCGCGACGCGGCCGAGCGGCTTGCGCCGCAACTGCCGTCGCTGTTGCCGGCCGACGATCTCGAAGCGCTGTCCGGGCGGCAGCGCGTGCTGGTGGAAGCCGGCGTCGACAGCGCGCTCGCGGTGCGCGTCGCGAGCGGCGACATCTCGGCCGCGCTGCTCGACATCGCCGAAGTGGCCGCGACCAGCAACCGCAGCCTCGAACTCGTCGCGGGCGTGTATTTCTCGCTCGGCACGCTGCTCAATTACAGCTGGATCGGCGAGCGCGCGGCGACGCTGCCGACCCCGACGCACTGGGACATGCTGGCGCGCGCGGCCGCGCTCGCGGAAGTCGCGCGCCTCAAGCGCACGCTCGCGGCGAGCGCGCTTGCGGAATCGCCGGATTCGACCACGCCGGAGACGATCGTCGGCGCGTGGCGCGCGCGCCGCGAAGCCGCGCTCGCACGCTACGAACACCTGCTCGCCGACTTGCGCGCGTCCGGCGGCGCGAGCCTCGCGGTGCTGCTCGTGGTCGTGCGGGAAATGGCCGTGCTCGAACGCGCGTGACCAGGCTGGCGGGCGCCCGGTGGACGAGCGTCGCCGGTTCCGCGTGACCGGAACCGGCGCGCTCGCTGCCGGCATGCTTGCGCACGCGCGAGGCTAGACCGTCGCGACCAGCAGTTCCTCCGCGTTGTTCGGCGGCCTGAGTCCGTCCGCACGATCCGCGAAATAGCGACGCGTCAGTTCGGCAGCCGAAACGTGCTCGGTCTTCGTGAAGCCGGCCTCCCGCGCGAGCGCCTGCATCTGTGCCGGCATGAAAAAGCTGATGAACGGCGTGCCGCTTGCGCGCGCGCCCTTCGCGGCCATTTCCAGCCCCGGACGCACGTCCGGATCCGCATTTTCCAGCGGCAGCAGGAACGTCATCGCGAGCGTCGAGCCCGGCGCGAGCGAGGCGACTTCGCGCAACGCGGCCGCGTTCGCTTCGCGCGTCAGGTACATGCTGACGCCGGTGGACACGACGACCGCCGGCTTGCCGGCATCGAAGCCCGCACCGACGAGCGCCGCGCGCCACGACTGTTTCGCCTCGAAATCGACCGGCACGAAACGCAGCCAGTCGGGCACGCCGAAGCCCAGCTCGACGAGGCGCCGTTGCTTCCAGCGCTGCGGCGCCGGCTGGTCGACTTCGAAGACGGTCACACGCGACGCCATGTCGGGCCGACGCTGCACGAAGCTGTCGAGCCCTGCGCCGAGGATCACGTACTGGCTCACGCCGCGCGCGGCCTGCTCCACCACGAGATCCTCGATGAAGCGCGCCCGCGCGACGATCGACGCGCGAAACGGCCGCGTGAACTGCGGATCCATGTCACCGCGCTGCTGCCAGCCGGGTTCCGGTGCGAGCAATTGCCGCCCGACTTCGTCGGCGAGCACATGCGGCGGCGCATCGAGTTCGACGTGCAGCGCACGCCACAGCGCGACGCGCGCGGCGGTGCTGTCGGGAGCGCTTTCGCGGGGTTCGCTCATGTCGGCCTCACGCGCCCTGCTGCCCTGGCGCCTGCAGGCGCCACACGCGACCGTCCGGATCGCGTACGGTCATGTCGCGCGTGCCCCAGTGCGTATCCTCGAACGGCGTGACGACGTCGACGATCGGCTGCGGCTGCACCGCCTGTTCGTTCGGCACCTTGAGCACGACCTGCATGTCCGGCGTTTCGCCCGGCGGCACTTCGGCGATGAACAGGAAGGGGCCGTCGCCACGACGCAGCTGGCCCGAGTTGTGATCGGTTTCGAACTCCAGCGTAAAGCCCAGCGCCTGGAAAAACTTCGCCGACTTGCCCCAGTTGTGCGTCGTCAGGTACACGGCTTCGATTCGCTCGGATGACATGTCACTCCTCCTCGATGGACGGCCCCGCGCCCGGCTGCGGCGCGGCCAGGTACGCGCGCAATGCATCGGCCACCAGCGCGGACAGCGACTGCTCCGTTTCGATGGCGCGATGCTTGACCTGCCGGATCAGGCTCAGCGGCAGGTACACGTTGAATTGCTTCACTTCTTCGTCGGTCATGGCGGCTAGTATGCTAGTAATCTAGCAAAAATCAAGTGCGGATGCAGCCCATTTGCGCGGGCCGCGATCGGGTATCGTGAGCCCGCGTTACGTCGCAGCGCGCGCCACCAGCCGCGCGAACAGCGCGTCGAGATCGAATCCCGTCGTATCGATGCCGATCGTGTCGCGCAGGCACGCGCCCCATTCGGCCGCATCGTCGAACGTGACGGAGTGCCCGGCGCCCGCCGCATCGCGGATCGTCAGCGTGGTGTTGCGCAGCGCAGCGCGGCCGTCCGGCAGCACGCGGCATGCGATCAGGTTGTGCAGGAAGATCGATTCGGGATACGTCGACGTGAACCAGTTCGCGGCGTCGTAATCGATCCATTCGACCCGCTTCGACTGGAAGCGGTAGGTGGTCTGCCAGCCGTCCGGCGTCTCGAACTGCATGTCGAATTCACCGTCGACCGGCGCGGCGACGACGCGGAACGCGCCGTGCGGCGTCAGTTGCCGCTCGTCCGGCACGAACCGTAGCGGCGCGGTCAGCGTGGCGCTGCCGAAGCCGATGTCGGCGAGCCACGCCGCGCCGTCGAGATCGATGCGCAGCAGCATGTGCGTATGCGCAGTGGCGACTTCCGGCGGCTGCATCCAGCGCACACGCGCGATCATCGGCGTCACGCGAAAGCCGATCGTCGTGAGCGCGGTGTAGAACAGCTTGTTGAGTTCGAAGCAGTAGCCGCCGCGGCGGCGTTCGATCACCTTGTCGACGATCGCGGGCAGGTCGAGCGCGACGCGCGCGCCGGTCAGCGGATTGAGGTTTTCGAACGGAATCGCCTGCGGGTGCAGCAGGTGCAGCCGGCGCAGCACGTCGAGCGTCGGCTCGACCGGGCCGTCGTAGCCGATGCGGGAGAAATA
Organism: Burkholderia reimsis; assembly: GCF_003294055.1. Taxonomy (NCBI): domain Bacteria; kingdom Pseudomonadati; phylum Pseudomonadota; class Betaproteobacteria; order Burkholderiales; family Burkholderiaceae; genus Burkholderia; species Burkholderia reimsis. Next base: position 161,069 of record NZ_QMFZ01000016.1, read on the forward strand.
GCGCGAGAGGTCGAACGAGTCAGTCATGAACCTGCACCGAAAAAAGGGACATGCCACGATAACATCGCGCGAAATCCCCATGTTGTGCGGGGCGATCTTCGCCGTCGCGCGCGATGCCGGCACTGCATCGCGCGGCCCCGCGCAACGTTACGGCAGCAGCTTCAGCGCCGACGACGCGACCGACGGCACCGAGATGCCCTGGCTCGTCGCGAACTGCACGGCCTGGCTGAGCGTCGCCGCGAGCGACTGCAACTGGCCCGGCGCACTTTGCGCGATATATGACGCAGCCTGCATGTTCTGCGGGTTCAGGCCCGACTGCAACAGCGACGCCGCGCTCGTCGAGCCGAGATTGCCGAGCCCCGACTGCAGCTGCGAATACTGCGTGAGCCCCTGCCCGAGCGACGCGAGGCCGTTGCTGAACGCCTGCTTGTCGATCGGCCCGTGCGTCGCGCCGCCGCTCGCGAACGCCTGGCCGAGCGCCTGTGACACCGATTGCTGCGCGCCGCCCATCTGCGACAGCGCGGCCGGCGTCAGCGCATCGCCGCCGGCCAGCTGGCTCGCGGCCTGCTGCGCCTGCCCGGCCGCGCCGGTCAGGCCCATCGCCGACGCGAGCGAAGACTGGCCGGTCAGCACCTGCTGGTTCGCGCCGACGTAAGCCTGCAGCAATTGGGAAACGCCGCCCTGCGCGGGTGCCGCCTGCTGCTGCCCGCCGCCGAGCAGCGACGCGCCGAGCGACTGCAGGTCGAGCTGCGCGTGCGCGGCGCCGCTTGCCAGGATGCCGAACGCGATGCCTGCCGAGGCCAGGTACCGGCCCGTCGCGCGAATGTGTTTCATGTGTGTTCCTCGTGCCGGAATGATCGAGGCCGATATTGTCGAAGCGCGCCGCGCGCCGCCGCAACGACTGAAACACATCGAAACGAAATCATGCGGTGCAGCGGCTTGCAATTCCGCGGCCGGCGTACGCGCTCGAGTGGATTTGTCCCGGTTTGCCGCGCGATATCGCGCGTGTGCCGACATTCGTTCTCGAGGCGCATCAATGTCGGTGAATGTCGGCGTCTGCACGGTGACGCGGCCGGTGGCCTGCCAGCCGTCGCACGTCTTGAACCGCACGTCGGATTCAACATCGACCGGCGGCATGTGACGCGGAACGTGCCGGGCCACATTAATCACATGACGCCGCGCCGTCGCGCACATGCGCCCGTGCCGGGATCAGTGTGATGCGCGCCGACGAACAGCACGGCGCAGCGTGACGCGGAATGTGCCGGGCCGCGTCAATCACATGACGCCACACCGTCGCGCACATGCGCCCGTGCCGGGATCAGTGTGATGCGCGCCGGCGAACAGCTCGGCGCGGCGTGACGCGGAATGTGCCGGGCCGCGTCAATCACATGACGCCACACCGTCGCACACATGCGCCCGTGCCGGGATCAGCGTGATGCGTGCCGACGAACAGCACGGCGCGGCGTGACGCGGAACGTGCCGTGCCGCATCAATCACATGACGCCACACCGTCGCGCAAATGCGCCCGTGCCGGGATCAGCGTGATGCGCGCCGACGAACAGCACGGGCTCGGCGTGACATGCCCCGGCAACACGTTCGGAAACAAAAGCAAAGCGAGCGGCTTGTCGCCGCCCGCTTGGTCATCCGCCATCCGCAACCGGCTATCGCCCGGCCGCCGTATCACCCCGCCATCCACGCCGGCAGCCGCCCGTCCACCCATCCGGCCGCCTGCTCATAGCCGCGCGCGAGCTGCAACACGGCGAGATCGCCGCGCGGACGCCCGATCAGTTGCATCCCCATCGGCAGCCCCGCGTCGTTGAAGCCGACCGGCACGCTGATCACCGGGCAGCCGGCCAGCGTCCACGGCACGACCGTTTCCATCCAGCGGTGGTAGGTATCCATCGCACGGCCCGCGATCTCCGTCGGCCAGCGCTGGTCGACGTCGAACGGGAACACCTGCGCGGTCGGCGCCGCGATGAAGTCGTAACGGTCGAAGAAGCTCAACACGGCCTGATGCCACGCGGTGCGCTCGACGCTCGCCTCGAACACGGCCGCGCCCTGCATCGCGAGCAGCCCTTCGACCTCGTAGATCGCCTCGGGCTTCAGCAACGCGCGCCGCGCCGGGTCGCGATAGTGCGCCAGCAGCCCGCCGCCGGACAACAAGTGCCGGTGCGCGAGCCACAGGCGCCAGATCCGGTCGGGCGCGAACGCCGGCAGTGCGGCATCGACGTCGCAGCCGATCTCGCGCAGCGTCGCCAGCCCCTGTTCGCACAGCGCGAGCACGCCGGCCTCGGTCGCGAGATAGCCGTTCCAGTCGCCGACCCACGCGACGCGCTTGCCGCGCAGGTCGGTGTCGAGCGGCTGCGCGAACACGGCCGGATCCTCCGCGAGCGACAGCGGATCGTTGCGGTCGTAGCCGGCCTGGATCGCGAGCAGCTGCGCGACGTCGCCGACCGTGCGGCCCATCGGCCCTTCGATGCCGAGCTGCTGCACGAACACGTCGACGCCCGGCCAGCGCGGCACGCGCCCCTGCGACGGGCGGAAGCCGTAGATGTTGCAGAACGCGGCCGGATTGCGCAGCGAACCACCGAAGTCGCTGCCGTCCGCGACCGGCAGCATCCGCGACGCGAGCGCCGCCGCCGTGCCGCCGCTGCTGCCGCCCGCGCTTTTCGTCAGGTCGTAAGGGTTGCGCGTCGCGCCGTAGACTTCGTTGAACGTGTGCGAGCCGAGCCCGAATTCGGGCGTGTTGGTCTTGCCGATGAAGATCGCGCCGGCCGCGCGCATCCGCGCGACGCACACGGAATCGGCCTGCGGCACGTTTTCGCGGAAGATCGGCGAGCCGTAGGTCGTCCGCAGCCCCTTCGTCATCGCCAGGTCCTTCGGCGCCTGCGGCATCCCGTGCATCCAGCCGTGGTACTCGCCACGCGCCAGTGCCGCATCCTTTTCCGCGGCTTCGGCGAGCAGCGCGTCGCGATCGCGCAGCGCGACGATCGCGTTGACCGCGCCGTTCACGCGCTCGACGTGATCGAGATACGCGCGCATCGTCTCGACGCACGACACGGCCTTGCCGCGGATCGCCGACGCGAGTTCGCCGGCCGACAGGCGCACGATCGGGTCGACGGGGATGGAAGCGGGAGCGAGAAGCTGCGGGGCGCCGTGCGGCATGCGGAGTCTCCTGGAATCGGAATGGAATGGCGGCCCGCATGGCGGCGGACGCCCCCGAAACGGCCGGGCGGGGGCCGCGCCGCGGCCGATGCACTACTCTACGCGACGCCGGATCGGCAACCTCCGATATTTTCCGCCGCGATTCATTGCGGTTCCGACTGAATCGGGGCGACAGGCCGCGCTTCGCACGCGCCGCCCGCGCGGATGAAATCGTTTATGCGCATAAACTTAAATTTCTTATATTTCTATCAGGTGCGGGACGAGACGGTGCGCGTTAACGACATTTTTACGCGGCCGCCCGTTCTCTTTAGATCGTTCGTCCCGGCCGCACGCTACGCTGGAATCATCTCGTTTCCTGGACAACGTTCATGCTCAAGCTGCTGGTTCCGGTCGGCCACTCGCCCCGCTCGCTTCAGGCGGTTCGCCACGCGACATTCCTGTATCGCGAACGGTGCGCGTCGGAAATCGTACTGATCAACGTTCAGGCGCCGCTCGAATCGACGCGGCTCGAGGCCTACCATCCGCTGTCGCGGCTGCGTTCGATCGAGGAGAAGTTCGCGTCCGCCGACCTGGCCATGGCAGAGCGGATCCTGCAGGAAGCCGGCGTCAAGTACAGCGTCGTGATGAAGGTCGGCCCGGTGGCCGATACGATCGCCGCCGTGGCGGCCGAGACGGGGTGCGACGAGATCGTGGTCGCCGCGCCGCGGCACGATCCGTTACATGCGTTGATGTCGGTGTTCCGCCGCAGCGTGATGAGCCGGCTGGTGCGGATTACGAACGTGCCGGTCACGGCCGTGCAATGACGGCGATGACGCGCGGCAACGCGACGGCGGCCGTTCGCTGACGGACCACGGGTTTGCAGCGAGCCGTGCGACACCGGTGTGCGTTACCGCGTTCCGCGTTACCGCCCACGCCCGCACCGGCGTTCCCGCCGCGCTTACTTGATGACCTTGCGCCAGAACACGAAATAGGCGGCTGCCGAAGACGCAACGAGCAGGATGGCCCACATCGGAGCGAGGCTGATCAGGACGGAAGAGACGTTAAGCATTTGGATTCCTCACTATTTCGACAGCGATGTTCAGTTCGCACCTGCTTGCCGGAACCGATGCATTCCTCCGCGATCGCGTTCCGTCAAATCATGCGTTCATGCTATCGCTGTGAACGGC
>NZ_QMFZ01000170.1:0-387 GCF_003294055.1 Burkholderia reimsis
GAGTAAGTTCAAATTATTTTAAAGAGAGCATATGATTTGGTGTGAGTATGTAAATGATTTTTACTGAAGGTAGCCCACAGAGTATCTTAGCTGAACGTGATTAATAGTAGGCTAAGACGTGTTTGAGCGTTAATCATAATCTAGAGTGCTTGAAGAGATGAAGCATTTCAAATTTCACGATGATAGTATTGGTATGATTATTCCAATTATGTTAAAAGAGTGAATTTGATATTAATCATCCTTCTTGAATATAGGTGGTACCACGGAATATCCGTCCTATTTGTATATAGGATGGATATTTTTATTTTTTTAGGAGGTATATCAAATGGAAATGAAACCAAAATATGATCCTCGTGAAGTTGAAGCGGGACGTTATGAAGAATGGGT
>NZ_QMFZ01000171.1:0-380 GCF_003294055.1 Burkholderia reimsis
GCAGCTACCGTTACACCTATGCCGCTACCGGCAAACCGAGTTGGTTCCTGTTCGACGGACTGGTTAAGCACGATCTGCTCACCGGCAACCACGAGTGTTACTCGTTCGGTGACGGCGTCTACGGAAGTGAGACCGCGATGGCTCCACGGGTGGGCAGCAGCGCCGAGGACGACGGCTATCTGGTCAACCTCACCACCGACATGAACGACGACGCATCGTATTGCCTGGTTTTCGACGCGGCGCGCCCCGGCGATGGCCCGATATGCAAGCTTGCACTGCCGGAACGTATTTCCAGCGGCACGCATTCGGCGTGGGTGCCGGGCGCCGAGTTGCGTCGCTGGGATCACGCAGAGTCGCCGGCGGCTGCCGTTGGGCTATGA
>NZ_QMFZ01000172.1:0-380 GCF_003294055.1 Burkholderia reimsis
AGCAATGGCAGGCCCTATTGAACGACAAATATTAATGATGAATGAATGAAATGATACAGCTTGTGTAGTAGATATTTTATCTGATAAATCTGGTAAGATTGCTTGTCTTAAAGGTGTTTCAACCGCACTTAAAATCCCTCTTAATGTCGCATATATAATAATGACGCTAATTGGAATTGCAGTGAAACTATACGTAAGCACACATAAAATTGCAGTTACTAAAAATGATGATGAAATTGTAATTCTCAGCAATCGCCCTTTATCATATTTATCGGCAATTGCCCCTGCCCACACACTTAGTAATAATATTGGTACAAGTCTGCAAAAATTGACAATCCCCAGATAAACTGCGTTATGATAAGTGGTAAGCACAAACCAAT
>NZ_QMFZ01000173.1:0-380 GCF_003294055.1 Burkholderia reimsis
ACTAAAGTTGGTTCAAATGCTTGAATACCAAGTCTATGAAGTGTTGGTGCACGGTTAAGTAATACAGGATGTTCTCTAATTACTTCTTCCAATACGTCCCAAACTTCATCATCCATGCGTTCGATTTTACTCTTCGCATTTTTAATGTTAGTTGCAATTTCACGTTGAACTAATTCTTTCATTACGAATGGTTTAAATAGTTCAAGTGCCATTTCTTTTTGTAAACCACATTGGTACATTTTCAAGCTTGGACCTACTGCAATAACTGAACGTCCTGAATAGTCAACACGTTTACCAAGTAAGTTTTGACGGAAACGACCTTGTTTACCTTTTAACATATGAGATAAAGATTTTAATGGACGGTTACCTGGGCCAGTAAC
>NZ_QMFZ01000174.1:0-379 GCF_003294055.1 Burkholderia reimsis
GGTTTTTACCATCTTTTTGACGAACATCGCTGTCTTTACCTTTCTTCCAACCAGCTTCATCTAATAATGATTCTGCTTTTTTAAGGTCATACTTACGTGTTGGCATATCGAAATTAATATCTGTTACATTTTTCGCAAATAATTGAGTTGCTGGTTTTTCTTGACCATCTAAAATTTCTTTGGCAATTTTATCTCTGTTTACCATATGACCAATCGCTTGTCTGACTGTTTTGTCACTGACTGCGTTATCTTTTTTACCAGAATTGACAACTAACATTTTCGTATTCATAGGTTGACTACGCTTAACTTGATAGTCACCTGTATCTTTCAATTGTTTTAAAGAGTCTTTGTCTAAGCTATCTGTACCTCTATCATCTGT
>NZ_QMFZ01000175.1:0-360 GCF_003294055.1 Burkholderia reimsis
ACGGTCACCACGGTAGGATTCATGACTGGGGTGAAGTCGTAACAAGGTAGCCGTATCGGAAGGTGCGGCTGGATCACCTCCTTTCCAGAGCTTCTCGCAAAGTTGAGCGCTCACGCTTATCGGCTGTTGATTAAGACAGACTAGCTGTCTGCGGTATAAACCGGTTATAATGCCGGCCGCTTTCAATAATCTTCAATGACAAACATTCGAATGAAGTTTGGTTCGAATTTTTCTCATTGGCGATTGAGCCAGTCAGAGCGGTACGAAAGTATCGGCTGTCGTTCTTTAACAATCTGGAAGAAGTAAGTAATTTGGATAGCGGAAGCGTCTTGAGATGGACGTGGAAACTATCCGGGTTGT
>NZ_QMFZ01000176.1:0-318 GCF_003294055.1 Burkholderia reimsis
CGGATCAAAGCTTGTTTGCCAGCTCCCCGTAGCTTTTCGCAGGCTACCGCGTCCTTCATCGCCTGTGATCGCCAAGGCATCCACCACATGCACTTGTTCGCTTGACCCTATAACGAGTCTGTCTCATGTCGGCCATCGTTAGCGCTTTAGCGCTTACGAGGGCCCCATCCCCGCATGGGGACGACAGTCGCTACAGGTTGAGTTCTCGCGTTGTGCCGTATTCCAATTGAGTCAAACATAGAGTTCGAATCATCTTGAGATACATCGATACAATCACAACCCGGATAGTTTCCACGTCCATCTCAAGACGCTTCCGCT
>NZ_QMFZ01000177.1:0-297 GCF_003294055.1 Burkholderia reimsis
TGGGCAACACGACGGTGTCGGGCGACAACGTGACGGTGGGCACCGGCGGCGACATCGGTGGCGACAACGTGACGGGCCACGCGAACCAGACGTGGACGCAGCAGCCGAACAGCACGGTGGCGGGTAAGACGAGCACGAACATCACCGCACCGAACCTGAACATCGCGGGTAACACCGGGATGGCGGGCGTGGGCAACACGACGGTGTCGGGCGACAACGTGACGGTGGGCACCGGCGGCGACATCGGCGGCGACAACGTGACGGGCCACGCGAACCAGACGTGGACGCAGCCGCCGA
>NZ_QMFZ01000178.1:0-293 GCF_003294055.1 Burkholderia reimsis
ACATCGGGATCCCGAAGGGCTACCCCGACTACGTGCTGCACAAGATGGTCACCGTGATGCGCGACGGCCAGGAAGTGAAGATCTCGAAGCGCGCGGGCAGCTACGTGACGGTGCGCGACCTGATCGAATGGTCGGGCGGCGCGGCGGCGGGCCAGGAAGCGGCGCCCGACCTGATCGACGAAGCGACCATCACGCGCGGCCGCGACGCGGTGCGGTTCTTCCTGATCTCGCGCAAGGCCGATACCGAGTTCGTGTTCGACATCGACCTCGCGCTGAAACAGAACGACGAGAAC
>NZ_QMFZ01000179.1:0-256 GCF_003294055.1 Burkholderia reimsis
AGCGGAAGCGTCTTGAGATGGACGTGGAAACTATCCGGGTTGTGATTGTATCGATGTATCTCAAGATGATTCGAACTCTAAGTTTGACTCAATTGGAATACGGCACAACGCGAGAACTCAACCTGTAACGAGACAGACTCGTTATAGGGTCAAGCGAACAAGTGCATGTGGTGGATGCCTTGGCGATCACAGGCGATGAAGGACGCGGTAGCCTGCGAAAAGCTACGGGGAGCTGGCAAACAAGCTTTGATCCGTA
>NZ_QMFZ01000017.1:0-163153 GCF_003294055.1 Burkholderia reimsis
GTGTGGGGGGAAGGATCGGCCGAACCGCGTTCGCGCGTCAATCCCCCCCGCGACGAGTGGGGCCGTACCGGCACCGCGTCGATAGCATGGGTTCCGATCCATGACGAACGCAACGAGGAGAGGGCCATGAACATCGTATCGAGCGGCACGCGGCGCAACGCGTCGCTCGCCGGATAAACGGAGCGGCACGATGTACCGCCATCTGCTCGTGACGGTCGACGGCGCGCCCGGCGGCATCGACGCGATCGGCCATGCGCTCGAACTGGCGCGCGCGGTCGGCGCCCGGGTCACGTTCCTGCTGGCCGGCGCCGCGCCGGCCTCGCGTTTATCCGGAGCGCGGCTGCCGGAACACGGTGCGAAAGTGGAAGCCGCCGCGCGGGCGCAGGGTTTGTCCCATGTGATCGCGGGGGCCGGCCTTCCGGGGGCCGGCCATCCGGGGGGCGGCGACGCGGCACCTGCCGCGCTGGCGGCCGAACTCGGCTGCGACCTGATCGGCGTTGCGGCGCTGCCGCACGACGCCGATGCGGCGGCCTGCGCGCAACGGCGGCACCTGCTCGCGACGAGCGGTGTACCGGTGCTCGTGTGCACGTCGCGGCGCACGCCGGCCGAGGCGCGCGTGATGGCACGTTGCCTGGATGCGCATCGCGCGGTCGGCGAGTTGCTGCATGCGCTGATGGCGTCCGGCGTGGACGCTGATGTGGACGTGGATGCACAGCAGCAGCGACAAGCGAGCGACGCGCAGCGTGGCCTGATGGCGGCCGACGCACACGCGGACGTACCGCTGCGCCGCGCGGCCGACGCGCAGCGTGCGCTGGCATCGCTCGCCGCGTTGCAGCGCGCCCGTGTCGGCACGGCCGCCGAAGCGCAGCTCTTCGCGGCATTGCGCGTGCGCGCGGAGTGCGTCGCGGCCGAACTGGACGAACTCGACCGCCAGCGGCAGCGCGATGCGCAAGCGCTCGATGCGCTCGAGCGAATCGCCGCGGACGGCCTGCCGTCGGCCGCGTTCGACGCGGCGCTCGCCCGTTATGCGCACGGCGCGTTCGAGCAGATGGGGCGGATGGAAGGCGTGATTTTCCCGGCCGCGCGACGCTACCTGGGCGACGCGGACTGGGCCGGACTGGACGACCCGCTGGCGGACGGCGCAGCCGCGACGCCGCCGGGCATGAACGAACCCGACGATGCGCGGCGCGCATCCGACTGACAACATACGGAGAACACGATGGCACATGCAGTGCGATTCCACGAAACCGGCGGCCCCGACGTGCTGCGCTGGGAAGCAGTCGACGTCGGCGATCCGGGCGCCGGCCAGGTGCGCCTGCGGCACGAGGCCGTCGGGCTGAATTTCGCCGACACCTATTTCCGCAGCGGCCTGTATCCGGTGCCGCTGCCGGCCGGGATCGGCGTCGAGGCGGCCGGCGTGGTCGACGCCGTCGGCCCGGGCGTGACGAACGTCGCCGTCGGCGACCGCGTGACCTACACGGGCTTCCTGAACACGCTCGGCGCGTACAGCACCGAGCGGCTGATCCCCGCCGCGCCGCTCGTGCGGCTGCCGGCCGGCATTTCGTGCGAAACGGCCGCGGCGATGACGATGCGCGGCCTGACGTCGGCCTACCTGCTGCGCCGTATCCACGCGTTTGCGCCGGGCGACACGATCCTGCTGCACGCGGCCGCCGGCGGCGTCGGGCTGATCGTTTCGCAATGGGCGAAGCTGCTCGGGCTCACGGTGATCGGCACGGTTTCCAGCGAGCACAAGGCCGCGATCGCCCGCGCGCACGGCTGCGACCATACGATCGACTACAGCCGCGAGGACGTCGCGAAACGCGTGCGCGAGCTGACGGACGGCGCGGGCGTCGACGTCGTGTTCGACAGCGTCGGCAAGGACACCTTCGAAGGCTCGCTCGATTCGCTGAAGCGGCGCGGGCTGATGGTGTGCGTCGGCACCGCGTCGGGCCCGATCCCGCCGTTCGATCCGCAGCGCCTCGCGATGAAGGGCTCGCTGTACCTGACGCGCCCGGCGCTGGCCGACTACATCGCCGATCCGGCCGAGAAGAACGACCTGGCCGGCGAACTGTTCGCGCACGTCGCGGCCGGCCGCATCAGGATCGAAATCAACCAGCGCTACGCGCTGCAGGATGCCGCGCAGGCGCACCGCGATCTCGAATCGCGCAAGACGACCGGTTCGTCGGTGTTCATCGTCTGAGGAGACGCGCATGCGAGTCGAACCCCTGACCTGCGCGCTGGGCGCGGAACTGCTGGACGTGAGCCTCGCCGACGCCGTGCACGACGACGGCCTGTTCGCCGAGATCCGCGCGCAGCTGCTGCGGCATCGCGTGCTGTTCCTGCGCGACCAGGACATCACGCGCGCCGAGCACGTCGCGTTCGCGCGGCGCTTCGGCGAGCTCGAGGATCATCCGGTCGCCGGCAGCGACCCGGAACACCCGGGGCTCGTGCGGATCTACAAGTCGCCCGACCAGCCGAACGACCGCTACGAGAATGCGTGGCACAGCGATGCGAGCTGGCGCGTGGCGCCGCCGTTCGGCTGCGTGCTGCGCTGCATCGACGGTCCTCCGGTTGGCGGCGACACGATGTGGGCGAACATGGTGCTCGCCTACGAGCGCCTGCCGGACCACGTGAAGCAGCAGATCGACGACCTGCGCGCGCGCCACAGCATCGAGGCGAGCTTCGGTGCGGCGATGCCGATCGACAAGCGCCTCGCGCTGAAGGCGCAGTACCCGGACGCCGAGCATCCGGTCGTGCGCACGCACCCCGAAACCGGCGAGAAGGTGTTGTACGTGAACGCGTTCACCACGCATTTCACGAACTACCACACGCCCGCGCGCGTGCGGGTCGGGCAGGACGCGAATCCCGGCGCCGGCCAGCTGCTGCAATACCTGATCAGCCAGGCATACATCCCCGAATACCAGGTGCGCTGGCGCTGGAAGAAGAACAGCGTCGCGATCTGGGACAACCGCAGCACGCAGCATTACGCGGTCATGGACTACCCGCCGTGCGTGCGCCGGATGGAGCGCGCGGGCATCGTCGGCGACGTGCCGTTCTGAGCGCGCTCGCACCCTAACCGATTCGCCACGCCGAACAACGCGCCGGGCCCGCCGCCCGGCGCGGCGGGATACGCACGCCCGTACGCCTGCACAAAAACGATTTCCACTGGAGGACGACATGCAATTTCTCGACGATTCGCTGCACCCGGAAAACCAGGACAAGGTAGTCATCACGGTCGCACCGTACGGCCCCGAATGGATGCCCGCCGATTTTCCGGAAGACATTCCGGTGACGATGGACGAGCACGTGCAGAAGGCCGTCGACTGCTACAACGCGGGCGCGACGGTGCTGCACCTGCATGTGCGCGAACTCGACGGCAAGGGCAGCAAGCGGCTGTCGAAGTTCAACGAGCTGCTCGGCCGGCTGCGCGAGGCGGTGCCCGACATGATCCTGCAAGTGGGCGGCTCGATCTCGTTCGCGCCGGAAGGCGACGGCGCGGAAGCGAAATGGCTGTCCGACGACACGCGCCACATGCTCGCCGAGCTGACGCCGAAGCCCGACCAGGTGACGGTCGCGATCAACACCGTACAGATGAACATCACCGAGCTGATGAACCGCAAGGACATCGCCGGCACGTCGCTGAACGAAGCCGCGCTGTGGGACGCGTACCGCGAGATGACCGTGCCGGCCGGCCCCGGCTGGGTCGACGAGCACCTGCGCCGCCTGCAGGCGGCCGGCATCCAGCCGCATTTCCAGCTCACCGGCATGCATGCGCTGGAAACGCTCGAACGGATCATCCGCCGCGGCGTCTATCGCGGCCCGCTGAACGTCACGTGGGTCGGCATCGGCGGCGGCTTCGACGGCCCGAATCCGTACAACTTCATGGAATTCGTGCGGCGCTGCCCGGACGGCGCATGCATCACGCTCGAATCCCTGATGAAGAACGTGCTGCCGATCAACACGGTCGCGATGGCGCTGGGCCTGCATCCGCGCTGCGGGATCGAGGACACGATCATCGACCAGAAGGGCAACCGGATGACCTCGGTGCAGCAGGTCGAGCAGTGCGCACGGATCGCGCGCGAACTCGGCCGCGACATCGCGACCGGCAAGGAAGCGAAGGCGATCTACCGGATCGGCGTGCAGTACGACGGCATCGACGAGACCCTCGCGCAGCTCGGGATGGCGCCGAACCGCCGGCCGGGCCAGCCGAACGTGCCGCTGCGGGCCGCCTGACGCGCCGCGCATCCGGGCCCGCGGCCATGGCGGCCGCGGCCCGCCGATCGTTGTGGCGTGGCACCCATCCCCGCGCGTGATGCGGGGGCGGACTCCGGTCAACGGAGCGGGGCCACGCAAGCCGCGCCGGAGCACGACCGCTCCGGTGCCGGAGGAGACACGCATGCTGATCCATCATGTCGAGCCGTCGATTCAGGACGTCGCCGCCGCCGGCCGGCGCGCGCCCGCCTATGCGTGGCTCGTGTTCGGGCTGACCGTCGGCCTGCTGCTGTCGGACTACATGTCGCGGCAGGTGCTCAACGCCGTGTTCCCGCTGCTCAAGCAAGCATGGGCGCTGTCGGACACGCAGCTCGGTTCGCTCTCCGGCGTCGTCGCGCTGCTGGTCGGGCTGCTGACGTTTCCGCTGTCGGTGCTCGCCGACCGCTTCGGGCGTGTGCGCAGCATCGTGCTGATGGCCGCGCTGTGGAGCGTCGCGACGCTCGGCTGCGCGCTGTCGACTCATTACACGGAGATGCTCGTCGCGCGCGGCCTCGTCGGGCTCGGAGAAGCCGCGTACGGCAGCGTCGGCGTCGCGCTGATCCTCAGCATCTTCCCGGCGCGGCTGCGCGCGACGCTGACCGGCGCGTTCATGGCCGGCGGCGCATTCGGCTCCGTGTTCGGCATGGCGCTCGGCGGGCTCGTCGGCGCGCATCTCGGCTGGCGCTGGTCGTTCGGCGTGATGGCCGCGCTCGGCATCGTGCTGCTCGTCGCGTATCGCTGCGTCGTGACCGAACGGCGGCTCGCCGCATATCGCTCTGAATTCGGCACCGAATGCGGCACCGAACCCTGCCGGCGCGACACCGACACGCCGCGCGACCTGCGCGGCAGCGTGCGCGTGCTGATGTCGGGGCTGTTCGCGTCGCGTTCGGTGATCTGCGCGTATCTCGGCAGCGGGCTGCACCTGTTCGTGCCGGGCGCGCTGTTCGCATGGCTGCCGAGCTACCTGAATCGCTACTACGCGATGGCGCCCGACCGCGCGGCCGTGCTCGCCGCCGGTTTCGTGCTGCTCGCGGGTATCGGAATGGTCGGCTGCGGGATCGTCACCGACCGCGTCGGCAAAACCGACGGCAAGCGCAAGTGGCTGACCGCGATCGCGTATTGCGTGCTGACCGGCGTCTGCCTCGAGGTCGCGTTCCGGCTGCCGCCCGGGCCGCTGCAGCTCGCGCTGATCTGCGCGGGCATGCTGGTCGGCGCGGGCGCGTCCGGTGCGTCGGGCGCGATGGTCGCGAACCTGACGCCGGCCGCGATCCACGCATCGGCGTTCGCGACGCTCACGCTCGCCAACAACCTGCTCGGCATGGCGCCGGGCCCGCTGCTGACGGGGTGGGCCGCCGATCGCGCCGGCCTCGTCGGCGCACTCCAATGGATTCCCGTCGTGCCGCTCATGGCCGCCGTGCTGTTCGCGATCGGACGCGCGAGCTATGTGGCCGACCTCGCGCGCGTCGAACGCGAACGGCGCGCGTCCAGACTTTCCTGAACGCTTCGGAGGCTGCATGACCCTGACGACCGCACCCACCATCCTGATCGTGCCCGGCTTGCGCGATCACGTCGAAGACCACTGGCAGACGCACCTCGAACGGCGCCTGCCGAACGCACGCGCCGTCGCGCCGCTCGAAGCCGACAAGCTGAGCCGCGCCGCACGCGTCGCGGCGCTCGATGCGGCGCTGGCCGCGATCGACGGCCCCGTGATCCTCGTCGCGCACAGCGCGGGGGTGATGATTGCCGTGCACTGGGCGCGGCAGGCCACGCGCAAGATCCACGGCGCGCTGCTCGCGGCGCCGGCCGATCTCGATACGCCGATGCCCGCCGGTTATCCGGCGCCCGACGCGATCGACGCGAACGGCTGGACGCCGGTACCGACCGGGCGGCTGCCGTTTCCGAGCATCGTCGCCGCGAGCCGCAACGATCCGCTCGCGCGCTTCGAGCGCATCGAAACGCTGGCGGCAGGGTGGGGCAGCAGGCTCGTCGATCTCGGCGAAGTGGGGCACCTGAATCCGGCGTCGGGGTATGGCGAGTGGCGCGATGCGGAACGGTTGATCGGCGAGGTGAGGGCGTTGGGTGAAGGCAATTCAGGCTTGAGGAATTGATATTCGGGCATTGTTTGCCGTCCTCGGGCCGTTTTCGTCCATTCATCGGGCGCCATGACTGACAGCGACGCGACCGCTCCATCCGATTGACGGACAAGCGGCCGATCGCTGTCATTTTTTGCGGAATGCCGTCACGGATCCCAAACGAAAGGTGCTGTACGGCGTTGCGTTGAAACCCCGCACGATCATCCGTCCTACCCACGAGGCCAAGGCTTCGACCGAAGCCGAGGAGGACGACGTCCCGCGCGGCGCGAAAAATCATTTCCGGCCACCGGGACGTGTTGATCGCGCTGAAGAACCGCTGATTTGCCGGGCCTGCCGAACGCTGACGGCACCGATCCAGTCGGGGCCAGTTGAATCCACTTCGCCGGGATTGCCCCAGCAGAGATATGACGTCGCAAGACGACTGGGCATCCAGCCGCGATCCCGGCCCGTCTTGCCGGGTAATCAAACTGGCACTCACCAGAAGGTGTTTGTCAGGGAAAGTCCCGCCCCGGCCACCTCGGTTTTTTGTTGACCGACATCGTATAACGCCGTCATGATTTCCTGAAAAGAAAGGTCCCATCCACCGACCGAAGTGAGGAGACATGAACGCCACCACGATCGCTCGCCGTGTCCGCCGGATCGCACTCGCCGTGAGCTTCACGCTGTCGGCCTCGGCAGCCGTTGCCGCCCCCGTATCGCTGAACATCGTCGATGTCGCGGGCAACCTGCAGCTCACGCAGAAGGCCATCGAAGCCTTCAGGGACAAGAACCCGACCCTCGTGTCGAGCGTCACGTTCACGAACGCGCCGGCGCCGCAGCTGCCGGGCAAGATCAAGGCGATGCAGGCGGCGGGGCGCGCCGACATCGACCTCGTGCTGACGGGCACCGACGCACTGGCCGCCGGCATCGAGCAGAACCTGTGGCTGAAGGTGCTGCCCGACAACGCGGGCGCATTCCCCGGCGTGCTCGACCGGTACGCACCCGGCCCGCGCAAGATGCAGGACCTCGCACAGGGCTTCGGCCTCGAAGTCACCTACATGCCGGCCGGCCCGCTGCTCGAATACAACCCGGCGAAGGTCAGCGACCCGCCGAAGACGCCCGACCAGTTGCTCTCATGGTGCAAGGCGCACCCGAACAAGCTGATCTACGCGCGCCCGGCGAACTCGGGCCCCGGCCGCACGTTCCTGATGGGGCTGCCGTATGTGCTCGGCGACAAGAACCCGCAGGACCCGATCAACGGCTGGGACAAGACCTGGGCGTTCCTGAAGCAGCTCAACGACTGCGTCCCGTACTACCCGGGCGGCACGTCGGCAGTGATGAAGGAACTCGGCGAAGGCACGCGGGACATGACCGTGACCGTCACCGGCTGGGATCTCAACCCGCGTGCGCTCGGCATCGTGCCGGCCGAGTTCCGGGTCCAGGCGTTCGACAACATGACGTGGGTCAACGATGCGCACTACATGGTGATCCCGAAGGGCGTGCCGAAGGACAAGCTCGACGTGCTGTTCAAGCTGATGAACTTCCTGCTCGAACCGGCGCAGCAGGCGATGACCTACGACGACGGTTACTTCTATCCGGGCCCGGCGGTGAAGGGCGTGACGCTCGAGATGGCGCCCGCGCACAGCCAGGAAGTGATCCGCAAGTTCGGCCGCCCGGAATACGCGAAGCTGCTGGCGGATCGCCCGCACGTGCAGCCGCTCAGCGCGCAGGCGATGGTCGCCGCGTTCCAGAAGTGGGACCGCGAGATCGGTTCGCAGAAGTCGAAGTGACGCATGGGCCGGCGGGCGCCACGGCGCCCGCGTCGATGGAGTTCGCGCAATGAAGCAGAGTTTCGAACGGCTGCGGCTCGATGGCGTCAGCCGCAGCTTCACCAATGCGGAAGGTGCGCAGATCGCCGCGCTGAACGGGCTCGACCTCGAGATCCGGCGCGGCGAGTTCATCGCGCTGCTCGGCCCGTCGGGCTGCGGCAAGTCGACCGCGCTGAACTGCATCGCGGGGCTGCAGCCGCTCACGAGCGGCGGCATCTGGCTCGACGACACGCGCATCGACGTGCTGCCGCCCGAGCGCCGTGGCTTCGGGATGGTGTTCCAGAACTACGCGCTGTTTCCGCACCTGTCGGTGCTCGACAACGTCGGTTTCGGTCTCAAGATGCGCGGCGTGCCGAAGCAGGAAACGCGGCGGCGCGCGCAGCAGGCGCTTGAACTCGTGCAGCTCGTCGGCCACGAGGGCAAGCTGCCCGGGCAACTGTCGGGCGGGCAGCAGCAGCGCGTCGCGATCGCACGTGCGATCGTCATCGAGCCGCCGCTCGTGCTGATGGACGAACCGCTGTCGAACCTCGACACGAAGCTGCGCATCGAGATGCGCGCCGAGATCCGCCGCATCCACACGCAGCTCGAACGCGCGACGATCTACGTGACGCACGACCAGGACGAGGCGCTGTCGATGGCCGACCGCATCGTCGTGATGAAGGAGGGCGTCGTACAGCAGGTCGCGACACCGAAGGACGTCTACACGCGCCCGCACAACCTGCACGTCGCGCGTTTCATGGGTTATCGCAACGTGCTGCCGTTCACGCTCGACGGGATGGCCGGCGGCCACGTAAACGTCAGCGCCGCAGGCGTGCGGCTCACGGGCGTTCCGATGGCCGGCTTCGACGCGAAGGACGTCGCGGTCGCGCTGCGTCCCGACGACATCGAGCGCGCGGCAGACGGCGCCGACAACGCGTTCGACGCGACCGTCGAAACGGTCGAATACGGCGGCCGCGATTCGCTGATCCGTGCGGCCACGCCGTTCGGCCCGATCTGGGCGCGCGTGGCCGGTGAATTCGCGGAAGGCGAGCATTTGCGGTTATGTGTTGCGCCGTCGCGCACGCTCGTCTATGCGGGAGACGCGCGATGAACGGCCGCCGCATCGCGTGCACCGCAACGCGCCATCGGGAGGCCGCGTGAGCACGCTCCGGGCCGGCGGCACACCGCGCGACGCGAAAGCCTGGCTCGTCACACCCGCACTCGCGTTCATCGTCGCGCTGTTCGTCTATCCGTTCGCCTACGGTCTCGTGCTGTCGTTCCAGCCGATGAACGGCGGCGGCGCGCTCGCGAACTACGTGCAGTTCTTCACCGACACCGCGATGTGGCCCACGGTGCTCGTCACGCTGAAGCTGGCGGTGCCGGCGACGCTGCTCAACGTCGGCGTCGCGGTGCCCGTCGCATTCGCGCTGCGCCGCAATTCGCCTTACCAGAAGTTCGTCACGACGCTGCTCGTGATTCCCGTCACGCTCGGCACGGTGCTCGTCGCCGACGGGATGCTCACGTATTTCGGGCCGAACGGCTGGTTCCCGCAGGCGTTGCAGGGGCTGCACCTGTACACCGACGAAGTGCGCCTCACGCACAACTACTGGGGCGTGCTGCTGTCGCTGATCGTGTCGGGTTTTCCGTTCGCATTCCTGCTGATGCTCTCGTACATCAGCGGCATCGACCCGACACTCGCGCGCGCGGCGGCGACGCTCGGCGCGAACCCGTGGCAGCAGTTCCGGCGGATCTACCTGCCGCTGCTCGTGCCGGGGCTCACGATGGCCGCGTGCCTGTCGTTCGTGCAGGCGTTCTCGGTGTTCCCGTCGGCCGTGCTGCTCGGCGCACCGGCCGGGCCCACGCGCGTGATCTCGATCGCGGCGGCGGAAGCGGCGTTCGAGAGCTACGACTATTCGCTCGCGTCGGCGATCGCGATCGTGATGGGTTTCGTGCAGCTGCTGGTGGTCGCGTCGATGCTCGGCGCGCGCCGCTTCTTCTATACCGGCGCGGTGACGGGGGGCAAGGGCTGATGGCGACCGACAATCATGCCGCCCGCGCGTGGCCGCCGAAGCACGATGTGCCCGACGTGCGGCCCGCCGACGCGAGGAAACCGCGGAAGATGGCAGGCCATCTCGCCGGCCGTGCGTGGCACGCGCTCGTCTGGGGGCTGATGGCGTTCTTCCTGCTGAACGTGATGCTGCTGATCGCGACCGTCGCGGTGAACTCGATCGCGACACGCTGGTTCGGCACGCCGCTGCCGCAGGGTTTCACGCTGCACTGGTACGCGAAGGCGTGGGCGGACTTCCAGCTCGCGAGCGTGCTGTGGGTGACCGTCGAGGTCGTCGGCGCGGTCGTGCTGCTGTCGATCGCGCTCGGCGTGCCGGCCGCCTATGCGCTCGCGCGCGTGCAGTTTCGCGGCAAGCGCTTCGCGCTGCTGGTGTTCCTGCTGCCGCTGATGGTGCCGCCCGTCACGTACGGGATCCCGATGGCCACCGTGATGTACAAGGTCGGGCTCGCGGGCACGCTGCCCGGCGTGATCCTCGCGAACCTCGTGCCGGCGCTGCCGTTCGTGATCCTCGTGATGACGCCGTTCATCGAGCAGATCGATCCGAATCTCGAAGCCGCCGCGCGCATCTTCGGCGCGAACACGTGGCGTTATTTCCGCCATGTGCTGCTGCCGCTGCTCGTGCCCGGCATGCTCGCGGCGGGGCTGCTCGTGCTGGTGCGCACGATCGGGATGTTCGAGCTGACCTTCTTCACCGCGGGGCCGAGCACGCAGACACTCGTCGTCGCGCTGTATTACGCGGTGTTCTCGACCGGCGTGCGCGCGCCGCAGTCGATCGACGCGATGGCGATGATCTACATGGCCATCACGCTCGTATGGGTGGTCATCGCGCTGCAGTTCGTGAGCCCGACGCAGCTCGTGAGCCGCGTGAAGCAGGAGCGGCAGTAGGGGCGTCAGCAGGCGCGGGCGAAGCGGAGGGGCGATCGCGCCCGTGCAATTGGTTACAAATGGATACCGCGCACGATACGCGGACGTTGCAGACTACGCGGCGTTCACCCGATAACGGATATCCATGAAGTTCCAGACGCTGCTGACACTCGCCGGTGCATCGACTCTCCTGGCCGCCTGCAACCTGCTCCACGACGGCCCCGGATCGGGCGACGTCGATGCCGCCGTGCGCCGCGCGCTCGAGGCGGAAAACCACGGCGGGCTGAACGCGCTGTTCGGCCAGCCGCTGCCCGTCTCGGCCGATGTCGTGTCGGCGAAGCCCGACGGAGATTGCAAGAAGGTCGGCGATCGCACCTACTCGTGCGACGTCGTGGTCACGTGGCGCAATACCGACTACAAGCCGTCGCGCGCGAACCTGACGTTCGTGAAGGCCGCTGACGGCTCGTGGCAGACGTCCGGCGTCGATGCGGCGATCGTGACGGGCACCGCGAAATCGCTGGTCGACCAGATCGGCAAGGCATGGCCCGGCAATGCGGCAAGCGGCGCGTCGGCGCCGCAGTGACGCAGTGACCTGCGAGGGCGACGGGCGGGGCGTTTCCCTCCGGTAATACGCGGCCTGTCGCGCCCGAACGCCGCGCCGCGCCTTCCACCGACCTCACGCCACCGACCGATTGCCCGCGAGCGCATCGCCGGATGCACCGGGGCTGGCGCAGCGGCGGGGCGGCGTCCGCGACCGGCCTGGTGGCCGGACACGGTTGCCGGCAGCGCCGGTACGGCGCGAACCCCGCAACCGGTCGACCCATCCTGTTCGACCGACACTCAGGCGCGGACTGGCAGGAAAAAAGGGCGCGAGCATCGCGTCCGCGCGCGACCGAATGCATCCTCGGTATGCGGGCCGGCTTATAGGGAAAACCCTTATTTCGAGATATAATCACGGCCTAAGTGATAGGTCGAACCATGCCTGAACGTTTCCAAACCCTTGAAAAATTTGTGTTTTCCCTCGTCGTGATGTCCGCGGTCGTGT
Source organism: Burkholderia reimsis (assembly GCF_003294055.1). Lineage (NCBI taxonomy): Bacteria > Pseudomonadati > Pseudomonadota > Betaproteobacteria > Burkholderiales > Burkholderiaceae > Burkholderia > Burkholderia reimsis. The sequence continues at coordinate 12,109 of NZ_QMFZ01000017.1, forward strand.
GCTCGGCATTCCTCGCGTACGAGCGTCATCCCGAGATCAAGATCGCGCTGCACGAAGGCGAAGCGCTGATGCGCGAGAGCGCCAAGTATTCGGTCATCTGCTCGCCGTCCAAGGTCGATCCTTGCGTCGAGATGTCCGCTTACTGAAACGCACGCGTTCGGGTCGGGATCAGCGCGCCGGGTGGTGCGCCGCAGCCAAAGCCGGTGAGATCCAGTACACGGCCCGACCAGCGTCAGACCGGCCCTGCAGCATCGGCGGCCCGAGTTCCCTGACGTAGCGCTCGTCAGGCGTTCAGAAACCCGCTGCAAGACAGGGCGGATGCATGAACCCGATGCACAAACCCGCTACGTGCCGGGTCACTGGCATAAGCAACTCCCGATCCAAAGCCCCGCTTCGAGCAATCGAGCGGGGCTTTTCTCGTAGAGCCGTCGAAACGATCCCCGCGGCTGCGCATCACACGACATGCGTCGGAGCGCCCTCGACGAACGCGGCGACATTGTCGACGAGCTGATCGGCGAGCGCCTGCATCGCCTCGTCGCTCGCCCACGCGACGTGCGGCGTCAGGATGAAGGCCGGATGCGACAGGATCGCGTGGAACGGATGCGCGGCCGGCAGCGGCTCCTGCGTGACCACGTCGAACCCCGCGCCCGCGATCTGCCCCGACTGCAACGCGTCGACGAGCGCGTTTTCATCCACGAGCCCGCCGCGCGCGGTATTGATCAGCAGCGGCCGGCGTGCCATCCGCGCGAATGCGGCCGCGTCGATCAGGTGTCGCGTCGCGGGCGTGAGCGGACAGTGCAGCGTGATCACGTCGCTGTCCCGAAGCAGCGTGTCGAGCGGCGCATAGTCGTCCCCCGACGCATCGCCGTGCGCGGCGAACCGCATCCGCATGTCGAGCGCGCGCGCGATGCCGGCCACCGCGCGCCCGAGCACGCCGTCGCCGACGATCCCGAGCGTCGAGCCAGCCAGGTCGCGAATCGGATGATCGAAGAAGCAGAACTGCCCGCTGTCGAGCCAGCGCCCCGCGCGCACCGCGTCGCGGTACGCGACGAGGCTGCGGCGCAGCGCGAAGATCAGCGCGAACGTGTGCTCGGGCACCGTGCGGACCGCATACCCGCGAATGTTGCTCACGACGATGCCGTGCGCGGCACAGGCGTCGAGATCGACGATGTCGGTGCCCGTCGCGGCGATCGCGATCATCCGCAGGCGCCGCGCGTCGGCAAGCGCCGCCGCGTCGAGCCGCACCTTGTTGGTCACGACGATGTCCGCGTCGCCGATGCGCGAAGCGACCTCGTGCGCGGCCGTCCGCTCGAACGTGCGCAACGCGTGCGGAAACGGGAACGGCTTCAGCACGGTTTGCGGCGACAGCGTCGCGCGGTCGAGGAACACGATCTTCGCGGGAGAGGAAACGGAAAACATGGCGGGCCTCGCTGGCAGGCGCCCGGGGCGGGCGCGGAACGGGTTCGATTCTGCCGGCGGTGCGCGGGCCGTCGTTTGACCGTTGCGCGAGTGCGCTTTCCCGGACGGAAAGGCTGGCGCACCACATATGTGAACGGATGTCGCGCACGCCTTTCCGTTTCGGAAAGGCTGGTTGAGCATCGATCGATTTTCGCCGGGCGGGAACGCCGTCATGATCGCCGTCATCGACAACACGCTTTCATCGGAGACAGCCATGACACGCCCCCTCGACGGCATCCGCGTGCTGGAACTCGGACAACTGATCGCCGGCCCGTTCGCGGGCCGGATGCTCGCCGAATTCGGTGCGGACGTGCTCAAGGTCGAGCCGCCCGCGCTCGGCGACCCGCTGCGCAAATGGCGGCTGCTGCACGACGGCACGTCGGTCTGGTGGGCCGCGCAGTCGCGCAACAAGCGCTCGCTGACGCTCGACCTGCGCACGCCCGAAGGGCAGGACGTGGTACGCCGCCTCGTCGCGGAAACCGACGTGCTGATCGAGAACTTCCGGCCCGGCACGCTCGAGGGCTGGGGGCTCGGCTGGGACGCGCTGTCCGCGATCAACCCGGGGCTCGTGATGCTGCGCGTGTCGGGCTTCGGCCAGACGGGCCCGTACCGCGACCGTCCCGGCTTCGGCGTGATCGCCGAGGCGATGGGCGGCCTGCGGCACCTGACCGGCGAGCCTGGCCGCACGCCGGTGCGCGTCGGCATCTCGCTCGGCGATTCGCTGTCGGCGCTGCACGGCGTGATCGGCGTGCTGCTCGCGCTGCGGCATCGCGAGCAGCAGGGCGGCAAGGGGCAGGTCGTCGATGTCGCGCTGTACGAGTCGGTATTCAACATGATGGAAAGCCTGCTGCCCGAATACTCGGCGTTCGGTGCCGTGCGCGAGGCGGCCGGCAGCAGCCTGCCCGGCATCGCGCCGACCAACGCATATCGCTGCCGCGACGGCCGGTATGCACTGATCGCCGGGAACGGCGACAGCATCTTCCGGCGCCTGATGGAGTTGATCGGCCGGCCCGATCTCGGCAACGATCCCGCGCTCGCGCACAACGACGGGCGCGTCGCGCAGGTCGAGCGCATCGACGCGGCGATCGGCGCGTGGAGCGCGCGGCACGATCTCGACGCCGTGCTGGCCGCGTTGAACGACGCACGCATCCCGTCCGGGCGCATCTACGACGTGGCCGACATCGCCGCCGACCCGCATTACCGCGCGCGCGACATGCTCGTCGATGCCGCGCTGCCCGACGGCACGCCCGTGCTCGTGCCCGGCATCGTGCCGAAGCTCGGTGCGACGCCCGGGCGCATCGAGCACCCGGCGCCCGCGCTGGGCGCGGATACCGACGCGGTACTCGAAGCGCTCGGCATCGATGCGGCGACGCGCGGCGACTGGCGCACGCGCGGCGTGATCTGAACCAGAACCAGAACCAGAACCCGAACCAGGAGACGACGACATGAGCGGGCAACGCACACGGCTCTACATCCACGAAGTCGCGACGCGCGACGGTTTCCAGAACGAAGCGGCATTCGTCGACACCGACGACAAGATCGCGCTCGTCGACGTGCTGAGCGCCTGCGGCTACGCGAAGATCGAGGTCACGTCGTTCACGTCGCCGAGGGCGATCCCCGCGTTGCGCGACGCCGAGGCCGTGATGCACGGCATCGCGCGCGCACCGGGTGTCGTCTACACGGTGCTCGTGCCGAACGTGCGCGGTGCCGAGCGCGCGCTGTCGTGCGGCGTCGACGAAGTGAACCTCGTGATGTCGACGAGCGAAAGCCACAACCGCGCGAACCTGCGGATGACGCGCGAACAATCGTTCGCGCAGCTGCGCGACGTGATCGACGCGGTACGCGGCACGGGTGTCGCCATCAACGTTTCACTGTCGACCGCGATGGGCTGCCCGATGGAAGGGGACATCGCGGCCGAGGGCGTGCTCGCGTGGATGCAGCGTTTCGCCGATCTCGGCGTGCATGGCTTCACGCTGTGCGATACGACGGGCATGGCGTTTCCGTCGCAAGTGCGGGAGCTGTCGGCACGTGCGCGCGAGCGCTTCGGCGCGTTGCAGCTCACGCTGCACTTCCACAACACACGCGGGATGGCGCTTGCGAACACGCTCGCGGCACTCGACGCCGGTATCGACCGCTTCGACGCATCGCTCGGCGGCCTCGGCGGTTGCCCGTATGCGCCGGGCGCGACCGGCAACGCGTGCACCGAGGAACTCGTGCACATGCTCGAACTCGACGGCTACGATACCGGCGTCGATCTCGCGGCCGTGCTGGCCGCGTCGGCACGGCTGCCGGCGCTGATCGGCCATGACGTGCCGAGCAAGATCCTGAAGGCCGGGCGCCGCTCGGACCTTCATCCGCCGCGCGCGCGGACGCCGGCGACATGCCCGCGCAACGCGCTTTCTCGTGAACGACCAACCGGAGCGAACCTCATGGCACTGATTGACCACCTCGACCATCTCGTGCTGACCTGCGTCGATCCCGACCGGACGACGCATTTCTACACCGAGGTGCTGCAGATGCAGCTCGAAACCTTCGGGGCCGGCCGGATCGCGTTCCGCTTCGGCAACCAGAAGATCAACCTGCACGTGCGCGGCGCGGAGTTCGAACCGAAAGCGCATGTGCCGGTGCCCGGCGCGCTCGACCTGTGCTTCATCGCGTCGGTGCCGCTCGACGACGTGATCGCGCACCTGAAGCGCGTCGAATGGCCGATCGTCGAAGGGCCCGTCGAACGCACGGGCGCGACGCGGAAAATCCGCTCCGTCTACGTGCGCGATCCCGACCTGAACCTGATCGAGATCTCCGAGCTGATCTGACTCGATCCGACCGCCGGCGCACCGTCGGGCATCTCGTGCCATCGCGCATGCGGCCCGGATCGTACCGGTGCGGCCTCCTGCCGCGTCGATCTGCCGCCGAAAACGGACAGCCGGTTTCCGCGCTCGCCGATTCCGGATAGCCGGCCCGTGCCGCGCTGCGGATAATGCGTGCTTCGGCGACTGAGAAGCCGCCTTCGCACCGGACGCGACGCCTGCGTCCGCGCTTCCGCAATCCGACCCGAACGATTCCGATGACGATCCTCTATCGCGGCATGGACCGCGCGGCACTCGACGCCGCCTATCTGAACACGAAGGTGGTACCCGATTTCCCGGCGCTGCTGGCGTCGATGCAGGCGCGCAGTGCGGCGCTCTACGACACGACGCGCGGCCGGCGCGACCTGCGTTACGGTGCGCAGCCCGCGCAGCGATTCGACTGGCTGTCGTGCGGTCGGCCCGATGCGCCGCTGTTCGTGTTCATTCACGGCGGCTACTGGCAGCACTGCGCAAAAGAGGATTTTGCGTACGCGGCGAGCGGGCCGCTCGCACGCGGTTTCGACGTGATACTCGCCGAATACACGCTGGCGCCGGTCGCGACGATGACCGGCATCGTCGGCGAGATCGGTGCGCTGCTCGACTACCTGGCGAACGACCCCGACGCAATCGGTACCGCCGGGCGGCCGATCCACCTGGGCGGCCATTCGGCGGGCGGCCACCTGACGGCCGTGTACCGCGCGCATCCGGCCGTCGTGTCGGCGCTCGCGATCAGCCCGCTCGTCGATCTCGAACCGATCTCGCTGTGCGTCCTGAACGACAAGCTGCAGCTCAGCGCGCGCGAAGTGGACGCGTACAGCCCGTTGCGCCATGTCGGGCCCGGCGCACCGACGGTCGTGGCGGTCGGCGATGCCGAGCTGCCCGAACTCGTCCGGCAGGCACGCGACTATGCGACGGCTTGCGAAGCGGCGGACGAACGGATCGTCCACGTCGGGCTCCCCGGCATGCGGCACTTCGACGTGCTCGACGATCTCGCGAAGCCGGACGGTGCGATGCTCGCCGCGTTGCAGTCGATCGCGCCGCGCTAGGCGCCGTTTTGCGTCGTCGTGCACCGTGTCGCGAGGGGGCGGCCGGGCGTATGATCGGCGTCAGGCCGCCGCGCTGACGGCAAGCGCCGGCCTGGCCTCCCCAGGACCCACGACATGGTGAACCCGCTTCATTTCGATCTGCAATCGCTGCGCGTGTTCGCGCTCGTCGCCGAGCACGGCAGCCTGACGAAAGCGGCCGAGCATGGCCAGCTCACGCTGTCCGCGGTCAGCAAGCGCATCGCCGAGCTCGAAAGCGTGACGGGCAGCGCGCTGTTCGTCCGGCATGCGCGCGGTGTCGAGCTGACGCCCGCGGGCCGCGCGCTGCTCGACCATGCGGCGAAGGTGATCGAGCAGGTCAACCGGATGGCGCACGAGATGAGCGACTACGTCGCCGGCGTGCGTGGCCACATCCATGTGTGGACCAACACGTCCGCGATCGTCCAGTTCCTGCCCGCCGATCTCGCGGCGTTCCTCACCGACAATCCAGGTATCAAGGTCAGCCTCGAGGAGCGCTTGAGCCACGAGATCGTCGACGCGCTCGCGTCCGGCAAGGCCGATCTCGGCGTGTTCGCCGACAACGTGCCGGCCCCCGGTATCGAACGAAGGCTGTACCGCCGCGACGAACTCGTGCTGCTCGTGCCGCGCACGCACCGGTTCGCCGCGCGCGACAGCATCCGCTTCGCGGACACGCTCGACGAGGACTACGTCGGGCTCAGCGACGGCAGTTCGCTGCTCGCGCGCATGACCGACGCCGCGTTCGCGGTCGAGCGTTCGCTGAAGCTGCGGATCCAGGTATCGAATTTCGACGGCGTGAGCCGGATGATCGAGGCGGGGCTCGGGATCGGCATCCTGCCGCGCGACGCGGTGACCGGCGAGCGCGCGGCGCGGCTCGGGGTCGTGAAGCTCGACGATGCGTGGGCGACGCGCACGCTGTGGGTCGGCGTGAAGGCCGGAACCGTGCTGACGACCGATATCGCGAAGCTGTTCGATTTCATGTCGGCGCGTTGAGGCCGGCCTGCGAGCCGGCGGGAGTTGTCGCGGTGCGGCTTAGGGGAAGGGCGATCGTCGGGGCGCGTTTGGCTCGCCGTCGCGGGAAGCCGATGCCGTTGCGGGAAGCCATTCGTAGCAGCCGCGCCGGACCGACCGGCGGACGACTGCGAACAGCCGGCGAGTAGTACCGCCCGGATGCAGCCGACAGTCGCGAGCAGGGCACGCGCGTTCCTGTCTCGCCTCGGCAACGCCCGTGCCTGCCGCCTGCACACTTCGCCGCCGCGAAGCGCATGCTTCGCCTTGTCGTCGCGGGTTCGATCCTTGCACTATCGTTACGCCGTTCCCGCTCGTGTCGGCGATGACCGTCGGGCCGGACCAATTGCTGCCCGCCGGACGGGCGGTGTAACCGATCTCTCCGTTGAAGCCGCCCCGTTGAGCAATCATTTTTCGCACTCACCACAATATTCCCGCGCCTGAAACGTCTTCAGGTGCATGGAATCGCCACCCACTTCACGCACATGACCGACCCAGACCGCGACATCACCGCGATAGTGATGCGTGAACGAACGAGGCTGGTGAGCTTCATCCGGCGTCGGATTCGCGACCCGGACGATGCCGAGGACATCCTTCAGGACGTGTTTCACGAGTTCGTCCAGGCTTACCGGCTTCCGGCGCCCATCGAACAGGCGAGCGCGTGGCTGTTCCGCGCGGCGCGCAACCGTATCGTCGACCGCTTTCGCAAGAAGAAGGAGCAGCCGCTGACCGATCTGTCCGAGGCCGACGACGACGCGGACAGCGAGTACCGGCTGGATCTCGTGCTGCCGGCGCACGATGCCGGCCCCGAAGCCGTCTACGCGCGCACGCTCCTGCTCGAAGCCTTGCAGGATGCGCTCGACGAGCTGCCGGCGAATCAGCGCGAGGTGTTTATCGCGCACGAACTGGAGGGCCGTTCCTTCAAGGAGATGGCCACGCAAAGCGGCGTTGCGCTCAATACGCTGCTCGCGCGCAAACGCTATGCGGTCTTGCATCTGCGTGCACGACTGCAGCTCATTCATGACGAACTGGACAATACCTAGAGGAGTCGACAAATGAATTTTCGAATCAGATGCGCGGGCAAGGCGGTGCTCGTCTTGATCGCCATAGGCGTGCTCGGATGGGTCGTCATGATGTTGTGGAACTGGGTGATGCCGGCGCTGTTCGTCGGTGCCCGCACGATCGATTTCGCCCGGGCGCTGGGCCTGCTCGTGTTGAGCCGCATCCTGTTCGGCGGCTTCCGCGGACACCACGGCTGGCGCGGCCGGCGCCACTGGCGCAAGTGGGAATCGATGACGCCCGAGGAACGCGAGCATTTCCGCAACGCGTGGCGCTCCGGCGGCGACCGGCCCACGGGAGCGTGAACGTGCGCGAAAAATCCACGGGCGACTGCAAACAGCAACCGGGCGTGATCGCGCCGGTCGTCGATCTGAAGCGTTGCGAAGGCAAAGCGGATTGCGTCGCGGTTTGCCCTGAAAACGTGTTCGAGGTCAGACGCATCGACCCGGCCGATTACGTCGGCCTCGGCCTGATGCATCGCCTGAAGCTGCGCGTGCACGGCATGAAAGTCGCCTACACGCCGAACGCGCATGCGTGCCGGTCATGCGGACTATGTGTGACCGCGTGCCCCGAGCGCGCCATCACGCTCGCCCGAATCGCATGACAACCTCCGCGTGTCGCCGATATCGAGCGGCCGCGCCGAAACCCTGGCGCAAGAGGCGCGGCCGGATACATCGTCGACGTGATCAATCTCGTCAAGGAACACACATGGCTTCATCCACCGCCGTTCTTCTGCGACGGCTCCACGAAGAGAGCCGGATCGAAATCATTGCCCGCGCCCGCGCGCAGTTCCCGGGATCGAACGAGGAGCTTCTGTCGTTGGCAGAGGAATACGAAGCGATCGCCCCCCGTCTGCGGGGGCGGTTTCTCGAAACGTTCGGGCTGTTCACCGACGACTTCGACTCCCCGGAAGGCAGCCGGCTATCGTTGGCCGTGTCGCCGGAAACGGGTGGATTCTTGCGCAACATGGTGCTCTCGCAATGGCCGGCCCGAATCCTCGAACTCGGCAGCTCATGCGGCGTGTCCACGCTGTATTTCGCCGACGCACTGCGCACGTTGGGCCGTGGCGTGGTCATCGCGACCGAACGTGACCCGCTCAAGTGCGCCCGTTTGCGCGATCACGTCGGCACGGCGGGCCTGGATGCCCATGTCGACATCCGTGAAGGCGACGTATTCGAGACCGTTGCCGAACTGGACGGCCACTTCGACATGGTATTCATCGACGTCTGGGCCGACGCCTACCTGAAGTTGTTCACGCAGATCGAGCACCTGCTGCGCCCGGGGTCGATCGTCCTGGCCGACAACATGTACACGGCCGAGGACGTCGTTCGACCGTACAAGCACTATCTCGATGACGATCCGCGCTTCTCGACCACGACACTGGATTTTGAATCCGGGATCGAATTCACGGTCGTCGTTTCCCGAGCGGACATGGCATCGCAGGGCGCTTGCCGAGACGGCGCGCAGTGAAGGGCAGAACCATCGATCGCCGGGCATCTCGCTTCGGATTTCGCGTGCCAGCGGTCGACGCATACGAGCGTTACGTGACCGTAACCGTATGCGGAGAACACGACCGCCTGCCGTGGGCCGCCGGGCGACCGATACCCCGGCCATCGGCGAAGCATCAGGAACGACGCGTGAACGCGTTCCCGCGCCCCGCATCGACACGCGCTCAAACCGGATTGATCTCGTCCTGGCTGCGCCGCGTCGTCAGCGGCCCGAACACGCGCAGCGTGACGGCGACAATGCCGAGCGCAACCGAGATCACGCCAAACATCGCGCCCGCGCCGTAACCGCCGAGCACCGGCAGCAACACGAACGGCAGCGCACCGCTGACGATGCGCGACAGCGCATAGGTACTGCCGATCGCCGTCGAACGCACGCGCGCCGGAAAGATCTCCGCCTGGTACACGTGATACGCGTTGCTGAACACGTTCGACGCGCAGGTCGTCAGGAACCCGAAGCCGACGATCAGCACGGTTTGGCCCGAGTACGCGAAACACAGCCCGAACGCCGCGATCGACAGGATCGACGCAATCACGAGCGTGCGGCGCTCGATCCAGTTGAGCAGCGGAATCGACAGCAGCGAGCCGACCGGATAGCCGATGAACGACAGCGCGATGAACAGCGTACTGTCCGTCACGTCGAAGCCGCGGCTTTTCACGACCGTGCCGGCCAGCGTGCCGAAGCCGTAATAACCGAAACCCTGGAACAGATGAAAGATCGCGAGCATCAGGTAGCGCGCGCCGTACGGTTCGCGCCGCAGCAGCGCGATACGCTCGCCGAGCCCGAGCGGCCGTTGGGGCTCGACCGGTTCCGCGAATTGCTCGGGCACGCGCACGCCGGTGCCCTCCGCGAAGCGCCGCAATGCCGCGTACGCATCGGCGGTGCGGCCCTGCGCGAGCAGCCAGCGCGGGCTTTCCGGCAGCCGGTGCTGGACGAACAGCACGTACGCCGCGCCGAGGCTGCCGATCGCGAGGATGATGCGCCAGCCGGCCACGCCGCCCACGTGCAGCGGATTCAGCCACAGCGCGAGGAAACCGACGAGCGGCACCGCGACATAGGAAGTCGTATAGGCCCATGCGGCAAGCCGCCCGCGCTTTTCCTTCGGCAGGATCTCGGACAGGAAGCTGTCGGCAACCGGATAGATCGCGCCGACGCCGATGCCGGTCAGGAACCGGCACGCGACGAGCATGTCGGCGTTCACGGAAAACGCGCCGACCAGCGAGAACGCGCTGTACCACGTGAGCGTCAGCAGGAAGGCCTTGCGCCGGCCGATGCGGTCGGCGAGGCTGCCGAGGCACATCGCGCCGACGAACATGCCGATGAACGCCGATGCCAGCAGCAGCTTGAAATCGGTGCTCTGCCGGCTCAGCCCGTATTCGTTCTGCAACGCGGAACCGATCGTGCTGACGAGGAAGATCTCGTACATGTCGAAAAACAGCCCGATGCCGATCACCCAGACGACGAACCGGTGCAATGCACCGACCGGCAGGTCGTCCATGAAATCGCCGAGCGTGACGCGGCGGGCGGGGAGGGCCGACGCGGCGGCGCCCGTGCCGGCGGCGGCCGCAGGTCGTGCGGGCGCGGGTTCGCCCGCGTCGCCGCCGAGATCGAGGGAATGGCTGTTCATCGTGTCTCCTGATTATCGGTACGCCGTGGCGCGAAGCCCGGCCGTTCGCGACCGGCGCGATGCATCCGGTCGCACGACGTGGCGGCAGGCACCGCAAGCCCGTTGAAAGGGCCGGACAGGCGGGCTGTACCGATCGTCCGGCACATGGTGGGCAAATCCGCGGCACGTGATAATTGCGGATGTTTCAAGCGTCCTTTCCCGCGCAGAAAGGGTGCGGAACACGCGGCAGCCGGCATCCGTGCGTGAGGCCCGTGCAGCCTGCGTGGCGTGCGGTCGTGCACCGGAACCGCCGGCGCGCTCACGCAACCGGCTGGCCGGGAAAACCATGAGGCCCGTTGCGCGACTGCCGGCGAAACAACCGCCGGCAGTCGGGCCTTCGTGCTCAGTCGGCCGGCACGAACGCCGCCCCGTGAAACACGCGCACGGGGTTGCCGCGCTCGAGCGCAAAGTGCTGCATCCGCCGCTTCCGGCGCGCGTCGGACGCGTGACGGTCGGCCTCCTGCTGCAGTCGAACCTGCAGCAACTGCAGCGCGAGGCGCTTGTTCGCGTGCTGGCTGCGCTCGCTTTCCACGCGCACCGACAGGCCGGTCGCGACATGGGTCGCACGAATCGCCGAGCTCGTCTTGTTCACGTGCTGGCCGCCCGGCCCGCGTGCGCGCATCGCTTCGAATCGCACGTCGCCGTCCGGCAGCGGCTGCGCGTCGGCGCAGCGCGTGACACCGATGAACCAGTTCTTGCGCGGATGGCGCAACCGGTACGGGCTCGCGCAGATCCATTGCAGCGTGCCCGTCCAGCGGTCCGCCAGCGCCTGCGCGCCGGCACCGTCGAGATCGAGCAGCGCCGAGCGCAGCGTGCCGGGCCGTTCACCCGGCTGCACATCGAGCACCGTGACGACGACGCGCTGCGCATCGGCTTCCGCCTGCAGGCGCCGCAACGCATTGGCCGCGGCGAGCTGGCACTCCAGCGGCCCGTGCGCGGAAGAAATCTGCATCAGCATCGGCCTGCCTCCCCGGACGTCTTGTAGGTCAGCACCGGCGCGAGCCGCGCGAGCTTGCGCAGCAGGCCGGCCGCCTCGAGCGCGTCGACGACGCTGTCGATCGGCTTGTAGGCCTGCGGCGCTTCCTCGTACAGCAGTTCGCGGTCTTCGCAGACGACGTGGCTGCCGAGTGGCGTACGCGTGAGCTGCGACGGCGTGACGCGCCGTTCGAGACGCCCCTTGCAATCGCCGCGCGCCCACTTGCGGCCCGCGCCGTGTGCAAGCGACGCGAGGCTGGCCGCATCGTCGGGCCGCACGGGGGCGACGAGATAGCTGTAGTCGCCGCGCGACCCGGGAATCACGACCGGCCCCGCATCGGCCGGCGTCGCGCCTTTGCGATGCAGCCAGCCGGGCTCGCCGTCGACGCGCGCGCGGCTCACCAGGTTGTGGTTCACGTCGAGCACGCACCGGCCGTCGCTGCGCCAGCGCGCCAGCATGCGCCGCGCGATCAGGTCGCGATTCGCGATCGCGTAGCGCAACGCCGCGTCGTGGCGCGCAAGGTATGCCGTGCATGCGGCATCCGTATCGTCGAGCCCGTTGTAGCCGTGCTCGCGCATGTGCTGTTCGAGGATCGACTGGCCGAAACCGCGCGACCCGCTGTGCACGAGCAGCAGCAGGCGCTCGTGATCGAGGCCGAGTGCGTGGACGGCATCGGCGTCGTACACCGCGTCGATCCGCTGCGCTTCCGCGAAATGATTGCCGCTGCCGATCGTGCCGAGCGATGCCGCGAACGCGTGATCCGCGAACCCGGCGGCCGCGATGAGCGGCTGCCAGCTTGCATCGGGCGTGGCGTCGATCGAGCCGAGCCGGCTCGCGAGCTTCGACGCGCTGACGCGCCGCGCATCGAGCGCGGTTTGCCACAGCGCCATTCCGCAGCCGATATCGCCGCCGATCAGCGCCGGGTACAGCCGGCCCGTCGAAAAGAACGCGGCGCCGACCGGGTAGCCGCGTCCGGGGTGAAGATCGGGCATGCCGGCGACACGCCGCATGCCGGGGAGGGTGGCAGCGTGTTCGAGCTGCCGGATGGCCTCACCTTCGATCCAGGTGGTGGCGCAAGCGCACAAGGTGACGCGCTCGCCCAGGTATTGCATGGAATTGCCCATGGAGGTTTCCGTTCGATGAAAAGGTAGAACGGCGGGCCATGGCGCAGGCAGCGCTCGAATGCGCTGCCCGACATCGGAAGTCGGGAAGAGGGCGGCACGACCGGATCGGAACGACCCGGCTCATCGCCGTGACGGCGATACGGTGTGCTGCTGCGTGGCGTGAACGATGAAACGGACGGACGCGAAAAACCCGGACTACGACCCGCGACGGGAGGAGCGTTGGCGTGACGTCATGATGTTCTTCTCCTTGCGAGTGAGGGGTTGATCGGAATGGCGGCGACTCTAGCATGCACGCAGCGGGCGCAGCAAGCGGACAGCACGGCGCTGCCCATCGAATCGTCGCCCGATGTGGCGAAAAACACACATATAGATATCCTGACAATGTGCGTGCCGACGGCGCGTGCGGCACGCCACAGCAGGTTTTCAACACATGCAGGCGGCCGCATCAGCGGGTTCCGACAGCGCTTGACAGTGCAAAAGCCGCTTCGTAGCATCCGCCTGCTTCATCCCTGAACCCTCATCGAACCGGTGATCCAAGTGCCCGCAAACATTCGTCCCTTCGCCTGATACGCCGACGACTGCCGTCCCGGCCGCGTGTCGTCCTGCCCGTTTCCGCCTGCGTCGCCGCGCCGGAACGTCGACTGCAGGAACGCGCCCGGACAAGCACTGACACCGCAACGCACACCAGACCGTTCGTTCACGTCGTCGGCTTTTTCCCCTGTTTCCGGAGAAAGACCATGACGCTGGATTTTCGCGCATACGCGCAATCGCTCGACCTCGCCCGCTACCCGCGCACGCCGCATCTCGAAGGCTCGCGCCTGCAGGACGGCGACGAAGGTCGTGACCACGTTCCCTATCGCACCCTCGCGGGCGCACACATCGTCGTCGAGGAAAAGCTCGACGGCGCGAACACGGGCATCAGCTTCGGCCCGGCGGGCGAACTGCTGCTGCAGTCGCGCGGCCACTATCTGGCCGGCGGCGGCCGCGAGCGGCAGTTCGGTTTCGTGAAGACGTGGGCCGCCGCCCATGCAGGCTGGCTGCTCGACCGCCTCGGCGATCGCTACGTGATGTACGGCGAGACGATGAGCAAGAAGCACGCGGTGTTCTACGACGCGCTGCCGCATCACTTCTTCGAATTCGACGTGTTCGACCGCACGACGGGCCGTTTCCTGTCGACGTGTGCGCGTCGTGCGCTGCTTGCCGACGGGCCCGTGCTGTCGGTGCCCGTGCTGTACGAAGGCATCGCGCCGGCGCGGCTCGCCGACCTGAAGGCCCTGCTCGGCCCGTCGCTCGCGAAGACGCCGAACTGGCGTCGCGCGTTCGAGGAAACGGTGCGGCGGCAGGGGCTCGACCTCGCGCGCGCATGGCAGCAGTGCGACAAGTCGGCCTGCGCGGAAGGGCTCTACGTGAAGGTCGAGACGGACGACACGACGACCGCGCGCCTGAAGTGGGTCCGCCACGATTTCGTGCAGGCGATTCTCGAATCGGCGCGCCATCACTCGGAGCAACCGTTCATCCCGAACCTGCTCGCGCCGGACGTCGACCTGTATGCGCCGCGCCCGACGGTCACGTGGCGATCGATCGCCGCGACGCGCGCGCACCCATGAATGCGGAACGGCCGTGCGCCGTTTCGAGAGGAGTCTTGATCATGAAGTACGAACAACTGCAGGCACTCGTGCCCGCGCCCGGACGGCAGCCGGACTATCGCGCCTGCCTCGCGGCGTTTCCCGCGCTCGAACAGGCGAAGACGACACCGCAGGAGCCGGCGCATCACGGCGAAGGCGACGTGTGGACGCATACGACGATGGTGATCGATGCGCTGCTCGCGTTGCCCGCTTATCAGGCCGCATCGCGCGCCGACCAGGAAATCGTGTTCCTGGCCGCGCTACTGCACGACATCGCGAAGTACCACACGACGGTCGTCGATCCCGTCACCGGCGCGATCGGCCATCCCGGCCACTCGCGCAAGGGGGCGATCGATGCGCGTATCGCGCTGTGGGATGCCGGCGTGCCGTTCGCGGTGCGCGAGGCGATCTGCCGGATGATCGCCGTGCACCAGGTGCCGTTTTTCGCGATGAGCGGGTCGCGCCGCGGCACGCCCGAGTTCATCGCGCGCGAACTGTCGTGGCAGGTGAGCCTGCCGCTGCTGTGCCTGCTCGCCGAAGCCGATATGCGCGGGCGCATCTGCAGCGATACGCAGCGCGTGCTCGACAACATCGAACTGTTGCGCGAACTGGCACGGGACGAGGGGTGTTATGGCCAGCCGCGCGCGTTCGCCGACGCGCACACCGCGCTCAGCTACTTTCGCGGCGCGGACGTGCATCCCGACTATCCGCTGTTCCGCACGCCGGGCTCGCGGGTCGTCGTGATGTCGGGCCTGCCCGCGTCGGGCAAGAACACGTGGGTCGCGCAGCATCATCCGGAGCTGCCTGTCGTGTCGTTCGACGATGCACGCGACGCATTGGGGCTGCGCCATGGCCAGAACGAGGGCGCCGTCGCGCACCGTGCGGTCGACGCCGCGAAAGCGCTGTTGCGGGAGAAGCGGCCGTTCGTGTGGAACGCGACGAACCTGTCGCCGCTGATGCGCAAGAAGACGCTCGACCTGCTGTTCGCGTACGGCGCCGACGTGACGCTCGTCTATCTCGAGCGGCCGCGCGCGGAGCTGTTGCGCCGCAACGCGCGGCGCGACACGTCGCTGACGAACCGCGCGCTCGAGGCGATGCTGCCGCGCTGGGATCCGCCGCTGCCCACCGAAGCGCACGCGGTGCGGTACGAAATCTGATGCGGCAACGTCGCGACAAATGTCACCGCGCGAGCCGGTACACCGCCCGTCATGGCGGCATACCGGCTCGCATCATTTCAGCGCGGGATTCTGCTGCGTCGCACACGCGCGCAACGCGGTGACGAGATCGGGCTGGCCGAGCTTCTCGAACAGGTCGGCCATTTCCATCTGCGCGACCGGATCGCCTTCGCGCGCCGCGCGCCAGCGCAGCGACGCGATCATCCCGCTCATGCCTTCGCCGGGCGTTTCGCCATCGTAGCCCGACATCGCCTGCAAGACATCCGCGAGCTTGTTGTAGCCGGCCGGCACGTGATGAACGAGCAGCCAAGCAATCGCCGGCTGCGCGCCTTCCCAATCCTCGTCGTCGAGCGAACTGCTCGCGAGGCGCGCGGCCGCACGCCACGAACCGAGCGATGCGGCCTTCGCGTAGGCCTTGTCGGCCTCGCGGCCGCGCGACGACGGCGCCGCGTCGAACGCGGCCTGCGCTTCGGCCGACGGCGGCGGCAGCGCGAGCTTCGTGCAGCTGAATGCACCGGCATCCGGTGCGTTGCCGGGCAGGCCGGCCCAGCGCGCCTGGTCCTTCAGCGCGCGATCGAGCGTGGGCCGCACGTCGCTTTCCTTCATCGACGCGAACACCCAGTCGGTACGAACATGGCGCGCGGCGTCCCAGTCGCTTTCGGCGGCGGCATGTTGCGCGAACGCGAGGCAGGCCGCCACGCAGCCGATGCGGAACAGGTTTCGGACAGGAGATTTCATCGCCGATCGCACCTCAACTCGCCACGATGATGAAGGTGGTGAGCGCGATCGGAAACAGCGCGAGGCCGAGCAGGCCCAACGCGCCATCGGCCGCCATCGCGATCGGCGACAAGGCCAGCTTCGCGCCGCGGCCGACAGCCGTCAGCTTGTCCGTCACCGTGACCTCGTACGGACGATTGAACGCCTGCGGAACCGACGAAGACGTGACATCGTTCGGCAGATAGCGCTTGCCGCTGATCCTGCCTTCCGACTCCAGATAGGCACCGTCCTTCTTGAAACCGTCCGCGAGCGCACGCTCGCGCACGTCGGAGCCGGTCGGCGCATCCGCGTAGTCCAGCCGCATCGTGTATTGACCGGTAATCGCGTCGCCGTGCGCCTCGAAATCGCTGAACGCCGTGTGAATCTTGGGGCGATAGGGGGCGTTGAGCACCGTCGCAAGGCTCGGCGGCATCTCGAAGATGTAGTGATACTTCTTGCCGAGTACGACGAGCTGTTTGCCGTCCGCGGTAATCAGGAACGTCGACAAGGTTTCGTCGTATTTCGAATCGCTCATCCACGCCTTGGTGACGGGGCCGAAATTGGAGCAGCCGGCAAGCATGCCGGACGCGGCCACGGCGGGCAGGGCGAGAAATGTTCTTCTTTTCATGAGTGCTGGTTGGTTGTGGTTCGTTATTCAGCGGTACCGCTTGAATGTCGGACGCCGCGTTCGATGAACGCGGCACCCTGACGGCCGTTCGTGCGGTTTCTGCGCCTGCGCATTGTAGGGCCAAAGCGGCAAGTGCAGTGTCCCCGGAGCCGGGCATCGCACTGGTGTGCGGTAGACTGCTCGCTCGCTTGCCCGCCGCCCATTACACGGCCGTTCGCAACCGGCCCGCTCAAACCATGGATCGAATCGACGCGATGAAGGTGTTCGTCGCCACGCTGGACGAAGGCAGCCTCGCGGGCGCGGGCCGCAAGCTCGGCCGGTCGCCGGCGGCGGTCAGCCGCGCGATCGCGTTTCTCGAGGCGCACACAGGCACCGCGCTGCTGTACCGCACGACCCGGACGATCCGGCTCAGCGAAGCCGGCGAACGCTACGCCGCCGCGTGCCGCCGCATCCTGTCCGATCTCGAGGAAGCCGACATGCTGGTCGCCGACGAACGCTCGGCGCCGCGCGGCATGCTGACCGTCACCGCGCCGGTCGCCGCGGGCGAGGACGTGCTGCGCGCGCTGCTCGACGAATTCATCGAACGCCATCCCGCCGTGTCGATCCGCCTGCAGTTGCTCGACCGTCCCGTCAGCCTGATCGACGAAGGCATGGACGTCGCGCTGCGGATCGCGCACCTGAGCGATTCGACGCTGGTCGCGATTCCGGTCGGCGCGGTGCGGCGGGTCGTCGTGGCGTCGCCCGATTACCTGGCCAGACATCCGGCTATCGAGACGCCGGCCGATCTCGCCCGGCACCAGATCATCTCGATGACGCATTTCGGCCTCGATTCGTGGAGCTTCCCGCCGTCCGCGCCGGCGGCGCTGCCGCAGGTCGTCCAGTTCGCGCCGCGCTTCATCATCAACACGATCCGCGGCGCGGTCGCGTCGGCCGTCGCCGGCCACGGCGTCACGCGGCTCTTTTCCTATCACGTCGCCGAACCGGTGCGGGACGGCACGCTGCAGATCGTGCTGCGCGACAGCGAACACGCGCCGTTGCCGATCCATCTCGTCATGCCTTACGGGCGACTTTCCGTACCGAAGGTGCGTGCATTCGTCGATTTCGCGGCGCCGCGCCTGCGCGAGCACTTCGCGCGGCTGGCGGCCATCACCGACGGCGATTGAACCGGGATGCGGAAGAATGGCTTTCGAGTGACGACGATTCACTCGGCAATCGGCTCAATCTAGACTTCCTTCAACCAACGGACGCGCAGGGCGCCCGTTCAGCGAATGGAGGTCAACATGGATCGAGCGCTTTCCAGCCGGCCCCGCGCCGGTGCGTTCGGCGCGCGCCGCGCCGGGTCCGGCATCGGCATGGCGCGTTTCGCCTTCCTGCCGTTGCCGGCGAACTTCGTCGCGCAAGGGTTTGCCGCACCGACGACCGCGACGGCGAGGGCGCAATGAGCACGATCTCGCAGGCCCCCGCCGCGGCACGGGCCGAACGGCCCGCCGCCGGCTACGCCGAACGCAACGCGCGCTACTGGCGGCGCAATCTCGCCGTCTGCGTGTTCGGGTCGTTCACGACGCTCGTCAGCCTGAGCATGCTGCTGCCGTTCCTGCCGCTGTACGTGCGGCAACTCGGCGTCGACGCGCAGTCGGCCGTGATCCAGTGGTCGGGCGTCGCGTTCGGCGCGACGTTTCTCGGCACGGCCGTCACCGCGCCGCTGTGGGGCCGGCTCGCGGACCGCTACGGCCGCAAGCCGATGCTCGTGCGCGCGGCGATCGGCATGGCGATCGTGATGTCGCTGATCGGCGTCGCGCACAACGTGGTCGAACTCGTCGTGCTGCGGCTGCTCGCGGGGCTCGTCGGCGGTTACGCGTCGGCATCGACCGTGATGGTCGGCACGCAGGCACCGCGCGAACGCGCGGGCTGGGCGCTCGGCATCCTGTCGACCGGCGCGCTCGCGGGCAACCTGGTCGGGCCGCTCGTCGGCGGGCTGCTGCCGGGCTGGCTCGGCATTCGCGGCACGTTCTTCGCCGGTGGCGCGATGATCGCCGTCGCCGCGCTGCTGACGATCTTCGTCGTGAAGGAGGATTTCCACGCGGGCACCGACGCGAAACCGCGCACCGCGAGCGCGACGGCCGGCACGTCGCGCGGCACGGATCGTGCGGCGGTGGCCGCGCTGCTGGTAACGGCGATGATGGTGCTGCTCGCGAACATGTCGATCGAGCCGATCATCACCGTCTATATCGGCGGCCTCGGCGTCGGCAGCGATCATCTCGCGCGTATCGCCGGCGTCGTGATGGCGTGCTCGGCGCTCGGCAGCATGCTGACCGCCGCCCGGCTCGGCGCGCTGGCCGACCGGATCGGCAGCTGGAACGTGATCATCGGCTGCCTGTTGCTGACCGCGCTCGCGATGGTGCCGCAGGCGTTCGTCACGCACTGGTGGCAGCTCGCCGCGCTGCGCGCGCTGATGGGCATGACCCTCGCGGGGTTGCTGCCGTCGATCGGCAAGCTCGTGCGGCAATCGGTCGACGAGCGCGCGACCGGGCAGATGCTCGGTTACCTGCAGTCCGCCCAGTTCAGCGGGCAGGTGATCGGCCCGGTGATCGGCGGGCAGATCGGCGTCGCGCTCGGGCTGCATTCGGTGTTCTTCGTGACGGGTGCGCTGCTGGCGGCTTGCGCGGGGCTCGCGCATTGGGCGCGCGGCCGATAGCCGATAGCCGGCGGGTCACGAGCGGGCGTAGGATGGGCGCAGCAGCAGGTGCCGCGCCGCGCAACGCGCGATGTCGTACACCGTCGCCGCGACGGCAAACACCGCACCGCACGGCTGCGCGCCTTTTTCGACAGAACTTTCATGCGACCGGCTGCGCGCGAGGCACGACCCATGCGCACCGATCCGAACCCGATCCACGCGCTTCGGCCCGCATCCGGTCGAAGCATTTCGATTGCGGATCTTGCAGGAGGCCAGCGACATGAATCAATCGACCGACAACCGGACGCTGTTGCGCACGCTCGGCGTGCGCACACCGATCGTCCAGGCGCCGATGGCCGGCGTCAGCACGCCGGCGCTGGCGGCCGCCGTGTCGAATGCGGGCGGGCTCGGCTCGCTCGGCGTGGGCGCGACGAACGCCGACGGCGCCCGCAAGATGATCCGCGACACGCGCGCGCTCACCGACCGGCCGTTCAACATCAACGTGTTCTGCCACCAACCGGCACGCGCCGACGCGGCCGTCGAACGCGCGTGGCTCGACTGGCTCGCGCCGGCGTTCCGCGAATACGGCGCGACGCCGCCCGCATCGCTGTCGGAGATCTATACGAGTTTCGTCGCGGACGACGCGATGCAGGCGCTGCTCGTCGAAGAGAAGCCGGCCGTCGTCAGCTTCCATTTCGGGCTGCCGTCCGCGGACGTGATCGACGCGCTGAAGCGCGCGGGCGTCACGCTGTTCGCGGCCGCGACGAATCTCGACGAGGCGCACCGGATCGCCGCCGCCGGCATCGACGCGATCGTCGCGCAGGGCATCGAAGCGGGCGGCCACCGTGGCGTGTTCGATTCGACCGCCCATGACGACCGCCTCGGCACGTTCGCGCTCACGCGCCAGATCGTGCGCGAATGCGCGCTGCCGGTGATCGCCGCCGGCGGCATCATGGACGGCGAGGGCATCGCCGCCGCGCTCGCGCTCGGCGCGCAGGCCGCGCAGCTCGGCACGGCGTTCGTCGCGTGCCCGGAGACATCGATCGACGACGGTTATCGCCGCGCGCTGCTGAGCGACGCCGCACGGCGCACGACGTTCACGGCCGCGATCTCCGGCCGGATCGCGCGCGGCATCGCGAACCGGCTGACCACGCTCGGCGACGACCCGCAGGCGCCGGCCACGCCCGCGTACCCGATCGCCTACGACGCCGGCAAGGCGCTGCATGCAGCCGCGAAGGCAAAGGGCGAATTCGGCTACGGCGCGCAGTGGGCCGGGCAGGCGGCGCCGCTCGTGCGGCAGTTGCCGGCGGCCGAGCTGTTCGCCGCGCTCGAACGCGAGACGCGGGCGGCGATCGAGCGGATGCAGCACGTGCTGGATTGATCGCACGATCCGCGCTCCACGCGCGGCGGGCCGCATGCGCATGCCGGCGATCGGAGCATGCAACGCGATTGCCCGCCGCCGATTTGAAACGTCCTGTATCTGCGCGAGCCGCGGATACATCGCGATACATCGCGGGTTCGGGCGTCCGCTATAAAGCAGGCATGACCTCTTCTGGAGTGCACCATGTCTGCCACCTGGCTCAAAGGGTCCTGCCATTGCGGGGCCGTCAGATTCGAAGTCCGGGCCGCCGTGACGCCGGCGGTTCGCTGCAACTGCAGCCTGTGCCGCCGGCGCGGCGCGCTGATGAGTCCGATGTTCGCCGCGAGCGAACTGAAGATCGTCGAAGGCGAGGGCGCGCTGACGTGCTACCGCTTCAACACACACACGGCGCGCCACTATTTCTGCAGCCATTGCGGCGTCTATCCGTTCCATCAGACCCGCAAGGACCCGGCCTGCTGGCGCGTCAATCTCGGCTGCCTCGACGGTATCGACCCGTATGCGCTCGACGCGACGGTCGCCGACGGCGCGAGCCTTTCCGTCGTGGAGGACGCATGAAACGCTGGCTGATGATCCTGCTGTTTGCGGCAGGCGGGGTCGCGACCGAAATCGCGCATCCGGTGCAATGCACGCTGCTGTCGGCCAGCCGCGTGCAGACCGGCAAGCGCCGCACGCCGGATTGACGGCGCGCGGCGCCCGTTGGTTCATCGAGACCGATTTATCATGCTTCCGATAAGATCGCACGCGATATATAATGCGTCCATCTGCGGCCGTTCGCGTCGCTGGAGGACGTTCATGAAACCGACCGAAGCACCATCCACCGCCGCGCCGAAGCTGTCCGAGTTCCTGTGCTTCGCGATCTACTCGACGAACCTCGCGTTCGGCAAGGCCTACAAGCCGATCCTCGAGGAGCTGGGCCTCACGTACACGCAATACATCACGATCATTGCGCTGTGGGAGCAGGACAACCAGACGGTCGGCCAGCTCGGCGAGAAGCTGTTCCTCGAATCCAATACGCTGACGCCGATCCTGAAGAAGCTCGAGGCAATGGGCTACCTGGAGCGGCATCGCGATCCGTCGGACGAGCGCCAGGTGCTCGTCAGCCTGACGAAGAGCGGGCGCCGTGTGCGCGAGAAGGGGCTCGACATGAACCTGGTCGAGGCCACCGGGCTGAAGCCGGACGAATTCGCGAAGATGCAGAAGGCGATCGTCACGCTGCGCGGCAACCTGATCCACTCGACCGACGAATAACCCCACGGGCTACCGGCGGCCGGCACGTGCATCGTGCCGGCCGCGTCGTCATGCGTGCCCGTCGCCCAGCACCAGCAGGTGCATCTCGCGGCGCACGACAAAACCCAGTGCGAGATAGCGCTCGATCGCGACCCGGTTGGACGTGAGGACGTGCAGGAAAGGCGTTTCCGCGCGCGCGTCGATGGCCGCGATCAACGACCGGATCAGACGTGCCGCCAGCCCTTGCCGCCGGAACGCGGCATCCACGCACACGGCGCTGATCTCGGTATACCCGTCGACCTGCATCCGCTCGCCGGCCATCGCGGCCAGCCTGCCTTCGTTGCGGATGCCGATGTAGCGGCCGAGCTCGAACGTGCGCGGGCCGAACGGGCCGGGCTGCGCGGCCGTGGTCAGCGCGAGCATGTCCGGCACGTCGGCTTCCGCGAGCGTGACGTGGCCCGCTTCAGGTGCCGGGGCGGGCGTCCCTCGCCAGACCATTTGCAACAGGGTCGCGCGCCGGATCGCCGACAAGCCCGCCGGCAATTCGATCTCGTCGGGCATGACGAGTGCCGCCGGCCCGTGTGCGGCGACCAGTGCGCGCAACGCGTCGAACGATGCCCCGCCGGTATCCTCGATCGCGGCAAACGGCGCGATGGCCGCCGGAAACCGCCATGCACGGCCGTCGCCGAGCGCAAAGCGGCGCTGCCTGCCGGTCAGCGCGTTCCACACCACATGGTCGAGCGGGTGCGTACTGTCTGTTGCGCCTGTTGCGTTTCCGGTCGTTGCATCGGACATCGGCTGCTCCTCGATTGAAGGTGTCGGTTGCACAGCATAGACCGGGACCGGACGGGCAGGGCGCCGCACAACATCGATCGTGTCACCGGCACGGTGCGGGGATGCGCGGCACGTGTTGCGAAGCCCGGGCCAGCGTTACCGGCGCGCCGGCTCCACCCAGACCGGAAACGACAGGATCGCCGCCAGCCCGTGCCCTCCGGTACCGACAGTCACCTCGACGCGATGCCGCTTGTCGCGATGCCGGCCGAACAGGCCGTCGCGATCGTTCACTGCGCGTTCGCGCGCCACCTCGCCGAGGATGGCGTGTTCGACCAGTTCACCTGCGTGCCGCGCTGCCGGATCCCGGCGCGCTACTTGGAGGCGATGCGCATTCGCGCCGTCCGGATCGGCATTGCGTGGATGATCTTTCCGCCCGCCGTCGTGTACCGCTTCAGACGCCGGGTCGATGCAATCGGCCGTCAATGGCCCGATGCTCCGCCGCGGCGGGATGCGGTTGCGGAAGCAACGATCCTGCACGGCGTCGATATTGTCCGATTGCGCCATACGCCGTCACTCGATTCGAGCGGCGCCAGGCCATCGGCAGACGCGCGTTCATCATCGTGAACACGCTCGGGAATGGGGTGTTGTTCGGCGTGGCACGGCTGCTGTCTTTTCCTGCATGCCAGCTGATCGCGAGAACCGGCGGCCGCATCGGTGCCGCGCGCGATCGAATCCCGGGCCGACACAAGTAACGGATGTACGTCAGCCTGCATCGCTGCTTTCCGCCGAAGGCCGACGAGGAGCGCGCCGTGCTCGCGCGCCCCCGTTCCCCGCCCGTCGTACCGTGCCGCCCGGATAGGCGTCACGATTCCGGCGACGCATGCTCAATGGCCGAAGTAGATCGACCGCTCCGCCATGCGAATCGCGCTGCGGTTTCCCGACTGCGTCGCCCCGACGGCGTCGCCGCCGTAACCGGACGCTTGCGGCCCGACCGCGACCGCATCGTTGTCGTGAACCCGGCGCAGCGCAGCCTGCAGATTGTCCGGATAGTTCGGGTCGTTGGGGCGGTTCGGCAGGTAGCCGGCCGTTTGCAGCGCGGCCAGTTCCGCACGCACCTGCGCACGCGTCACGGTGCTTTCGCTGGCGTACGTCGGCGCGGCAACGGCGGCCGACACGGCAACAAGAAGGGCGGCGATCAGTGGGGTCTTCATCATTCACCTCGACAAATAATTGGATTCAGCGGTTGCGCATCGTGCGCCGGCATCCGGCGCCGTACGCGGATTCGTTCAATGACCGAAGTAGATCGAGCGTTCGGCGACGCGTGTCGCGGGCCGGCGGCCCGACTGCGTCGCGGCGACGGTTTCGCTGCCGTAACCGGATGTCGCCGCATCGGCCACCACGGCGTCGTTCGCGTGAATGCGCGTCAGCGCGGCCTGCAGGTCGACCGGATAGTGCGGATCGTTCGCGCGGCCCGGCCGATAACCGGCCTGTTCCAGCTGGACGAGCTCGGCACGCACCTGCGCGCGGGACACGACGGCTTCATCGGCGAACGCCGGTGCGGCGGCGGAGGCGGACACGGCGACGAGAAGGGCGGCGATCAATTGGGTTTTCATCATTTACCTCGACAGAACGGGGATGGAAGGAATTCAGGGTTCGCGTTTCGACGGACGGCGCAGCACGCTCAATGTCCGAAATACACCGAGCGGTCGGCCACGCTGACTGCATGGCGGCGGCCCGATTGCGTGGCCGCATCGCCGTTGCCGCCGTAGCCGGACGCCCGGTCGTTGCCGGCAACCGCATCGCCCGCCTGGATCCGCGTGAGTGCGGCCTGGAGATCGTCCGGATAGGTTGCGTCGGTCGCGCGATTCAGCGGGTAGCCGGCGTGTTGCAGCTGGGCGAGTTCGGCGCGCACCTGCGCACGCGTCACGGTGGCTTCGCTGGAGAACGCCGGTGCGGCGGCGGTGGCCGAAACAGCGACGAGAAGGGCGGCGATCAATCGGGTATTCATCATTCACCTCGAAAAAAAAGAAAAGGAACCGGGCATTCGGTCAGGCGGCGCCGGGCCGCCCGACGCACGTTCAGGCGATACGGATGTCGACGTCGATGTTGCCGCGCGTCGCCTTCGAATACGGGCAGGTCTGGTGTGCGGCATCGACGATGCGCTGCGCGACGTCGCGATCGAGCCCCGGCACGCTCACGTTCAGCCGGGCCTGCAGAAAGTACGCGTTGCCGGCGGTGCCGAGGTCCACTTCGGCGTCGACGGCGAGATCGGCCGGCAACGTCACCTTCGCGGCACGCGCCGCGAGCTGCATCGCGCCGATGAAGCAGGCCGACCAGCCCGCCGCGAACAGTTGCTCGGGATTGGTTCCGGTGCCGGCGCTGCCCGGCGACGACAACTGGATGTCGAGGCGGCCGTCGGAACTGCGTGCGGCGCCGTCGCGGCCGCCGGAAGTCGTATGCGTCTTGCCCGTGTACAGCACGTGTTCGATCTTGCTCATCATTTGCTCCGTCAGTTGAGGTTTGTCTCAGATGCGATTCGATCGCATGCGACGCAGTTTGGTCTTGTCGCCCACTCACGTCAAGCGCATTCGATTAAATCGCATGCGATATTTTGTATTTCAATGTATCCGGAACGCGGAGCGCCTTTCAGGGCAAGCCTTTCCTGCGATCGATCCCTGATAACCGGGGAACACGGAACGGCGCCGAAACAGGCACGGAAGCGGGGAGTTGCCACCCCGACTTTCCATAAAGCGAACAGGTTCCTTGTCATTATTTCGCTTTCTACAATGCATCGTCTCTTCTAACCTTGCCGCACCCGATCGCAAGCGGCCCGCCCACGGCCGGCACTTGCACGGATCACGAGCACAATCGAAACGGAGACATTACGTGTCGCGCGTCAGCCCTCTTGCAACGGCCACGGATTCCCGGCCGACCGGAACCCTCGCGAACCTTCGATCCATCTTCAGCGGATCGGTAGGCAACCTCATCGAGTATTACGACTGGTACGTGTATTCCGCGTTTTCGCTGTATTTCGCGAAGGCGTTCTTTCCCAACGGCAACCTGACCGTGCAGTTGCTGAACACGGCGGCCATCTTCGCCGTCGGTTTCGTCATGCGCCCGATCGGCGGCTGGCTCGTCGGCCTGTACGCGGATCGCAACGGACGCAAGGCCGCGCTGCTCGTCTCGGTGCTGGCGATGTGCGTCGGCTCGCTGATCATCGGCCTGACCCCCGGTTACGACACGATCGGCCTTGCCGCGCCGGTGCTCCTGGTCTTCGCGCGACTGCTGCAAGGACTGAGCCTCGGCGGCGAATACGCGAGTTCGGCAACGTACCTGAGCGAGATGGCCGACAAGTCCCGGCGCGGCTTCTATTCGAGCTTCCTGTTCGCGACCCTGTCGCTCGGCCAGTTGCTCGCGATGGGTGTGCTGGTCGTGCTGCAGCAGTTTTTCCTGACCACCGCGCAACTCGAAAGCTGGGGATGGCGCATCCCGTTCCTGCTCGGATCGCTGCTGGCCTGCAGTGCGATCTTCCTGCGCAGCAACATGCAGGAAACGGCATCGTTCGAGCAGCACCGCCGCAGCAAGCGGCGCCACGCGTCGATCGCCGACCTGTTCCACCACAAACGCGAGTGCCTGATCGTGGCCGGACTGACGCTCGGCGGCACGGTCGCGTTTTATGCCTATACGACGTACATGCAGAAATTCCTCGTCAACAGCGCGGGGATGAGCAAGGCCGACGCATCGATGGTCTCCGTGATCAGCCTGTTGGCATTCGTCGCGATGCAGCCGATCTTCGGCAGCCTGTCCGATCGCGTCGGGCGTCGCCCGCTGCTGATCGCGTTCGGCGTACTCGGCACGCTCTGCACCGTGCCGATCTTCCAGGCGCTCCGCGGCGTTCAGACAACCGGCGCCGCGCTGGCGCTGATCGTCGCCGCGCTGCTGATCGTCAGCCTGTATTCGTCGGTCAGCGCCGTGGCCAAGGCCGAACTGTTTCCGGTCGGCGTGCGCGCACTGGGCGTCGGGCTGCCGTATGCGATCACGGTGTCGCTGTTCGGTGGAACGGCCGAATACGTCGCGCTGTGGATGAAGAGCATCGGACACGAAGCGTGGTTCTTCTACTACGTGTCGGCGTGCGTGCTCGTGTCGCTGCTGTGCTACCTGTGGATGCCCGATCCCAAGCAGGTCTCGCGCATCGACGAAGCGTGACGACGGCACGCATCTTCGCGATCGCCCGGGCCTGACGCCGGGCGGCAAGCACGAGTTCAGCGGAAGTCCGCGTAATGCCGCACCAGCGACAGCATCGACGGAATCAGCCCGCGCACGTCGCCGCGGCGCCACTGGAACGCATATTGAAGCGGCGCCAGCGGCGGCTCGCTCGTCAGCTGCACGAGATGGCCGCCCGGCCGCGCGCGTGCCCAGTCGACCGGCAGGAAGCCGATGCCGACGCCTTCGCCCAGCATGCCGGCCACCGCACTCCAGTTGTTGCACTCGATCCTGCGCGCATGATTGACGCCGCACGCGAGCAGCCAGTCGTCGAGAATACGTGTCACGCCCGAACCGGACGGCAGCAGCACCAGCGCGTGGCTGGCGAGCAGCGCCGGCGTCAGCACGCGCTCGCGGCCGACCAGCGCCTCGGCCGCCATCCACGCGAACCGCGCTTCCGCCACCGGCTGCGACAGCACGCTGCTGCGCGACGACCGGCCGGCGATCACCGCGAAATCCAGTTCACCGGCATCGACTTTCTCCTCCAGTGCCGCGCCCACGTCGACATACGGCTCCAGCGCCAGCTTCGGGTGCTGCTTCTGGACCGCCGCCACGAAGCGCGGCAGCCACGTCAGCGCCGACAGTTCGCCGACGCCGAAGCGCAGCCGGCCGCTCAACCCTTCATCCCTGGCAACCGATTCCTGCAGCGCTGCGACGGACTCGAGCACCCGCACCACGGCCGGCAGCAGCGCCTCGCCGTCGTCGGTCAGCACGGCCCGGTGGCCGCTCCGGTCGAACAGCGTGCGTTCGACGACCTGTTCCAGTTCGTTGATGCGCTTGGACAGCGACGACACCGACAGGTGCAGCCGTTGCGCAGCGGTCGAGAAGTTTGCGCAGGTCGCCGCCCAGTAGAACGCGTCGAGCTGCTTGAGAGTCGGGGTCGCCATTGTCTTTCGCTTTTATCGAACAAATTCATTGGAAGATTATCGCTTTTTAAGCACGCCGCGCGTACCTAAAATTCCGCCATCGATTCGAAAACAGGCTTCAGACATGACTCCTTCCGCCTCATCCGTTTCCGGAACAAGCCGCCCACTGGCCGATACGCGCACGCCGCACATGCCGCGCGTGCTGCGAAAGATGCTGTGCCTCCATGATTTCGAAGCCGCGGCACGCCGCGCGCTGCCGCGCCCGATCTTCGGCTACGTCAGCGGCGCCGCGGAAGACAACCGCACGCGCGACGACAATCGTGCCGTGTTCGACGAGTACGGGTTTGCGACGCGCGTGCTGCGCAACGTGTCGCAGCGGGAGCAGGGCGTCGAGCTGTTCGGACGACGCTACGCGTCGCCTTTCGGCATCGCACCGATGGGGATCCACGCGCTGTCGGCCTATCGCGGCGATATCGTGCTGGCGCGGGCCGCACAGCGCGCGGGCATCGCATCGATCATGAGCGGCTCGTCGCTCATTCCACTGGAGGAAGTCGCCGCCGCCGCGCCGGAAACCTGGTTCCAGGCATACCTGCCCGGCGACGCAGGCCGCATCGGCGCGCTGCTCGAACGCGTGGCGCGTGCCGGCTACCGGACGCTCGTAATCACGGTCGACATCCCCGTGTCCGCCAATCGCGAAAACAACGTGCGGACCGGCTTCACCACGCCGCTGCGCCCCGGGCCGCGCCTGTTCTGGGACGGCATCGTGCGCCCGCGCTGGCTCGCCGGCACCTTCGCCCGGACGTTGCTCGCGCACGGCATGCCGCATTTCGAGAACTCCTTTGCCACCCGCGGCGCGCCGATCCTGTCGTCCACGGTGCAGCGGGATTTCTCGGCCCGCGACCATCTCGACTGGGGCCACCTGGAACGGATCCGGCAGGAATGGAAGGGCGAGCTGGTGATCAAGGGCATCCTCAGCGTGGACGATGCCGTCATCGCCCGCGACGCCGGCGCCGACGGCATCATCCTGTCGAACCACGGCGGCCGCCAGCTTGACGGCGCGGTCTCGCCGATGCGGATCCTGCCCGACGTGGTTCGGGCGCTGGGCGCGGACTATCCGGTGATGATCGACAGCGGCTTTCGGCGCGGGTCGGACGTGCTGAAAGCGGTCGCGATGGGCGCGCGCATGGTGTTCGTCGGGCGGCCGTTCAATTACGCGGCGGCCGTGGCCGGTGAAGCCGGCGTCATGCACGCGATCGGGCTGCTGCGCGACGAAGTGGACCGGAACATGGCCATGCTGGGCGTCGAACGGTGCAGCGGCCTGACGCCCGACGTGCTGATTCGGAAAGGCGGCGTCTCTGCGTCGCCGACGACCGTGTAGCGTAGGGAAGGCCGGTTGCCGCCCTCCGGGACGATACCCGCATTACGCCGGATCGATCGCGGCGATCACGACGAGGATCACGGCCGCGTCGGCCGGCAACTGGCGCTGGGAGAACGCCGAGCGCGCGTGTCCCGCCTTGTCGCCCAGCACGGCGGCGAACAGGTCCGACGCGCCGTCGATCACGGCCGGCTGCCCGAAAAAACCGTCGGCCGAACTGACGTGCCCCTCGACGCGCACGATCTTGCTCAGGCGTTCGAAGCCGCCCAGGTGCCGGCGGATCTGCGCGAGCACGTTCAGCGCCGCGAGCCGGGCGGCATGCTTGCCGTCGTCGACGCTCAACTGTTCGCCGACGCGGCCGGTATACGCGACCTTGCCGTCGACGAGCGGCAGTTGTCCCGACACGAACAGCAGGTTGCCCGCTTCGCTGACGGCCGTATAGCTGCCGAGCGGGTTCGGCGGTTCGGGTAACGCGAGGCCGAGCTCGGCCAGCTTCTGTTCGACGGTCATGTCATGCTCCTTGCAGGAAAAGGGTTGGGGCAATCGGTGCTGCCTGCGAGTCACTGTAGTCATGCGACCGAAGCCGGTAAATGTCGGTCGCGCAATTGATTCACGACGCGGTGTAACGAATCGCGCCATGCGCGCCAGCTGGTTTCCCGCACGGGATTCATGCACACTCGTCGCTCCAACGCGCGCCATCCGCCGGAGACCGCAGGAACCATGCAACGACAATTCGACGATCTGCTGCTGGGCAGCATCGAGCTGTTCTGTCTTGCCGCCGAACTCGGCAGCTTCACGCTCGCGGCAAACGCGGCGAGCGTCACGCCGGCCGCGGTCAGCCGGTCGGTGGCGCGGCTCGAGGAGCGTCTCGGCGTGCGGCTGTTCGTGCGCACGACACGCCAGATCCGCCTGACCGATCCCGGCCGCCGCTACTTCGAGCAATGCCGCGACGCGCTGGCGCAACTCGTCGACGCGGAGCGCGAGGCAACCGGCCAGCAGGCCACGCCCGCCGGCCTGCTGCGGATCAGCATGCCAACGCCGTACGGGCACTATCGCGTGCTGCCGCTGCTGCCTGCATTTCGCGAGCGGTATCCGGACGTGCGCGTCGAAACCCACCTGAGCAACCGCAACATCGATTTCGCGGAGGAAGGCTACGATCTGGCGATTCGCGGGCGCGCGCCGGCCGATTCGAACCTGGTCGCGCGCAAGCTGGAGGACGCCGAACTCGTGGTCGTCGCGACGCCCGGCTACCTGAAGCGCGCGGGCCTGCCGGCCGCCATCGACGATCTGCATGCGCACGAATGCATCCAGTTCGAGCTGCCGAGCAGCGGGCGGCCGATTCCCTGGCTGTTCAACGATGGGGCGGAGGAAGTCGATGTCACGACGACCGGCAGCTACGGTACGTCGGGGGACTACCTTGGCGGTGTGACGCTCGCGCGCAGCGGAGCGGGCCTGTTCCAGACCTATCGCTTCATCGTCGAGCAGGATCTGCGTGCCGGCACGCTCGTGGAAGTGCTGCCCGGCCTCGGCGGCCGGTCGCGGCCCTTCATGCTGCTGTATCCGCATGCGCGTTTTTTGTCGTCGCGCGTGCGCGTATTCGTCGATTTTCTCGTCGAGCAGCTGGCGCGCGAGCCGGCCAGGCGGCCGGCCGGGACGCGCGCCAAACGGGCCGGCACATCGCGATAGGCACGCCGGCTCGCGGTTTCGACGCCGCGACTCAATGCCCGGCGCTCTGGCCGCCGTCGACGTGCAGGATCTCGCCCGTGACGAACGGTGCCGAGTCCAGGTACAGGATCGCGTCGACGATGTCGCTCATCTCGCCCATGCGGCCGACCGGATGCAGCGACGCGAGCGTCGCATGCGTGTCGGGCGCATGCATCGGCGACTTGATGACGCCGGGCGACACCGCATTCACGCGAATGCCGGCCTTCGCATACTCGATCGCGAGCGACTTCGTCGCCGCATTCAATCCGCCCTTCGTCAGCGAGGCGAGCACCGACGGCACGTTGCTGTTCGCATGATCGACCAGGCTCGTCGTGATGCTGACCACGTGGCCGCTGCCATCTTTCTGCATCGCAGCGATCGCATGCTGCGTGACGTGGAAGAAACCGCTCAGGTTGACGCTCGTGATCTGCGCATAGTCGTCCGCGGTGTACTGCGTGAACGGCTTCGCGATGAACACGCCGGCGTTGTTGACGAGCGTGTCGACGCGGCCGAAGTGCTCGATGGCCGCGTCGACCACGCGCCGGGCGACGGCCGGATCGCCGATGTCGCCCGCGACGGTGACGAGATCCGGATCGTTCGACGGGCCGATCGAACGTGACGTCGCGACGACGCGATGGCCGCGTGCGCGGAATGCGTTGACCGTTTCCGCGCCGATGCCTTGCGATGCGCCGGTGACGATGATGACCTTGGATGCGCTCATGATTTGCCTCGATAGGTGAAGGGTTCCCGGCTTCAGTGCCGAACGGATCGATGAATCCGATGGCCTCACTGTAGGCGTGCCGGTCACGATCTCGAACACCCACCATGGCGCAACAGTCTTGCGTCGCAGGAACAAATGCGGCGGAGGGCGATTGGCGCCCGTTGGCGCGACGCGCGGTCGTCGACGAACTCCGCGCGTGTTGCGGGACCCGCGAACCTCGCCGGAGACGATGCGCCGGTTCGTGAAGGCAGGCCGCCGCGATTCATCCCCGAGCCGCTCCTGGAAGCGGACGAAGCAGCGCGTTTCGACGGCATGGTGACGGTCACCCGGCCGTGCCGCGCCAATTCGAAGCTCGGGCGAGCAAAACCGGCATGAAACAGCGCACGTTCCAGCAGCGCCTTTTCAGCGTCTTTGCTCTCCTGCTCATATCATCAAGATAACTTTTCTTATCACAACAACACGATCGAAAATCCAAACTCGCCGTTTCGAAAACGCGTCGGATACTCGACGTTCGCGCCGCGCCCATGCGTCCCGCCTTCGCTTCGGGGGCAGGGGAGCGAACGTCCGCCGCACGCGCCGTCAATCCGGCGCATCGATCCGCGCCAGCAGCACCGTCAACACGTCGGCCGTCGCGCGCGCGACGTCCTGCGCCGTCGTGTCGACGAACGCATGTGCGCATTCGCGATACAGCGGGTCGCGCATCCGGTACAGCGCGGCGAGGGTTTGCCGCGGGTCGGCCACCTGCAGCAGCGGCCGCCGCGTGTCATCGCGCGTGCGGCGCCACAGCGCATCGGGGTCCGCATGCAGGTAGATCACGCAGCCGCGCTCGCTCAGGCGCGCGCGGCTGCGCGGATTCAGCACCGCGCCCCCGCCGGTCGCCACGACGACGTTCGGGCGCTGCGTCAGTTCGTCGACGATTTGCGTTTCGAGCAGCCGAAAGCCGCCTTCGCCGACCCTGTCGAACAGCTCGGCGACCGAGCGGCCGGTGCGCCGCGCGATCTCGTCATCGCTGTCGGCGAACGTCCAGCCGAGCGATGCCGCGAGCGCGCGGCCGAGCGTCGATTTGCCCGCGCCCATCATGCCGACCAGGAACGCGCGGTCGGGCAGGGCACGCACGTCGACCGTCGTGGCGACGGCGCTCATAACCGTCGCGCAAGCGGCCAGCCGGCCCGCGTCGCCGCGCAGATCCGCCGCGCGCGTACCGCGTCCGACAACGTGTCGAGCGCCGCGTCGGTGGCTGTGTCGTCGGCGTCGAGCAACGCGCCGAGCACCTGGCCGTCCGGATCGCCGGCCGCGATGTGCTCGGCCGCATCCGCCGCGATCGTTTGCGGCGTGCGTTCGTGGGCCTCGTCACGTTCCGGCCGCCGCCACCCGTTGCGCAAGTCGCGCCATCGCACGACCAGGCCGCAGAACAGCCCGCCGCCCGGCACGGCTGCATCGTCGCGCGGCGGCGCCGTGTCGCCGGGCGTCGCGCACTGCGTGACCCAGCTCGCGAACTCGAGCAGCGACGCGTCGTGAGCGAGCGTCGCCGCGTCGAGCGCGACGGTCACGCCGGCATCCCGCAGCCGCCCGAGCAGCGGGCGCACGCCGTCGTGCGCGCCACCGCACGGCTGCAGCAGCACCTCGAGTTCGTCCTCGTGACGGCTGACGAG
Source organism: Burkholderia reimsis (assembly GCF_003294055.1). Lineage (NCBI taxonomy): Bacteria > Pseudomonadati > Pseudomonadota > Betaproteobacteria > Burkholderiales > Burkholderiaceae > Burkholderia > Burkholderia reimsis. The sequence continues at coordinate 45,634 of NZ_QMFZ01000017.1, forward strand.
CGAACGATGCCGCTCGAGCGCGGCCGGCTCGAGCAACGCCTGCGCCGCATGCCGGACGATGACGATCGCGCGGTCGTCGCGGCGCTCGACGATCGCGCCGATCCGGCGCCGGGCGCGCGCCACCGCGGCGCTCACGTGTCGCTCCCGAAATGGCGCGCGCGCATCACAGCGAACCCTGGAATTCGAGCACGCGCGCCTTGAACTCGTCGGGCACGGCCTTCGTCGTGTTGTTCGCGTAATCGAACATCACGTGCGTCGACATGCCGCGCGCGACGATGGTCTGGTCGTCGCGCTCCATCAGGTGTTCGAGATCGAAGCTCTTGCTGCCGAAACGCACGATGCTCGACCGGATCGTCAGGTTGTCGCCGAATTGGGCCGGTGCGAGGTACTCGCACTGCGTCTTCACCATGATGTGCGGCAGCTTCTCGCTCCGCGGCAGGCCGAGGAGATCGAACATGTAGCAGAGATAGGAATGCTGCAGATAGTCGTAATAGACGGGACTGCTCACATGGCCCATCGAATCGGTATCGCGATACTTGACGTGAATCGGCGTTTCATAATGACGTTTCGACATGGTGATTCTCCGCAATGACTGGGTTGATTTATATATATGAACCTGATCGGCCTGTCAGGAATCTGAAAATTAATTGAACGCCTATCGCGACGCCACTATCAGAACGAATAGCAACCCGCTTCGAAAGGCTGAACAATCGGCGTCTGCGCGTCATAAAATGCTCCAGAACCGAGAATAAAAAATCGCTTTCCCGGCCCGTGGTGTGTCTCAAAATCAGGCAAACCCAATTCCTGAATTTCCGGTCGCCTTGCTTATTTCTGTCATTCATAAGGTTATGAATTAGAAACTGGCAACTATGTTAGTTGCGCACGGAAAGCGCCATTCAATACAGTCGCGCTGTAGTAAAAAATCCCCCGAATTATCGACAGGAGGGCAGTCCCCATGCATGCGAATACCTGGACGACGAACCGTGACGCCGAGCTGCACCTGCCGTCCCCCGCGGATCTGGCCGGCGCGCTGCAGCCTGCGTTGCGCGCGTCGCGCACGGTTCATCTGGCTCGCCACGCGATCGTCGACGTGTTGAACGGCACGGACGACCGTCTCGTGGTCATCGCCGGCCCGTGCTCGGTGCACGACCCGGCCGCGGCGCGCGACTACGCGGCACGGCTCGCGCTGCAACGCGCGCGCTTCGCGGACGAGCTGGAAATCGTGATGCGCGTGTACTTCGAGAAGCCGCGCACGACGGTCGGCTGGAAGGGGCTCATCAACGACCCGCTGCTAGACGGCAGCGAACGGATCGACACGGGGCTGCATACGGCCCGCGCGCTGCTGTGCGACATCAACGGCGCGGAGATGCCGGCGGCGACCGAGTTTCTCGATCTGCTGTCGCCGCGCTACCTGGCCGACCTGGTCGCATGGGGGGCGATCGGCGCCCGCACCGTGGAATCGCAGGTGCATCGCGAGCTGGCGTCGTCGCTGCCGATCCCGATCGGTTTCAAGAACGGCACCGACGGCAATGTCCAGGTGGCCGTCGATGCGATGTGCGCGGCCGCACGCGCGCATCGCTTCCTGTCGGTCGACACGGGCGGCCGGCTATGCGCGGCGGCCTCGCCCGGCAATCCGCATACGCACGTCGTGCTGCGCGGCGGGCGCGAGCCGAATTTCGACGCAGCCGCGGTGAATGCCGCGTGCGAACGCATGGCGGCCGCGCGCTGCGCGCCGCGCGTGATGATCGACGTCAGCCACGGCAACAGCCGCCGCCAGTTCCGCAATCAGCTGGGTGTCGGCACGGCGGTCGCCGCGCAGGTCGCGGCCGGCGATACGCGCATCGTCGGCGTGCTGGTCGAGTCGAACCTGATCGAAGGGCGCCAGGATCTCGTGCCCGGCGTGCCGCTGCGCTACGGGCAGAGCATCACCGACGCATGCCTCTCGTTCGCCGATACCACGCAGCTCCTCGAGACACTTGCGCACGCGGTTCGTGCGCGCCGGCGCGGGCATGCGCCGGCGCCGGACGTCGAGTTCGCGCACGAGCCGCTCCTCGCGTGCTGCGCATGAGCGGCCCCGCGCGACGCGGTCAGGTTTCGGCTTCGTCGTAGATCCGCGTCGCGTCGCCGGCCCACGCGTCGCGATAGCGGGCAAGCCAGTGCTCGGCCTGGGTCGGCGCACCGGCGACGATCTCGTCGAGCGGCGCGAGATACACAGATTCGTCGCGGCCGGCCGCATCCCTGCGCGCCCGTGCGCGCAGGCCGCGATGCGCGATCGCGAGCGCATCGGCCGCGAACGCGCGCAACGGCCGGCCGTCGACCGACGCGCCGAGCCCGAAACGCGGCACGTCGCGCCGCAGGGTCAGCAGCGCGCCGCGGTCGATCGCGGCGGCCAGCGTCTCGGCCTCCGACAGCGCGGTCGGATCGTACAGCAGGCCGGTCCAGAATGCCGACAGCGCGACCATCATGGCGGGCGAACCCGCATCGGCGCCGCGCATCTCGAGGTAGCGCTTGAGCCGCACTTCGGTGAAGACCGTCGTCAGGTGGTCGGCGAAGTCGCCGAGGGTCGGCGTCTCGCCCTCGAGATGCGGAATGCGGCGTCGCATGAAATCGCGGAACGTCCATCCGGTCGCGTCCGCATAGCGGTCGCCGCGCCGCACGAAATACATCGGCACGTTGTCGAGCAGCCAGCTCACGTAGCGCTCGAAGCCGAAGCTGCGCGACAGGAACAGCGCAGGCGCCCCGCAGCGATCCTCGTCGGTGTCGAGCCATGTGTGTGCGCGCGTCGACAGCAGGCCGGTCGGCCTGCCTTCGGCAAACGGCGAGTTCGCGAACAGCGCGGTCGCAACGGGCTGCAACGCAAGCGACACGCGCATCTTGCGCGCCATGTCGCTTTCCGATGCGAAATCGAGGTTGACCTGCACGGTGCAGGTGCGCTGCATCATGTCGAGCCCGCGCGTCCCGACGCGCGGCATGTAGCGCTGCATGATCCCGTAACGCTGCTTCGGCATCCACGGCAGTGCCGCGCGCGCAAGGTGAGGGTGAAACCCCAGCGGCGCGCAGCGCAGGCCGAGCGGTTCGCACGCGTCGCGCACCGCGGCGAGATGCGCATGCAGCTCGGCATGCGTATCGTGCAGCGTTTCGAGCGGCGCACCCGACAGTTCGAGCTGGCCGGCCGGCTCGAGCGAGATCGCGGCGCCGTCGCGCTGGATCACGCCGACGATCCGCCCGGCATCGACGATCGGCGCGCCGTCGCCTTGCAGCCCCGCGAGCACCGCGGCGATGCCCGACGGCCCGTCGTAAGGCGCGGCCGCGTGCGTCGCACGCGCGACGACGAACTTCTCGTGCTCGGTCCCGATCCGGAACTGCACGGCCGGCTTGCAGCCGGCGGCCAGATGATCGGCGAGCTGCTGCTCGGAGACGATCGGCGTGTGGTCCGACCCAACGGCATTCGACATCGACACCCTCCACAAGTCACATTGAGCGACCGACCGGCCGGTCGCACGGCGACTATAACGACGTCGATGCGGGTGCTGTACTGGCAGGGGTGATAGGGGCAGGGCCGTACCGCGCTACGGCTGCCTGCGCTTCGCGAAGTAATGCGCGGGCGAATCGCCGAACGCGCGGCGGAACATCGCGATGAAGTTGCTCGGCGTCGCATAGCCCAGCGCGTCGGCGATGTTGGCGACGCTGTCGCCGCTCGCGAGACGTTCGAGCGCATGCGTGAGGCGCGCCTGCTGGCGCCATTGCGCGAAGCTCGTGCCGGTTTCGGCGACGAACAGCCGGCTCAGCGTGCGGGCGGACAGCCCGGCCCATTCGGCCCACGCTTCGAGCGTGCGGCTGTCGTGCGGCTGCCCGAGGATCGCGTTGGCGATGCGCAGCAGCCGCCGGTCGCGCGGCATCGGCAGGTGCAGCGGCTCGTGCGGCGCGCGGCGCATCTCGTCGAGCAGCACGACGCTGATGCGTGCCTGCTCGACGTCGAGCCTGTCCTGGTCCGCCCACGACACCGCGCGCCGCACGAGCGCGCGCATCAGCTCGGTGATCGCGATCACGCATGGCTGCCCCGGCATCCGCCGGCTTGCGGCCGGTGCGATCACGACGCTCCAGCCGCTCAACGCGCCGCTGATGCTGACCTTGTGCTGCTCGCCGGGCGGAATCCAGCCCGCGCGATGCGGCGGCAACAGCCACGAACCGTGCGGCGTGCGCACGTGCGCGAAACCGCTTTCCACGCAGAACACCTGCCCGCGCAGATGGCTGTGCCAGTCGACCTCGCGGGTGCCGAGCCGGTAGGTGTTGCTGCCGTCGTCTTCCCCCCAGACGGCGATCAGTGACGGGCCGTCCTCGCGTTCGCTCGGATCGGAATCGGCGCGCTGCACGGTGCGCGGTGGAGAAGTGTCTCGGATGGGCATGGCCGGAATTCATTATTTTTTGTCTAAACAACATTATCAGCTTTGCCCGGGGGCGTCCAACAATGCGTGTCGTGTTCAAACCGATACGAAGCAGAGGAATGCGATGCATGCAGCACTTGCTCCCTGGGCACGCGATGCCGGCGCACTGCGCGTCATGTCGCGAATCGCCGCCGCCGCCGCGCTCGTCGTGCTCGGCGCGTGCGCGAGCCGCGACGGGCTCGCACCCGCAGGCACGCTGCGCGGCGCCGATACGCTCGCCGCATCGCGCAGCCTCGCGCATGTGCCCGCCGCCGACTGGCCGGCCGCCGACTGGTGGCGTGCGCTGAACGATGCGCAACTGAGCGCGCTGATCGACGAGGCGCTCGCCGGCAACCCCGATCTCGCGACCGCCGATGCGCGCGCACGCGAAGCGCAGGCGCTGGTGATCGAAGCGCGGGCCGCGCGGCTGCCGCATCTCGACGGCCGCGCGAGCGCAAAGGCCGAGCGGCTGTCCGGTACCCAGTTTTCGTCGGGTGAGGGCGGCGGCTTCTTCAGCCACACACGCGAGGTCAATCTCGGCCTGAGCTGGGATCTCGATCTGTGGGGCGGGCGCCGCGCCGCGTGGGAAGCCGCGCTCGGCGAAGCGCGCGCCGCGCAGATCGATGCGCAGGCCGCGCGCGTGCTGCTGTCGGTCAACGTTGCGCGCGCCTACGTGAATCTCGCGTATGCGTTCGATCAGCAGGACGTCGCGCGGGCCGAATACGCGCGCGCCGACGAAGCGCTCGCGCTCACGCGCCAGCGTGTCACCAAGGGCATCGACAACGTCGCGCAACAGCGCCAGGCGGAAAGCGAAGTCGCGGCCGCGACGCGCGAGCAGGCGCGCACGGCCCAGGCGATCGACAGTGCGCGCATCGCGCTCGCGATCCTGCTCGGCGCCGGCCCCGACCGCGGCCTTGCGCTCGTGCGGCCCGCGCCGCTGCCGACCGCCGCGCTCGCGGTGCCGGCCGACCTCCCGGCCGCGCTGCTCGGCCGGCGCGCCGACCTCGTCGCCGCGCGCTGGCGGGTCGAGGCGGCCAGCCGCAACGTCGCGGCCGCCCGTGCGGACTTCCTGCCCAACGTCAGTCTCACCGCGCTGATCGGGCTCGCGACGCGCGGGGGCGCATCGCTGTTCCAGGCGGCATCCCGCACCTACAACGTCAGCCCGGCCGTGAGCCTGCCGATCTTCGACGGCGGCGAGCGGCGCGGCGTGCTGCGCCGGCGTGACGCGCAATACGACCTCGCGGTCGCCGGTTACAACAAGACGCTGATCGGTGCGATCGGCGAGGTGGCGGACGATCTGCACCGGCTGGATTCGCTCGCCGTGCAGACCGATGCGCAGCAGCGTGCGTTCGACTCCGCCACCGATGCGTGGCGGCTCGCGGACGCGCGCTACCGGGCCGGCGTCGGCAGCTACCTCGACGCGCTCGTCGTGCGCCAGCAACTGCTGGTCGCGAGCCGCGAGGTCGCCGCGCTGCGCGCGCAGCGCGCGGACCAGTCGCTGCAGCTCGTCGCCGCGCTCGGCGGCGGCTTTCGCGCCGAGCCGGACGACGTCGCGCTCGTCGCCACTCCTTCCCAACGTCCTTGATATCGAACCATGAGCAGCGACAACTCCCTGCAGACTCCCGCGCGGCCGGCCGCCGCCGATTCCGCCAGCGCCCGCCAGCAGCCGGCGGCCGACCACACCGGCGCACCCCGCGCGCCGGGCGGGCCGGACGCCCGCACGCCACCGGCACCCGGCGGTGCCGCACCCGCGACGCCGCCCGCACCGCCGGCACGGCGCAAGCATCTGGTGCGCGCGCTCGTCGCCGTGTTCGCGCTCGGCATCCTCGGCTGGGGCATCTGGTACGTGATCGTCGGGCGCTGGTACGAATCCACCGACAACGCATACGCGCAAGGCAACGTCGTCGAGCTGACGCCGCAGGTGACGGGCACCGTCGTGTCGATCGACGCGGACGACGGCAACCTCGTCCGCGCCGGCACGCCGCTCGTACGCCTCGACCCGAGCGACGCGCAGATCGCGCTCGCGACCGCGCAGGCCGATCTCGCGGCAACGGTGCGCAAGGTGCGCGGCCTGTACAGCAACGAACGCGGGCTGGCGAACAGCATCGACGGCGCACGCGCCGAACTCGACTCGCGACGCACCGCGCTCGACAAGGCGAAGGCCGACTACAGCCGCCGCGAGGATCTCGGCCGCTCCGGCGCGATTTCACGCGAGGAACTCGCGCATGCACGCGACACGCTGACCTCCGCGCAAAGCGCGTACGCGGCCGCGCAAAGCGCGCTCGCCACGTTGAGCGAGCAGCACCAGACGAGCAAGGCGCTGATCGACGACACCGCGGTCGCGTCGCATCCCGACGTGCAGGCCGCGGCCGAACGGCTGCGCGCCGCGTACCTCGCGCATGCACGCACCGACGTCGTCACGCCCGTCACCGGTTATGTCGCGAAGCGCACGGTGCAGGTCGGGCAGCGCGTGTCGCCCGGCGTGCCGCTGCTGGCGGTGGTGCCGCTGCGCGAGCTGTGGGTCGATGCGAACTTCACCGAGAAGCAGCTCGAACACATGCGCATCGGGCAGCCGGTCGAACTGACCGCCGACCTGTACGGCGACGCGGTGCGTTATACCGGCCGCGTGCAAAGCCTCGGCGTCGGCACCGGCAGCGCGTTTTCGCTGCTGCCGGCGCAGAACGCGACCGGCAACTGGATCAAGATCGTGCAGCGGCTGCCGGTGCGCATCGAGCTGACGGAGCCGGCCCAGCTCGACGCGCATCCGCTGCGCATCGGCCTGTCGATGCACGCACGCGTCGACCAGCACGACCGCAGCGGCGCGATGCTGTCGCGTCGCGAGCAGCGCGCGCCGGTCTTCCGCACCGACGTGTACCGCGACGAGCTGGCCCGCGCCGACAGCCTGATCGCTGACGTCATCCATGCGAACCTGCCGTCGGCAGCGCGCGCGGAGACGGTGCGATGAGCGGCCCGATGGCGGCCGCCGACAGCGGTTTTCGACCGTCGAGCGTCGGACTCACGACCTTCGGCCTCGCGCTCGCGGTCTTCATGCAGGTGCTGGACGGCACCGTCGCCAACGTGTCGCTGCCGACGATCGCCGGCAACTTCGGCGTGAGCACGACGCAGAGCGCGTGGGTCGTCACGACGTTCTCGGTCAGCAATGCGATCGCGCTGCCGCTGACCGGGTTTCTCGTCAAGCGCGTCGGGCAGGTGCGGCTGTTCGTGTGGGCGACGCTCGCGTTCACGTTCGCGTCGCTCCTGTGCGGCCTCGCGCAAAACCTGCCGCAGCTCGTTGCGTTCCGCGCGCTGCAGGGCCTGGTGGCCGGGCCGATGATCCCGACCACGCAGGCGCTGATGCTGTCGATCTATCCGCCGCAGCGGCGCGGTTTCGCGCTGTCGATGATCGCAATGGTCACGGTCGTCGCGCCGATCGCGGGGCCCGTGTTCGGCGGCTGGGTCACCGAGCATTACTCGTGGCGCTGGGCGTTCCTGATCAACCTGCCGATCGGCGTGTTCGCCGCGCTGTGCGTGTTCGCGCAGATGCGCGCACGCGTCGAGACGACCGTTGCCGCGCGCGTCGACTATGTGGGCCTCGCCGCGCTGATCGTCGGCGTCGGCGCGCTGCAGATCGTGCTCGACAAGGGCAACGAAGCCGACTGGTTCAACTCGACGTTCATCGTCGTGATGTCGGTGGTCGCCGCATTCGGCATCGCGCTGTTCCTGATCTGGGAGCTCAACGAGCCGAACCCGATCGTGAACCTGCGGCTCTTCGCGCATCGCAACTTCGCGGCCGGCACGCTGACGCTCGTGCTCGCGTATTCGGCGTTCTTCGCGGTCAACGTGATCGTGCCGCAGTGGCTGCAGCGCACGCTCGGCTACACCGCGTTCTGGGCCGGGCTCGCCGTCGCGCCGATGGGCGTGATCCCGGTGCTGATGACGCCGTTCATGGGCAAGTACGCGCCGCGCTTCAACATGCGCGTGCTCGTGTGCTGCGCGTTCGCGATCCTCGGCACGTCGTCGTTCCTGCGCGCGGGTTTCGTGCCCGACATCGACTTCACGCACATCGCGCTGATCCAGCTGCTGCAGGGCCTCGGCCTCGCACTGTTCATCATGCCGATCAACAGCATCCTGCTGTCCGACCTGAAGCCGGACGAGATCGCCGCCGGCTCCGGCCTGTCGACGTTCCTGCGCACGCTCGGCGCGAGCTTCGCGGTGTCGATCACGTCGTTCCTGTGGGACCGGCGCGCGATCCTGCACCACGCGCAGCTCAGCGAGCACGTGAGCGCGTTCGACCCGGCCGTGCGCGCCGAAGTCGCGCGGCTCGGCGGCGGCGATCCGCAGCGCGCGGCGACGCTGCTGGGCAACCTGGTCGATGCGCAGGCGTACCAGATCTCGTTCAACGACGTTTCGTTCGCGCTCGGCTGCGTGTATCTCGCGGTGATCGCGGTGGTCTGGCTCGCCCGTCCGCCGTTCGGCCCCGGCGCCGCCGCGAAACGATGAAGCGGGCGCTGCGCGGCCCGTTCCGACCCATGCTGTTCAATTCGATGGAGGTTGACCCGATGCCCACCCACCATGCTGGTGCCATGCCCCCCGACCTGGCGACGCTCGCCGTGTTCGACGTCGCGGAATTTCCGTTCGTCGTCGTGCGCAACGACGCGATCGCATCCGCCGGCTACGCACAGCGCTGGCTCGACGACATGCACGCGCTGATGCGGCACGGCGAGCCGTTTGTCATGATCTTTCCGCCGGCCCGCCCGGATGAAGCGCACGACGACCGCAAGGAACGCGGCATGTGGCTCAAGCAGAACCGCGCCGCGCTCGCCGCGGTCTGCCGTGCGCTCATCACGATCGAACCGGACCCGGCCGAGCGTGAGGCGGCCATCGCGAACGCATCCGGCATCGAAAAGGCGTTCGGCATTCCGTTCGACGTGACGGCGTCGCTCGACGACGCGAGGCAGGCAGGCCGGCGACGTCTGGCCGAGGCGGTCTAGCGCGGCCCGTTCACGCGCAACGTCTCGAACCGGTTGCGCAAGTCCGCCTGGCTGCAGATTCCAACTAAACGAACGGGGTGGCTTGTATGAATGGACTGGATTGTCTGAAATGGTTGGTACCCGGCGACACGGACGCGTCATGGCAGAGAATGACCGACGCGGCCGCCGGAATGGGGTTCGACAAGGTCGTGCTGATCGTGTTGCCGTTTAGCGGCGCGTCGTTCGATCTCGCGCGCAAATGGAGCAGCGGCGTGCCCGGCTGGACGGCGCTGTACCGGCAGCGCCAGTTCGACCGCGTCGACCCGATGCTGCGGCATTGCTTCCGTTCGGCACTGCCGCTCGTCTGGGACGACGCATTGTTCGCGCTGCCGGAGCAGCGCCCGTGTTACGAAGCGGCGGCCGCATACGGCATGCGCAGCGGCGTCGTGCTGCCGGTGCGCGGCGCGAAGGGGGAGGTCGGCATGCTGTTGTGTGCGAGCACCGACGAGCTCGCCGCCACGCGCGAGCACTGCGACCGCCATCTCGCGGCGCTGACGCTGCTGCGCGACGTCGCGTGCGAAGCGATCGCCGGCACGCGCTGCCATGCACCGCCCGACAGCGTGCCGCGGCTCAGCCGGCGGGAAGTCGAATGCCTGCGCTGGCACGCGGCCGGCAAGACGTCGTGGGAAATCGGCCACATCCTGAACGTGACCGAGTCGTGCATCAATTTCCACTTCATGAACATCCGCCGCAAGTTCAACGTGTCACGTCGGCACGAAGCCGTGCTGCGCGCGGTCGAGTGGGGGCTGATCAGCATCTCCGACGTGACCGTGCCGACCTGATGCGGGCGCGTCGTCGAGCCAGCGGTCGAGAAACGCGCTGAGCCACGCGGCCGTCGCGCGGTCGTGCCGCCGGCCTTCGCGTGCCTGCGTCGCGAGATCCTGCGCACCGGGCGCCGACAGCTTGTGCGCGGCGGCCGTACTCCAGCGCCGCATCATCGGATAGCTCACTTCCGGATGAAACTGCACGCCGTATGCGCGCGGCCCGTAGCGCACGGCCTGGTTCTCGAAGTGCTCGCCGGTCGCGAGGATCTCGAGCCCGGCGACGCGTTCGAAGCCCTCGCGATGCCACTGGTAGACGTGCGACGGCCACGACCCGAGACGCCGGCCGGCGGGCGTCGCGGCGATCGGCCAATAACCGATTTCCGCGCGCCCGTCGCGATGCGCGATCACGCGGCCGCCCAGGTGGCGGATCATCATCTGCGCCCCCAGGCAGACACCGAGAAAGGGTGCCGCCTCGCGCAGCGGCACGCCGATCCAGTCGATTTCATCCTGAATCCAGCGATCGCCGTCGTTGGCGCTCATCGGGCCGCCGAACACCACCGCGCCCGCATGGTCGGCCAGTGTCGCCGGCAGCGGATCGCCGAGCGGCGGGCGGCGAATGTCGAGCGGATGGCCGCGGGCGGCAAGCAGCCGGCCGATCCGGCCGGGGCTCGACTGTTCGCGGTGCAGGACGATCAGGATCGGACGAAGGGCGGAGTGCGTCATGTCGTGTCGAGAGGGTCGAGAGGGTCGTGAGTTCGTGAGGTCGAGAGTTCGTGAAACCGCGAGGCCGTGCGAGTCGTCACGCGGAGAGTCAGCCCGGCTGGCCGCGCAACGCGTCGAACGACACCATGACCTGTTCGCGATAGGCGGGGCGTCGGCTCAGGCGGGCGTACCAGGCCTCGACGTGCGGCAACGGCGGCCGCTCGACGTCGAGCGAGAAATAGCGGAACAGCGTCGCGCCGGCCGGAATGTCGGCCAGGCCCGGCGTCGCACCGCCCAGGAAGGGCTGGGTCGACAGCAGCCGGTCGAGCAGCTGGAAATGCGTCGCGCTGCGCGCGGCCTTGTCGCGCACGAGCGCATCGTCGCGCCGCTCCGGCGGCGTTCGCACGAGCGCCCAGAACAGCCCGGTCATCACGTCCGGTTCGAGAGCGGTCTGCGACCAGTCCATCCAGCGCTCGGCGCGCGAACGGGCGAACGCGTCGCGGCACCAGAACGGATTGTTCGGCACCCGCGCGGCGAGATAGCGCAGGATCGTGTGCGACTCCCACACGACGTCGCCATCCCAGTCGATCACCGGAATCCGGCAGGTCGGATTCAGCGCCGCGAACGCGGGCGTCTGCAGCGAGCCGTGTTCACCGCCTGCCGCGATGTGCCGGTACGGCACGCCCAGCTCGCCGATGAGCCACAACACCTTCTGCACGTTGAACGACGTGCGGCGGCCCCAGACGGTCAGCATCGCGCGGCATCCTCACAGGCGGCGGCCTGCCGCGCGCACGCCGCATAACGATCGAGACCGGCCGCGAGATCGGCGATCAGGTCGTCCGGGTCCTCGAGCCCGACATGCACGCGCACGCCGCGACTGCCGGCCGGCCAGCGCGCGGCAAGGCCGTGCGCGTCCAGTTCGAACGGCAGCGCAAGGCTCTCGTAGCCGCCCCACGAATAACCGAGCCCGAACAGCGCGAGGTGGTCGAGAAACGCTTCGACCGCGTGCGGCGGCGCCGGCTGCAGCACGACCGAGAACAGCCCCGATGCGCCGCGAAAATCGCGGCGCCACAGCGCATGTCCGTCGTCGCCGGGGAGGGCCGGATACAGCACGCGCTGCACTTCGGGGCGCGTCGCGAGCCAGCTCGCGACCGCCAGCGCGTTGCGCTGGTGCTGCCGCAGCCGCACGCCGAGCGTGCGCAACCCGCGCAGCGCGAGATAGACGTCGTCTGGGCCCGCGCACAGCCCGAGATCGCCATGCAGTTGCTTCAATGCGGGCCACGCGCGTTCGGTGGCCGACACGGTGCCGAGCATCGCATCGGAATGCCCGACCAGGTACTTGGTGCCGGCCTGGATCGACAGGTCGATGCCGAACGCATGCGGTTGGAAGAAGAGCGGCGTGGCCCAGCTGTTGTCCGCGACGACCAGCGCGCCGTGTGCGTGCGCGAGCCGGACGAGCGCAGGGATATCGTGCATGTCGAACGTATAGGAGCCCGGCACTTCGACATACAGCGCGCGCGTATTCGCACGGAATGCGGCGGCGACGGGCGTGCTGCCGTCGTACCAGGTCGTCTCGACGCCGAGCCGCGCAAGCACGCCTTCGCACGCATGGCGTACCGGGCCGTAGACCGATGCGGTCATCAGCAGGTGATCGCCGGGCTTCAGGCACGACAGCAGCGCCAGCGTGCACGCGGACAAGCCCGACGGACACAGCACCGCACCGGCACCGCCTTCGAGGCTCGTCACCGCGCGCTCGAGCGCGTCGGTCGTCGGCGTGCCGCGGCGGCCGTAGATATACGGCTGCGTGCGGTTCAGCAGATCGGACACCGTCGGGCTGAGCACGGTCGACGCATGGTAGACGGGCGGATTGACGAAGCCGTGCCAGGCCGCGCTGTCGCGGCCCGCGTGCATGAGGCGCGTGTCTTCGTGCATCCGGCCATTCATGCCGTCGTGCCGGGTGCCGTCCGGTCGCGAGGGGGGGGCGGCGGACTTCAAGGCCATAGCGCACACCGTTCCCAGCGCTGACCGTCGCGACGGTACGCCTGCCGCGCGAAGCGGCGTGCGCTGTCGGCACGCCAGAATTCGGCTTCGTCCGGCGCGAGCGTGTACAGGTGCCAGTCCTCCGACACGAGTGCGGGGTCGGCGGCGAGCCGCGCGAGCTGCGCGTCGATCGCGCGCGTCAGGTCGGCGGGATCGTCGAGCCGTTCGCTTTGCCGGCCGGCCAGGATGCTCGCGCGCGACCGCTCCGGGCGGCCCGCGAAATCGGCGCGGCCTTCGGCGGCCGGCAGCCGCTCGACCGGGCCGCTCAGGCGGACCTGGCTCGCGATCGCCGGCCAATAGAACGTCAGCGCGGCGAACGGCCGGTTTTCGATCTGGCGCCCCTTGGGGCTGCGCGTGCTCGCCGCGAAATGCCAGCCGCGTGCGTCGACGTTAAGCAGTACGACAGAGCGAGCGTCGGGCCGCCCGTCCGGGCGGACCGTCGACAGCGTCATCACCTGCGGTTCGACGGCGCCTGCGACAACGGCCTCGTCGAGCCAGCGTTCGAATTGCGCTTGCGGCGTGTCGGGCCAGTTCTCGGCCGGAACATGCGGCGCCGCATACGCGAGGGTTTTCAGCGCCTTCAGGCGCGTGGCGATCGTATCCATGGCGGGCTCAGGCAATGCCGAATTGCGTCGCGCGGGCGATCAGCCGATGCGCGGCGAGATAGTCGGGGACTTCCGCGAGGAAACCGTCGACGACGGCCGCGGCCACGCGGCGGCCGCCGGACGCGCGCCGGGCGGTGTCGAACGCGTCGATCACGCGGCGGGCGAGGGCGACTTCATCGGCCGTCGGCGTCAGCACGCGATTGACGACCGGCACGAACTGCGCGTTGACGATCGCCTTGGCGTGGTATCCGAGGCCTCGCGACACGCGCATGTCGAGCTCCGCGCCTTCGTTGTCGGCATAGCTGTACGGGCAGTCGATCGCGGTGATGCCGACGGCCGCGCATTCGACGCGAAAGCGCGAACGCACATAGTCGAGCTCGCGGCCCGCGCGGGTGCGCTCGGCCCCCATGTCGGCCACCATGTCCTCGGTCGCGACGAGCACGGCCGACACGCGCGGGCTCGAACGCGCGATCGCCATCGTGTTCACGAGCCCGAGCGTCGACTCGATGTTCGGCACCAGTTCCGTCGAGCCGGGCGCGATATCGTATTCGCGCTCGAAGCGCGTGACGGCTTCGTCGAGCGCGACGACCTGCTCGGGCGTCGCGACGTACGACATCATCACGATGTCCGGCCGGCCGCGCATCGCCGCGCGCAGGTCGTCGATGCCGCCCGCGTCGAGCGGGTTCACGCGCACGGACGCGAGGATGCCGGCATCGCGCCAGCCCGCGAGCACGCGCTCGCTGAGTTCGCGCGCGGCCGGACGCCGGTCCGGCGGCGTAAAGGTCTCGAGTTCCTGGATCAATACGTCCGCGCCGCTCGCGGCGCCGTCGACGAGCGCATCGTGATCGGCGCCGGCGAGGAACAGCCAGGAGCGGCGCAGGCGGGAAGGGCGTCGGTGGGTCGTTGTCATGCTTGGATTCCTGTAGGGTGCGTCGTACGCATGTCGATGGCGGGCGTTCAGCCGGCGCGCATCATCTGGTTGAAGATGTTCTTGCGATGCATTTCCTCGGTTCCGCCGACGCTCATGAAACCCAGCGCGTCCGACGCGAATGCGGCCACCGGCCCGGCCTGGTAGCCGAGGCTGCCGTACAGCCGCACGAGGCCGAGCGCGCCGTCGACGAGATCCTGCGCACCGACCAGCTTCGCGATCGAGCAGGTCATCAACGCTTGCGGGTGATCCGTCAGCAATTGCGCGAGCGCGCCGCGCGCGAGCCACGTGCCGCGCTCGATGCCGATCTGCAGGTCGACCAGGCGGCGTTGCACATACTGGTGCGCGTCGATCGTGCTGTCGAAGCTGCGCCGGTCGCGGCAATAGGCGATTGCGTCGCGCAGGTACGGCGCCGTCACCTGCGCGGCGACGAGGCCGTAGTAGAGGCGGCCGAGCGAAATGATGTCGATCAGGTTGCCGAGCCCGGCGCCCGGTTCGCCCAGCAGCTGGCCACGCGCGATCGGGCAGTCGTCGAAATGCAGCGCGCCGGTGGGCAGGTCGTCGAGGCCGAGCTTGCTGTCGGGCGCCGCGACGGTCATGCCCGGCTGGTCGCGGTCGACGATCACGAGCGCCGTATTGCGTCGGCCGAGCGTTTCGACACGCGTGACGACGAGGATGAAGCGCGCGAGCGGCGCGTGCGCGATGTTGAATTTGCTGCCGGTCAGACGGTAGCCGTCGCCGTGCTCGACCAGCTTCGTCGCAATGCTGCGCACGTCGGTGCCGGTGCCCGGTTCGGCGATCGCCGTCGCACTCAGTTCGCCGCGCAGGATCGCGCCGAAATAGCGGTCCTGCTGGGTTGCCGTGCCGTAGCGTTCGAGCGCGCGCACCATGCCGGCCTGCGCGATCACCGACAGCAGCAGCGCCGGGCGGCGGATCGTCGATGCAAGCCCTTCCAGCGCCGCGGAAAAGTGCCACCAGCCGTGACCGTCGCCGCCGTAGGTCTCCGGCACGATCATGTCCCACAGTCCTTCCTGGCCGAGCCGGGTCCAGCCGGCTGCATCGAATCCGGCAGGCGCGCGAGCGTCGCGTTCCGCCGCGGCGATCTCCGTGCCGATGTCGCGAAAGCGCGCGAGCGTCGCATGCTGTTCCTGCGTCCAGTCAAATGGCATCTGTCGTGTCTCCGGTCGAAGCGGCGCGGCCTCGGACGGCGCGCCAGCGATGCCGACAAGAGTAAGGGGGCACGGACAGCGGAGGTACTGGCAGTAGTGGTAGTTGCCGGGTGGGGTGTCGCGGCAGGGACAGGCGGGCGTGGATCTTCGCAGGGTGTGTTCGAGTGCACGAGTCGCGGTGTGCACGCATCTCGGTCGGCGCGCGCTGGTTTGATCCCGGCATCGCATTTCATCCCGCGTCGCGGGACGATATCGAATCGGAGCAGCTGTTCACGGAGCGACTCGTTCTGGCGGGCGGTCATCATCTTCTCGCGAAGAAGCGCCTGATCCATGGGAAGCGCTCGACTCGATAGCGCTGCCATTGCTCATTTGTTGCTCGGCTTCGCTCGGTGTCCCGATACCAATCCCACCGGGCCGTGCTCACGTAACCGGGCGACCAGCCGGCGGACCCGCCGGGTCGTCAATTCCAGCCGTTCCGCTGCACGCCATGGTTTGAGCTCACCGTCGGCTACGTCCTGAATGACCTTGAATCGATCCAGCTCGCGCATCGTCATGGTGATCGTCCCAGTCGCGTTCATCGCCGGCGCTCCCAAGGGTGCAGGCGATCAACCTACAGGCCAAAACACGACATTTTTATTTAGCGGAAACGCGACATCTGAACTTGGGACCTACACAAAAACCACCGATAACTATGATTATGTAAAGTGTAGTCCAGAATAATACTTTGGACACTAAGCGCAGCGTAAGGCCGGCGCCGGCGGCCACCGCCTGAGCGTGCGTTCGACCTACAGAGGCACTCATGCTGGTTCATTGTTGTCGGCGGCTTGGCCCACGACCTCGCGACGAACATGCTGTATCTGATGCATGAGCTCACCTCCATGCCACGACCGCAGCGATCGCCTGCAGGCGTCGAGGCGCGTGCGCGCTCGTGCGAGAAGCTAGGCCCGCCCGGACGTCGGAAGCGACGTGATCAGCACCGCGCCGCATGACGTCTTGTGACCGTCGAACGACGCGAAGCTACCCTCCACGTTGAAATCGGAATCGCCTTCCACAATCACACACTCGCCGTGGATCGGGCAGGTGCAGCGGTCACCGATTCGTGCGACCGGCCGACCCATCACCTCGCTGTTCGCAGCACCGGACTCAACGCGCCCGCCGTGACTGTGTACGTCTCCAACCCGAATTACACCGCGCATGAAAGCCTCTGTTCCAGGTTCGCCTTCGTCATAGATCCCGCCGCGCAATCACATCGCACTTCCATTGTTAGGACAATCCACGCGCGGTGGCCATATCGGTTCATCTACGCGCTCTGAACGCGTTGACCACGCCCACGACGAACAGGGCAAGTCCGACGAACACCATTAAAACGGGCACCGAGAAGACAAACGACAACTGTGCATCGCTTTGAATATGCCACTGGTCGAATGCGCCAATGATCAGAAGAACAAATAAGGCGACGCAAAGACAAATCCCAGCTGCAACCAGCCCAACGCCCCACCCCATGAGCTGCTGATGGCGAGAGAGTCTATACGCTCCCGATTCCATAAAAATTCTCCACAACGAATGCGTACGACGCGCGAATCGACCGGGCGCCGCACCCGATCTATCGCATCATTCGCGTGCTCAGAAGCTGTACCCTTGCCCGGATCGACTGTAATCGACATCGTGGCGCTTCCCCCACCAAGGCAGATAGGCACTACCCTCTCCGGCCGCGCGGAACCACGGTTTCTTTGGATCGACGGGATTCAGCTTCGCCGGCGGAACCACGACGACCGCCGTCGGGTGTTCGAGGTCTGTCGTGCCTGCCACGAGCGTATTGCCGCCGATGTGGTTTGCACGACCGATCGCCAGTGCGACGTCCGTCAACGCGGAACCTGCGCCCATCTCGCCGAGGAGCGCTGGCGTGTTGAACGTCTGTTTCTTGTAGTCGTATTCCGGCAGCACTTCGGTCAACGTCTGGGACAACGTACCCAGGCGAGCGGATGCGGCGTCACTGCCCTTGCCGGCGTCGTGGACCACGTAATGAAGATCAGCCGTCGCCACCCCAGCATTGTGGGCAGCTTGTTCAATGGTCGATTTCCAAGCCTGGACTGCGCGGGTCGTCCCGGACTTCTTTTCGAAGTCGTTCACGTTGCCGACTGCGGCTCGCCCAATCCAGGCGAGCGGCTCTCGCCCTGTCGCAAAGTCCGGCCCCGTCAGAACGAGCAGGACCATGTTCTCGTTCATCTGGTTGTCCTTCGGCGGGAAGCTCGGCGCGTCCCAGTTCATCACCCATACGCTTTTATCGGGGTGCGCTTGCAGGTACTCGAGCGCACGATTCAGCGAAGTGAAGCCCGCATTTGGACCACCTGGCGTTATGTGGACATCTGGCGGAGTGTCACTGTTCCACAGACTCGGTGCGGACTTATTCCCGATCTCGTAATAGTCGACAAACTGGTCGACGAGATATTTACGTGACTCTTCCGGATCGAGTCGCTTCTCGGGGATTGCAAACTCGATATGCGTACCTGCGAGTTCTCGCCAGCCCTTTCGGTCCTTCGAATGCACGTTGTAAAAGTACGCCGGGCTCATCACATAAATCTCAGCAAACAAGCTGAGAAGCTTGTCGACATATTTTTCGTAGAATCCGTCAAACGTCTCGCGTCCATCGTTTCCATACGCAACACCCGCGACCGGTTGAACAGTCGTGAAGCTCTTCGGATCCTCCTTCACCATGTCGTCGTGCTCATTTGGCCCAACGAGGCCCATCGTCCAAAGCAATTGCCATTCGGTCGGATAGTCACGTCGTTCTAACGGATTGAGCCACGCCAGGCCCACGACTTGAGCCCGGAACGGCTGATTGGGTGCAGGTGCTGCCATCGCAACGCTGGCAGCTGCCCCAGTCATGGCCAAAGCGGCCTTTTCACCGCCGGATTTCCGAATTCCCGCCCAGAGCGCCAGCACGGCAACCACAACAAGGAGCGGCAACACAATCAATCGTTTCATCCATTCCTCAACCGAAAGCGGCTGCGGCGCAGCCTGCTGAGCATGATACGTCCACGTCGCAGCTACTGCGACCGACAAGACGAGAATCGCGATAGCGACGCCTACACGTCGCGGCCAAGTCGAGAGAGCGGTACTCATAGGGCGTGCGTCGCACTGAGGAACCACCCACCATCTCGTTCGTCCTGGATTTTCTTCGGCATATGTGCATCTGCATCGGCCTTAACCCAGTCTGATAGAAACAGACCACTCATCTTCCCTTTCGAGAAGTACGACGCGTACTTCCGGTGAGGATTCGATTTGTCCATGCCTTCACCGAAGCGCCAGTCAGCTTCAATGCGCAATTCCTTCCAATCTTCGGGTGTCAGTTTGCACACACCGATTGCGACATCGTAGGCGAGAGCATGCTCCGCGTGCATCGCGTTCGTCATGATCGTCGAATGGTTCGTTGGATTGTTCTTCTCCGTCGCACCGAGATAGGTTGTCACAGTGGACGTCGAATACTCCCTTGCCTTGCCGTCAGCATTGAAGCCCGGTTGCTCAGAGGTCACATTTCCAGCCGCGTCAATGAGCGAGCCATTTCCTTGCTCACGTTGGCGGACGGTCTGTCGCACGACCGCATGCAATTCGTACCGCATATCTGCTTCGCTATCCTCATTCCCAATCGGTGCCGCGCCCTTGTAGTTGTCGATCGCGTCTCCCGGCTTTTTGTTAGCAGAAGCCTTGTTTCTGTCGCGTGCGGCCGCAACCGGGTCATTACCCTCATTAAATTGGCTCGTTGCTGCGGGGCCGTCATGGACGGGTGCGATCGGACTGCCAAACTTCATTGCTACTGGGGTGAACGGGTGATCCAGCTTGGGCGCGTCGATCGGGATTGCCCACCATTCTGATGGCGTCGCATTGACCGCCGGCCGGAATATGTTTACGGCCGTTCCGATGCTTTGCATCTTCCAGATTCCCCACATGTCGTGAAGAGTCGTTCGGTTCTTTAACGACTTGATGAGCGAGAATCGTGCCTCGGGAGATGGGGGATACCAGAACCCTTTCGTCTTTCCTTTCTTGTAGCGCCAGTCATTCTTCGTGTAATCGTAAAACTGCCCGGGCTTCTGGCCCACCAGGTAGCCCGAAGCGAAGACTCGCTGCGTGAAGCAATCAGCACCGCCCGTAACTTCTATCTCGTACTCGCTCAAGCCACGCCAGCCGATCCCCTGGACCGTTGTCGCCGAGATGACTTGATCATGCGGGCAGCAGTAGAGCGTGACGCGGCCAAATGTGCGATACGTGTTTCCGTAACCTGTCGGCCCCATGGAGGTCTTTCCCCATACCTGAAGGCCGTGCGCCTGGCGATCGTCCGCTGCCTTATAGGGTTTGCCTGTTGACGACGTGCACATATTGGACATTACCGGATCGATATCTTCTGGCGTCGGTTCTAGGCTGAACCGTGCCCGGATGATGTCGAAGAAGTTTGACAGCGTGCGGACCCGCGCTTCCCATGTCTCGCGGCCGCGTCGACCCTCTGCATCCTTTGCGCCGCGTTGAGTCCAGTTATCGGGCAAGTTGCTGTCGACCAGGCTGTACGGCGCGTTTGCCAATACATAGGCGTCGGCAACACAACGGCCAGATTTCCCCTGGCCATCTTTTACCTCCGGCAATTGGTCGCCGAGAAACGCGGCTGTGAGCCCGACTATGTTCCCTTGACTATGACAAACGACGGTGATCGGACAGTCTGCTTGCTTTTTCCTGATCGACTCGATCAGTTTCGCGAGACGCAGCGCAGCCATGACTCCGTATTGCCGGTTTGGCGTCGAGTACACCATGCGTGCATCAACGGGGTTCAAATCCTGAACCTGTAGCCACAGGAATAGTCGATCGTTCACCCCGACGTTCCACAAATCCGGAAGAGTTGTACACCCATTTGCAAACGGGCCTCCCCCCCAGTAGTTTTGTTCGTTCAGGAAAATGTTGCCGCCAAACTCCTGCAGTTCTTCTTTGTTCGCCTTGTGTCCCCAACGGAAATGGATGACCGGCGACCACGACGGGTCGGGCTGCACGTAGGTTTGCGGCGTCATCTTCGGGTTGATGAAGCCGTCGTTCGTCAGGAACTTGACGTACTTGGCTGGGGTGAGTTGTCCACCTTCTGGTCCTTTGAACTTCATCTGATCGTCGAGCCGCCCAAGTCGCCGGTTCAATCCCTTGCAGAGACCCTCTTCGGCCGGGCCGAACCACTCGCCCTCGGAGTTGACGCCGTGAACGAAAATTACGACGCCTGGTAACGGCATTGGATTGACAGCAACAATTTCCTTCTTCTTGCCGGGCAGCAACGTGCCAACCTTGGTGGCGGCCGGGCTCGTAGATTTGTTAGGCATACTATGTTATCTCCCGGATGCTTACGCGTCTTTTCTGAAGAACTTCACGACTACCTGTTCGAACTGGTCGTGTTCGATTGGAGTCAGCTTGCCGCTACTGTCCGTCTGCCCGCTGAGTATCCCGCCCGATGCCTTATGGACTTGCCCCACGAACCCCTCGATTGGCTGGCCATCCGACGCTCGTACGAGTTTCGGTATAGCCCCAAGCGGTTCTTTGTCGAATTTCGGCATATCCGTACTCATGCTCGCCGGCCCTTGCCATGAATGGCCGGCGGACTTCACGGTGAACTTTCCCGGGCACCCAAGTTCGATGTCGCTGCCGTGAAGTTTCAGGTAGGCGCCGCCGGAAGTCGTGAAGACCACCTGATCGTTTGCCATACCAGTGATCTTCCCGTCGGCGGCCGTCAACTGGATGTTCTTTGCGGAATCGATCTCCGTGTCGTCGTTCTGGCTCTGTAGCGTGACCTTGCCCTGGTTCGCAATCGCCGACACGCCCTCGCTGTGCGCGAACATCGCGACGCCATGGCCGCCGTGCAGATTGATGCGCTGGCCGCTCGTCACCTGGACGTGTTGCTGCGCGACCTGGTCGATGTTTTCGCCCGCGTACGTCACGTGGGTTTTCGGGGTGATCGCAACCGATCCGGCCTGCGCGCCGAAAGCCATCAGCGCCTGTGAGCCGCTTCCGGTGCCCGCCCCAGCTCCGGTGTTAGGTGCTCCACCAGCGGGTGTCCAGCTCTTGAACGCGGCGGCGACAGCCTGCTGGCCGGCTGTGTCTGTCGCTTGCCCTCCATGTTCACCGGCATAGTCGCCCAGCGACTTGAACAACTCGGTGCACTCGCCGAGCAGCTGCAGCAGCTCGTCACGATCAAGCTGCCCGCCGCTTGCCTGCGAGCGGGCGTATGTTGTTAGCAAGATCCCTTGCGCGGCGCGCAGCGCTGCGGCCGCATCGGTGCGCAGCTCCGCACCCTCGCCGCGTCCCTGTCCTTGCCCGTTCTGGCGCGGTTGCGTGAGGAAACCCAAATTCAGTTGGGAGTGCGCGTGCTCGCTCGCAAGTTGGCTGGAAATTTCTCCCGGCGTGTCGTCGAGCCGCAACTGGTTGTAGCGCTGCCCCTTGATTTCCTTCGTCTTGATACCCGACACGTATCGGTTGCCAGGCAGCGAACCGGTGTGCGTAAACGCCGCCGGCGGGTTCGCCCCATTGCCGAGGACAGCGATGATCACCAACCGGTCGGGATCGCCCCCAATCGCCCCGAGCAGGACCTCCATGCCGATGCGTGGCAGAAACGACGCACCGAACTGCGTGCCCGCGAGGCTCGACGCCACCCGGATCGGCGCGCTGTCGCCGGCGTTATCGTTCGTGCCGGCCCCTTGTGCATGGGAGTGATCGGCAGGATCCAGTCCTTGGATCCGCACGTAGACCCGCCCGAGCTCGTCGGTCACAACCTCATCACCGTCGCGCGTAACGATGACCCCGGTCAGCAAATGAACGGGTGGCAGGTCAATCCTGGGATCGTATGCCGGCGTGATCGGGACGCCGCGGCGCACGCACGTAAAAGTGTTTTCGTAGCGCGTATCCGATTCAGCGGACGAAGGGGCCAGCTGGGCCGGCGAAGGCGATACGAGGTTCTTGCTCGCAGCAAAGAGCTGCTGCACGCGTTCGGTCAGCCCCTTCGGGAGGTTGTTCGAGATGTCGTGACGAATCGACGTGACGACGAACTGCCGCTTGTCGGCCGACTGCATGTCCAGGTCGGGGT
The DNA here is from genome assembly GCF_003294055.1 of Burkholderia reimsis. Lineage (NCBI taxonomy): Bacteria > Pseudomonadati > Pseudomonadota > Betaproteobacteria > Burkholderiales > Burkholderiaceae > Burkholderia > Burkholderia reimsis. The sequence goes on from NZ_QMFZ01000017.1 coordinate 68,398, forward strand.
CACCGGTCAGCGTGATCCAGGTGCCGACGGCGAGATCGCGGATCCCGCTCGCGCCATCGTACTGTTCAGCTTCGAATTGGTGCGCCAGCATACGCGAGCGCGTAAGGCGATCGTGGTCGTCCCACGAGTCGCCTGCGTGCGGGACATCGATCGCCACGTCGGTCAGGAGCGTCGCCAGATCGTTACCGGCATCGCCCTGGTCGACTTCGCCTGCCACGGTCGACTCGTCAATACGCGCCTTCTTGTAGTCCCATGATGGTCGACTCGCTGCGCCCGGCACCAGGCGCGCGTGCAGCGCGAACAGCGTAACCGTATCGCGCTCTTCGGTTCCAGCGTCGCGTGGGTGTAGACGCACCGTTCCCGCCGGTCCTTCCTGCAACGAATCGGGATTGTCGCAACAGACCAAGGTGTGCACGGGGGTTTCGTCTTCGGAGGTGGATCCGCCCTTGGCGGGCCCTGCCTTGACGAAGATCGAAATCCCTTCGCGACGCAACAAGCGCCGCACAAACGCTGCGTCCGACTCGTTCACCTGGCGCGTCAATTCTCGAGCAGGATAGCGATCGCGATTCAGGAATGACAGGTCGAATTCGAAGGCGCGCGCGAGCGCCGGACTACGCTGCCGCCATTCGTTGAACATCACCGAGAGGACGTCGACAACGCTCTGCTTGCGGAAGACGCGCGAGTTCGTCCGTTTGTCCATCAGGGACAAAGCATCACAAATCGTCAGCTGGTAAACGCACAGCTCGCCATCGCTTTGTCCGATTTGTACGTTCTGAACGATCGCGTTGATCGTCTGCAGCTGGCCACGGTCGGTTACCAGTCGCAATGAAACAGGCACGCCGATAAACAACTTGGGTGGTAGGTCGTGTCGTGTCGATACGCACGTGAGATGGCCGTGGATGCCGGTCATCAGCCCTTCGTGAACGTTTGCGTGCTGAAGCGCAAGCAAGCGCCCCAACGTCCCTTGCAGCCGCCCGAAATTCAAAGCGACCGGACGTCGGTTCCAGTCGACGGCCCCCAACGCGAAGCTACTAAGTGTGTCGCTGATGCTCACTTCGGCCCTCTCAGTTTTGTGTTCATCTCTGGCCAGCCACAACGTGACCGTCGATTTTTTGCCAGACGGTCCCGTCTCGCGGCACGAAGTGCCAGCACCCGGTTTCCGGGTTGTACAACGCCAACTGCTTGGCATCGCCGGGAGGTACAGCGATCACGTCGACAGCGTCGAGCGCCGCGACGGCCCGCCGGAGCGACGCCTCCTCAACGGCCGGCGACGCCAGCCATCGTCGTGCGATCTGCAACGTCTCTTGCCAGGCAAAGAGGCCTGCGGACTGGTGCAGTCGATCGAGCGTCGACCACGTCGCTGCTTCAATTGCCACCGCCGTATGGTGCTGGCGCCATCGTGCAGCCTGGTCTCGAGCAACCCTGAAGAGATGGCCATCGTGATGCACGATGAGCCGGTTCTCGTGGGCAAGCCACGCGAGATGCACGGTTAGCGGCCGCTGTCGCAACCTGCCTGAATAGAGGACGCGCCGTGGCAGGTGACTCGACAGCAAGACGCCTTCGACTGCCTTTGCATCGTGTCGCAGCAGGAACACCATTTCCAATAGCGCATCGAATGGCGACAGGAAACAGCCAACCGCTGGACCAAAATCCGACCGATCGCCCAATACGGACAGGACATCCATCGGTGCAGGCGTCATCAGGACATAAACCGGGTGTTCGTAATCCAGCGTCCTCATGGTGTCGAACGCAAGTTTCCCGGCGCTTTCCAAAACGTTCGAGATTCGGCTATTAGACCATATGCAGATTTAGCAAAGCCATTCTAGACGGACTGCGCGAATCAGATCGTCAAGCTTTGTTACGGTGCCCTCATGGCCGGCGCGAGAACGCGAAGCTTACAATTTCCATTGATTTTCTCCGGAAATTCAGGGGGCGAACCATTGCGGTGGGTCGATTGTTGCGGTTCGTGTAAATAATAGATCAATTAAATATATTAATTTAATATATGGATATCGGCGGGCCGTTCAACCGCACGCGGCCTAGTGAATCCAATTCGGACGGAAGTGCGCTGGGGCAGCGCCTCCTGCCGAGGTGGTTCGACATGGATCAAGCACCTGCAGCACGCAGACGCCCGCATGGATTCGCCGATCGCTCTGCAGAGCAAAACGCCTCCCATTGCTCAGGTGTGGCTCGGTCGACCTTCTCAATCGCCACGGTGCGCGCGCGTCGATCGACCCTTCCATGATCCTTCCGATGCTTCGTCCCGTTTCCACGTCCGACACCGAGAACAGCGCCGGCGGGTACGGATCGCTTCAGTTCCGTGGTCCACTCGCGAACCTGCTGCTCGAGGATCCGTTGTTCGTCATCCGATTTCGTCATCGTTTTCCTTATCGGGAATCAGGTTCGTGAAATTCGGCGACGGTTTTCGCGCGCCTCATTCTTTAGGCCGCATCGAGCATCGTCTTCGCAAATGCTTCCGCATCGTCTGCGTGGTGTAGGTCGTCAGCTGCGTGTAGCTCTGGGTTTTGTGCACGATTTCACGCTCCGGTCAACCACGCCCGCGCGCGGTGCGCACTGCGCACTGCTCGAGGTGGATCACGTTGTCCCGCGCGAAGCTCACGCGCTCGCCGAGAGTAAAGCTTGCGGGCTCACCAGCGGGATACGCGGCGCCCAGCCCAGCCCCGTCACGATCGCGCCATACGCGTGCTCGTCGACCAGGCCGTCGTGGACGCGATCGGCACACACGGTCGCCACGATCAGCGGCCCGGCGATCGCCTGCAAGTGCACGACGTCGCCGCGCTCGATGGTGTCGCGTGCGGTATCGCGCAGCGTGTCCCAGCCGCGGGTCATCGGGCCCGGCGCCGTCGCGAAATCTTCCCGGAAGCGCGTCCCCCACTCACGGCACAGCAGTTGCCAGGACGCGACCGGCATCGTGCCTTCGCCGGCCTCCCAGCGCTGCACCTGCCGGGGGGGGAACGCCCGACCGCTCGGCGACGGCCGCCTGGGTGCGGCGATGACGCATGCGTAGGCCGACCAGCTCCGCTGCGGTCGGCGGGACGAGCACGGCGATCACTGGCTGCACGTGCTCGGCAAGGGCGGCAAGGTGGCACTGCCGTCGCTCGCTCGGACCGCGCTGGATCAGCATCTCGTGCAGCGCGGGCTGCCGGTCACGCCGACACGCTGGAACCCGGCGACGCCGCTCGTCGCGAGTCTCGAGGCGGAGAGCGCGGGCATCGAACCCAGACGGCTCTGGCGCGTGCTGCGCCGGTTCTTCGTGCTGGCAGCCGACGAGATCCAGAACGAACGACCGGCGACCGCTGAGAAGCTGCGGCGCGCGAGCCCACACTGGATGCGGCACACCCACGCATCGCACGCGCTCGGGCGCGGCGCTGAGCTGATCATGGTGCGCGACAACCTGCGCCACGCGTCGATCTCGACGACGTCGACCTATCTGCACAGCGACGACGTGCAGCGGGCTCGGCAGTTTGATCATGCGTTCGGGGTCCGCAAGGAAGGATAGTCTGTCGTCAGATGGACGTCAGCAGACGGACAACGATTCAGAATTTCCCTGTTAAATCATCAAGTTGAGATGCTTTTTTCGAAAATTTCACGAGTCCCGGCCGACCCTCAAGTACCACGCCGTTCCCTCGCTCATCTGATGCCGGCATAATATCGCCCGCCGCGCGAGCGTACCCGTCTTTGCTACGCCGGTATATCGAATCTGTACCCCGGGAGCAAACATGCGTGACGTCATCGACGGTTTTCTTCGCTTTCAGCGCGACATCTATCCGCAACGGGCTGGGCTCTTCAAGCAGCTCGCCACATCACAGAACCCCAAGGCACTGTTTGTCACGTGCTCGGACAGTCGCGTCGTGCCCGAATTGCTCACGCAACGCGAGCCGGGCGAACTGTTCGTGATCCGCAATGCAGGCAACATCGTGCCGTCCTACGGCCCCGAGCCCGGCGGCGTGTCCGCCACCGTCGAATACGCGGTCGCCGTCCTCGGCGTTCGCGATATCGTGATCTGCGGTCACTCCGATTGCGGTGCGATGGGCGCGATTTCACGCTGCACCTGCCTCGATCATCTGCCGGCGGTCGCGAACTGGCTGCGTCATGCCGACGCCGCTAAAGTCATCAACGCCGCGCATGAATACGACACGCCTCGCGCGAAGCTCGACGGGCTCGTGCGCGAAAACGTGATCGCGCAACTTGCCAATCTGCGCACTCACCCGTCCGTGGCGCTCGCCCTCGAACAGGGGCGCATGAATCTGCACGGCTGGGTTTACGACATCGAGACAGGCAACATAGATGCGCTGGACGGCGTCACCCGAAGCTTTGTCTCGCTCGCCGAGTCGCCTACGGTAGTCGCCGTGAGCTCGCGCGATCGCGGGCAGGTCTAGTCTCCCCGACAGCTCGCGCCCAGAGTCGGGGGCGAACACGCCCCCGCTCCCAAACAGACCGGGCCCCGCTCCTCTCCTTCACGATCGTCACCGACAACAACGCACGCGGTACCCGACGTTCTCCCGAACGTGACGCGGCCGCGGATGCATGGCTGCCCATGCAGTCGGGCTAATGCGCAGTGCGCCGCAACATCATCGTGTCGTAGCCGAGCGTCCGCACGCGCTCGACAAGCGCGTCGGCTTGCTCGGTCGACGGCCTGGCGACGCGCGTCAGGATCCACAGGAATCGCCCTGACGGCTCGCCGACGATCGACCACGAGTAGTCGTCGGCGTGATCGAGTATCCAGTAGTTGCCGAAAAAGAACGGCCCGAAGAACGACACTTTCAGCTTCGCGTCGCCGCTGTTCGCCACGATCTTCGCCCGTCCGTCCGAGCTTCGTGCGCGGCCGCCCGGCCCGCCTTCGCGACACGTATTGCGCACGTCGACGAGGCCGTCTTCCCGCTTTGCATAATCGGCCGTCACGCCGTCGCAACCGCGCTCGAAGCGGTTTTCATAGCGCGCGAACTCGTACCATCTACCCACATAGCGATCAAGATCGACCGCCTTGGCCGGCTGCGGCACCTGGGCGTTGCCGCTCTCGCCTCCCGCCAGGCCCGCGCATCCCGCGAGCAACAGCGCCGCTCCAGCCAGCGCCATGGAAACCGTCCACACGGACGACGTACAAAGGACAGATCGCTTCATTGACTCCCTCCCGGCCAGGAAATCACGCCATTGTGCACGCAACCACCCCGCCGCAGTGACGGCGGCCGGTTGCATCCCGGCGGACGATTCGTTCGTATCTCGCGACAACGTCTTCATACGGTTCGCCACCATGCACGACATTCAGCGGGTCCGCCGTCGATTGCTCGATCAAGTGCATCCGGCAGTGCTATATTTCGCTCGACATTCACGCCATGGCGATCCTCGCCATTTCTTCAGCATGAACGACACGCCGGATGGTGCCGAGCGCTTCGCCCCGTCAACCGACGCGGATGCCGTGCGTCGCGAGCACCTGAATCAGGTCATGTCGCAGGTCGCGAGCGGCGACCAGGCGGCTTTCGCCGAGCTGTACCGGCTGACCTCGTCGCGGGTGTTCGGCATCATCCTGCGCATGGTTCACGATCGCGGGGAAGCCGAGGATCTGCTCCAGGATGTCTACACGGCCGTGTGGCGACGCGCTGACGCATTCGACCCGGCACGCGGCGGCGCGATGACGTGGCTGACCACGCTGGCGCGCAACAGGACGATCGACCGGTTACGGCAGCATCGCGAGGCGCAACTCGACGAAGAGCAGGTGCTGGATCTCCCCGACGAGGATCCGACGCCCGCCGCGCTCGCGGAAGCAAGCCAGGAGCGCCAACGCCTCGAACGGTGCCTCGAGCGGCTCGATCCGGATCAGGGCCGCGCAATACGCGAGGCTTTTTTCAGCGGCGCAACTTACAGCGAACTCGCAGCGCGACTGCGTGTGCCTCTCGGAACCATGAAAAGCTGGATCCGGCGCAGCCTGATGCAGCTGAAGGTATGTCTCGAGCAATGAATACGCCAGCCGATCACGATCCCGAATTGCGCTGCGCGGAATACGCGCTCGGCGTGCTCGACGCCGATGCGCGGCACGCACTCGAGGAGTCCGCCGCACGCGATCCGCTGTTGCAGGCGACACTCGAGCGCTGGCAGCGCCGCTTCGCACCGCTCGCGGAAGACATCGCACGCGTCGCCCCGCCCGGCCGGGTCTGGACGAGAATCCAGCGTGACCTCGGCTTCCTCGTTCCGCCGGCCGCGCGCGGCGCCACGCCATCGGGCGGATGGTGGAACAGCCTGCGACTGTGGCGCTGGGTCGGCCTCGGCGCGAGCTTGGCCGCACTCGGACTGCTCGCGTTCAACCTGATCCTGGTGAGCGAAGCGCCACCGCGCGTGGCAGCTGTCGAGGGCAGCTACATGGTGGCCACGATCGCACGGTCGGACGGCGTCGCACACTGGACCGCCACCGTCGACCTGCGCCGCGCCCGGATGGTCGTGGTGCCGGCGGACAAGCCGACGATCGCCGCGAATCGCTCGGCCCAGCTCTGGCTGATTCCGCCGAATGCGAAGCCGATCTCGCTCGGCGTATTCACGCCGGACGCACCGGCGTCGATGACGCTGCCGCCCGCGATCGTCGCGCAGTTCAGCGCACGTGCGGTGCTCGCCGTGTCGATCGAGCCGCGCGGCGGCTCGCCGAGCGGTCAACCCACGGGTCCGGTGCTCGCCACCGGGGCAATGCACGCGGCATAACAGGCGCCGCGCCAACCTGCGGCGGACATCCGTCCGCCGAGGGTGAGCGCGGTGCGTGCCCCTGTCGCCCGCGCGCAGGTCGCGGCGCATCCCGATGCATCCGTTTCGCCTTCGGCTCCGTATATGACGGATATCGCGTCCCCGGAGCCGCCCGCATGCATGCCGTCGCCGTTGCCCTCCTCGCTTTCGTCGGACTGTTTCTGTCGTTCACGGCGGTGTGGATCAGCCAGTTGCGCTCCCGGAATGCCGGGATGATCGACCCGGTCTGGGCAGTGACGCTCGGCGGCATGGCCGTGTTCGTCGCGGGGCTCGGCACCGGCCCGGCATTGAACCGCGCACTCGTCGCGACAGGCGGCGGCATCTGGGGGCTGCGGCTCGCACGACACCTGTGGCGTCGCAACCGCCGGCAGCCCGAGGACCGACGCTATCGGCAATTCCGCGTGCAATGGGGCGACGCCGCGCCGCGCAACATGTTCTGGCTGTTCCAGTTGCAGGCGCTGATCTCGATGTTGCTGTCGGTCGCGTTCTTCGTGCCGGCATACAGTCCGGCCGCGCCGTCCCGGTCCGCAGCTGTCGCGGCCGTCTCGATCTGGCTCGTCGCCGTGGCCGGAGAGGCCGCCGCCGACCGGCAGCTCAAGCACTTCCTCGCTGCCCCCGGGCGTCGCGACCGCGTCTGTCGAGTGGGCTGGTGGCGCTATTCGCGGCACCCCAACTATTTCTTCGAATGCCTGCACTGGTGCGCATACGCGGCGCTCGCGATCGGCATGCCGTGGGGCTGGCTCACGCTGATGCCGCCGTTCCTGATGGCGTGGCTGCTGCTCAGGGTCTCCGGCCTGCCGCTACTCGAGGCGCATCTCGTGCGAACGCGGCCGGGCTACCGGGAATACATGCTCACGACCAGCGCCCTCGTTCCGTGGCCGCCCAGGCCGGCCGCACCACCGCCCGTTGCCCGCCCCGACCATCCAGAAGACAGGAGTACGCGCTCATGACCGCCACCGCCTCGCAACCGTCGCCCGCCCGGATGCCTGCCCCCGGCGACACCTGGCTGATCCGCTGCTGCGAACGCGGCTGGCTGCCGGATCCGCTGATCCGCGCCGGCATGCGCACGCTGCTGCGGCAGCGCCTGCGCGACGAACATATGTTCGACGGCGAGCGACGCACGGCCGCCTTCGACCGGCTGGTGCACGAACTGAACGCGAGCCCCATCGCGATCGACACGCATGCGGCCAACACGCAGCATTACGAAGTGCCCGGCGCGTTCTTTGAAGCCCATCTCGGCCCCCGGCTGAAATACTCGTGCGGCTATTACCCGCACGGCAACGAAACGCTCGCGCAAGCCGAGGACGCCATGCTGTCGCTTTACGCGGAGCGGGCCGGCCTCGCGGACGGCCAGCGCATCCTGGATCTCGGCTGCGGCTGGGGGTCGCTGTCGCTGTGGCTCGCCGAGCGCTATCCGCACGCGCGGATCGTCGGCCTGTCGAATGCTCACGGTCAGCGGAACTTCATCGAGCAATGCGCGGCCCGGCGCGGGCTGACCAATCTGCGGATCGTCACGGGCAACGTGGTGGACTTCGATTTCGCGCCCGGCGAAGCGGGTTTCGACCGCGTGCTGTCGATCGAGATGTTCGAGCACATGAAGAACTACGGGCAACTGCTGGCGAAAATCGCACGCTGGATGCACGACGACGGTAAGTTGTTCGTGCACGTCTTCGCGCACAAGCTGCTCGCCTATCATTTCGCAGTGCGCGACGACACCGACTGGATGTCGCGTCATTTCTTCACCGGCGGCACGATGCCGTCGGCCCATCTGCTGCTGCGGTTCCAGGACGACGTCCGCCTCGACCGCCAATGGTGGATCGACGGCACCGCCTACGCCCGCACGGCCAACCACTGGCTCGCTTCGCTCGACGCCGCGCGCGGCCGGATCATGCCGATTTTCGAAACGGTCTACGGCGCCGACGCGCGGATCTGGTTCCAGCGCTGGCGAATGTTCTACATGGCCGTCGCCGAACTGTTCGGTTATGCCGGCGGCCAGGAATGGGGCATCGCGCACTACCTGTTCGACAAGCGGCCCGTACGCGCGTGAGACGTGTCATGCCGTACCCAATCGTCCGCCGCTTCGCCGCCATGCTCGCGGCCGGTCTTGCGCTCGCCATCGCCGCGGGCTGCTCGGGCAATGCACCGAACACGAATCCGCGCGCAGCCGTGCCCCTGTCGAGCGTGGCCGTCGACCTGCCACGCTACATGGGCCGCTGGTACGTGATCGCGAACATCCCGTATTTCGCGGAACGCAACTACGTGGGCAGCCGCGCCGAGTGGACGCTGCGCGAGGACGGCCGGATCGACGACGTGTTCGTCGGCCGCAAGGGCGGCTTCGACCGACCCGAGAAACGCTATCGCTTCGTCGATACGGCAAAGCCCGGCAGCGGGGGCGGCGAATGGCGCGTGCGGCTGTTCTGGCCGGTATACGTCACGCAGTTGACGCTCTATGTCGATCCCGACTACCGCTACACGATCCTCGGCTACCCGGGCAAGACGCTCGGATGGATCTTCTCGCGCGAGCCGACGATGGACGACGCGACGTATCGCTCGCTGCTCGCGCGGCTCGATGCGATGGGCTACGACACGTCGCGCTTCAGGCGCGTGCCGCAAACACCCGGGCAGATCGGTCGACCGGGCTTCGCCTCGCCGGGCGAGCGCGACTGAAGCGGGCCCGGCGCATCCGCCGACCGCTTTGCTCCGTATCTTGAAAAACCGTTCCCGAGACCGCCGACCCGCCTGACGGAGACCCTTCGCGATGCACCAGCCCTTCACTGCCTTGCCGCCCGGGCGGCGGATCGCCGTCGTCGGCGCCGGCATCGCCGGCCTGGCGAGCGCCTACCTGCTGGCCCGTCGCCACCGCGTGACGCTGTTCGAGGCGGCCGGCTACCTCGGCGGCCACACGCACACCGTCGATGTCGAACTCGACGGCGCGAGCCACCCGGTCGATACCGGGTTCCTCGTGTTCAACGACCGCACCTATCCGAACCTGATCGCGCTGCTCGCCGAACTCGGCGTGGCCGCGCATCCGAGCGACATGTCGTTCTCGGTTTCGATCGACGGCGGCCGGCTCGAATGGGCCGGCAGCAATCTCAACACGGTGTTCGCGCAACGCCGCAACCTGTTCTCGCCGTCGTTCCTCGGCATGCTGCGCGACATCCTGCGCTTCAACGCGTCCGCGCAGCATCACCTCGAAACGGCACACCGCCAGCGTCTGTCGGTCGGCGAGCTGCTCGCCGCGGGCGGCTACGGCACCTCGTTCCAGGAGCACTACTTGCTGCCGATGGCGGCCGCGATCTGGTCGAGCGCGGCCGACGACATCCTGCGGTTTCCGGCGGCGACGTTCCTGCGCTTCTGCCTGAACCACGCGCTGCTGCAGGTCAACGGCCGACCGCCCTGGCGCACGATCGCCGGTGGCGCGCGGCAGTATGTCGAGCGCATCGCCGCGACGCTCGACGACGTACGCGTGAACACGCCGGTCCGCACGATTCGGCGCGACGATCACGGCGTCACGGTGGCGACCGACGCGGCCGGCCATGAGCGGTTCGACGCCATCGTGCTCGCGTGCCACGCGCCGACGAGCCTGCGGCTGCTCGCGGACACCAGCGACGCCGAGCGCCGCGTGCTGGGCGCCGTGCGCTACCAGCGCAACGTCGCGGTGCTGCATACCGATACGGCGTTGCTACCGCGCCGGCGGCGCGTCTGGTCGGCGTGGAACTACCTGAGCCGCCGTGCGGCGCCGGCCGCCGGCGGCATATCGCCCGTGTGTGTCAGCTACCTGATCAACCAGCTGCAGCCGCTGCCTTTCCGCACTCCGGTCGTCGTCACGCTGAATCCAGTCGACGCGCCCGCGCCCGGCACGCAGCTCGGCCGCTACGACTACGAGCATCCGCTGCTCGATCTCGCCGCCGTCGATGCGCAGCAACGCCTGCCCGCGCTGCAGGGGCAGCGCCGCACGTGGTTCGCGGGTGCGTGGACAGGCTACGGCTTTCATGAAGACGGCCTGAAATCCGCCTTGCGCGTGGCCGGCGACTTCGGCGTAAAGCCGGCCTGGGCCACGTCATGAACGCGCCGTTCGCGAGCGACGGCAGCGCCGCGCGGCTGCTCGTCGGGCACGTGATGCACGAGCGGCTGCGGCCCGTGCACCATGCGTTCACGTATCCGCTGTTCCAGATCTGCTGCGATATCGAGCGACTTCACGAGATCGACGGCAACTGGTTCGGCGTCGATCGCTGGCGGCCGTTCGGACTCGCGTCGCGCGACTACGGGCCGCGTGACGGCCAGCCGCTTGCGCCGTGGCTGCGCGCCCGCCTCGCCGAAGCCGGCATTCCGGCCGACGGCCCGATCTGGCTGCAGACGATCCCGCGCCTCTTCGGCCATGCGTTCAACCCCGTGAGCTTCTGGTACTGCTACGACCGCGCGGGTCGCCTTCGCGCGCTGTACGCGGACGTGCGCAATACGTTCGGCGCGCACCACGGCTACTTGCTGAGCGCGAGGCGGCACGCGCCGATCGGGGACGACACCGTCCTCGTCTGCCGCAAGACGTTTCACGTATCGCCGTTTTGCGACGTCGTCGGGACATACGCGTTTCGCGTGCGCCAGCGCGGCGACCACCTGCGGGTCGCCATCGACTACCGCGACGATGACGGTCTGCTGCTGCGGACGGCGCTCGTCATGCAGGCCGGCCCGCTGAGCGCCGCGCGGGCGTGGCGCGCGCTCGCGCGGCAGCCGTTCAACGCGATCGGAGTGATCGTCCGGATCCATTGGCAGGCGCTGCGGCTCTGGCTCAAGCGCGTGCCGTTCCACGGCAGGACGCCCCCTGCCCGGCCGTCCTGCGCCGATGCGCCGCCGCCTCCGTCGGCACGGGCGTCGCCGCCCTGCCGCCCTGCGGTGTCCGACCACGAGGTCCGCCCATGACCCTGCTGCGCCTGTTATCGAACGCATCGCAACCCGCGCTGCCGCTTTCTTCGCGGTTGTTCGTCGCGCTGCTGCGGCGGCTGCGGCACGGCCACGTGATACTCGTGACGCCCGAAGGCGCGCAATACGTGTTCGGCGATCCGCACTGCCAGCCGGCCGCGACGCTGCAGATCCGCGACTGGCGGGCGTGCCGCGCGATCCTGCGCGCGGGCGACATCGGGTTCGCGGAAGCGTATCGCGCACGCCAGGTCGACACCCCCGACCTCGTCGCGCTGCTGCGTCTGGCGATCCGCAACGAGCCGGCGATCGCGCAGACGCTGACGGGCGGGCGCGTCGCCCGCCTTTGGTATGCGCTACGCCACCGGCTGCGGATGAATACACGCGCCGGCAGCCGCCGCAACATCCACGCGCATTACGATCTCGGCAACCGCTTCTACGGGTTGTGGCTCGATGACACGTGGACGTATTCGAGCGCCTGCTTCGACGGCGACGAGCAGCGCTCGCTCGCCGATGCGCAGGCGGCGAAATATCAACGCATCGTCGCATCGCTCGGGCTGCGCGCCGGCATGCACGTGCTCGAAATCGGCTGCGGCTGGGGCGGCTTCGCGATGTACGCCGCACGCCAGGGCATCCGCGTGCGTGCGCTGACGATCTCGGAGGCGCAATACGCGCTGGCGGTCGAGCGCATCGCGCGTGCGGGGCTGTCCGATCGCGTGACGGTCGAGTTGCGCGACTACCGCGACATCGACGGACAGTACGACGCGATCGTGTCGATCGAGATGTTCGAGGCCGTGGGCGAAGCGTTCTGGCCGGTGTATTTCGACACGCTCGGGCAGCATCTGAAGGCAGGCGCGCGGGCGCTGATCCAGTCGATCACGATCGCCGAGTCGCAGTTCGAGGCCTACCGGGCTTCGAGCGACTTCATTCGCGAGTTCATCTTTCCGGGCGGCATGCTGCCGAGCGCCGAGCGCTTCGTCGACGCGGCTGGCCGCGCGGGTCTCGCCGCGGAGCCGGTGCTCGCGTTCGGACTCGACTACGCACGCACGTTGCGCGCCTGGCGGGAGGCGTTCGAGGATCACGTCGACGCCGTGCGTGCACTGGGGTTCGACGAGACCTTCATCCGAACCTGGCGGCTTTACCTCGCCTATTGCGAGGCGGGGTTCGCCGAGCGGCGCACCGACGTGATGCATTTCGTCGTGTCGTCGGCACGCTGACATGAACGCGAGACACCGGGCTGCGATCCTCGCGCTGGCGGCGGTGCTTTCCGCGGCGCCGGAGGCCGGCGCGCGTTGCGTTGACGAGGTCGCGTCGGCACGGATGATCGGCGCCGGCCAATTCTGCGTATTCGGCGTCTGTCTGTACGACGCGCAGCTGTGGGCGCCCCACCCGCCCGCGGGATTCGACACGCCGTTCGCACTTTCGCTCACGTATCGCCACGACGTGAGCGGCGCGCGGCTCGTCGCCACCGGTATGGCCGAAATCGAGCGCCTCGCGCCCGCACCGCTGCCCGCGGCGACCCGCGACGCGTGGCGCGCCGACATCGCACGGGCATTTACCGACGTCGCGCGCGGCGACGTACTCTGCGGCGTCTACCTGCCCGATCAGGGTGCGCGCTTCTACACGAACGGCCGCCTCACGGCCGACATCCCCGATCCGGTCTTCGCGCGCGCCTTCTTCGACATCTGGCTCGATCCGCGCACCCGTGCACAATCGTTGCGCCGCCAGTTGCTCGGCGACACCGCACGTTGACGGCGGAACGCGCAACGATCGCCACCGTCGCGCATCTCACGGATCGGCCCCGGAGCCATTCCGCCATCGCCGAAACCGCCGCCTATCTCATGCTGTCGCGGGCCGGCTTGCTCGTCTGCGTCCCGAGCACCGAGCACCGCGCACCGGCAACGCTGGATCGGCACGTTCCGTGCGGGGCTGCTCGCGGGCGCACACCTGCTGCGCACCCGCGCGCCCCCTCAAATGCACTACGCCGCCCAGTGCATTTGAACATGCCCTGCACGCTGCGCCCCCTCTACACTGAGCCCCGGGATATCGAATGGCGTCACGAATGTGATCCAGCATTGTCCCAATGGTCACGCAACCCGATTGAACGACGAGGTCGATCATGTTCGAAAAGACGGAAGGCACGGTGCAGAAGCTGGCGGGCAAAGCGCAGGAGGCTGTGGGTGACGCCACGGGAAGTGCCGACATGCAGTTCGAGGGAAAAGCGCGCCAGGTGGCCGGCGCGGTTCAGCAAACCTATGGCGAGGCGCTCGAGCAGGTGCGCGACGTTGCCGCAAGCAATCCGATTGCGACGCTGGCGACCGTCGCAGCGGTGAGTTTCATCATCGGCGCAATGTGGTCGAAGCGCTGATCGGCTGTCACGAGCCCGACGGCATGCGTTGAGGTCATCATCGGAGCATGTCATGGTTTTGCTTTCGAGAATCAGGAAATGGCAGGATGTCGCGCAATTCTCGGTCGCGCGTCTGGCCGACTACGCGGGTCTCGCGGCAATCGAATTCGACCTCGCCAGGAAGTACTTCCTGCGCGATCTGATGCTGTATGCGTTGCTCGGCCTGAGCGTGACGTTCGGACTGGCTTTCGTGTGCGTGGCGGCGATCGTCAGCGCCGCACGAACGCCGTATTTGATCGAGACGTCATGGGTCGTCGCCGGGTTCTGGGTGTGCGTGTCGATCGCCTCCTTTGCGGCGGTGCGCATGCGTGACAAACACGGCACGTTTTCCGTCCTGACCGAGGAATTGCAGCGCGACATCCAGACCGCCAGAGAGAGCCTGTGATGAAACGACGAATCTCCGATGGTTCGCCGGAATCGAGGCGGCGTGTCCTGCTGGCCCGCATGGCGGCGACCCGGGCCGAACTGTCCGCGTCGAACCACGTCGTCGAAACGGCCCGGCGAGCGCGTTCCGGCGACATCGCGGACTATCCGGCGATGAAGCTGCCGACCCTCGGCGGCTCGGCCGTCGCGGCCGTCGCGGTGGCGCTGGCCGGTTTCGTGATCCTTGGGCCGCGGCGGATCGTGACGACGGCCGTTCGCGCCGGGCTGGTCGCGTTGATCGGGCGAATGACGCGGGACATGGTGGAGAAGTAAACCGGCGCAGACCCGCGCGAAACGTCCGGGCGAGTGCCGGAGCGGCCGCTTTCACGAGAGGCCCGATCGGCTGACCGGTCCGATTTCTTCGGACCACTTCAATCGTGCTTGACGGCTTCAGGGTAGTGCAAAAACGAGCAGTTCCGTTTCGCGTTCTGTCCTGTTGCGCGGACGGTCGGGCAGATCCCGTTTCACGAATCTGCTATCAATCCAAAGGAGAGGGGAAACATCATGGATGTACATGGTTTGATCGTATGGCTGATCATCGGCGCAGTCGCAGGATGGCTCGCGGGCGTACTCGTCAAGGGCGGAGGCTTCGGCTTGCTGATCGACATCGTGGTCGGCATCGTCGGCGCGGTGATCGGCGGCTGGCTCGCCGGGTTGCTCGGCATCGGCTTCAGCGGCATTCTCGGCTCGATCGTCATCGCCGTCATCGGCGCCGTGATCCTGCTGTTCGTGATCCGTCTGTTCAATCGCGCGGTCTGACGGGGTCTGACGGCCGACCGCGTGTTCTTCGTCACCATCCGGCATGCGACCCCGCGTGCCGCTTACCGATCATGCCGCGAAAACCGGTGAGTCATTGGCTGAGATTGAATCCGTTCGCTTCGCTGCCCAAGAGAACGGCGACGCGGCGCACAGCGGCCCCGCGCACGAAGCCCGCTTCCCGCAAGCAGCCCGCGCTGTCCACCGACGGCGTGTGGGCCCGCTCGTTCTTCTCGTCGCTGCCGGCGCCCGGCCGTTTCGTCAATCACGTCACCTACTCGCTGTATCGTCCGCGAAACGCGCCGCGCCATGGCCCGCTCGTCGTCATGCTTCACGGCTGCAAGCAGACGGCCGAGTCGTTCGCGCTCGGCACGCGGATCGATCGGGCCGCCGATCGTTTCGGCTTCTCCGTACTCTTGCCCGAACAATCGAAAAGCAGGCACCCCCATCGCTGCTGGAACTGGTTCGACCCGCCCGAGCCGACCGCCGGCTCCGACGCGGATGCGATCGCGTCGCTGATCCGGGCGATCGTCAGGCAGCACGCGTTCGATCCCGCCCGCGTCTACGTCGCGGGCATGTCCGCCGGCGCCGGGCTTGCCGCGCAACTCGCGCTGCACGCCCCGACGCTATTTGCGGCCGTAGCGCTTCATTCGGGCGCCGTTTCCGCGGCCGCCCGCTCGTCGCTCGACGCATTGAAGGTGATGCAGTACGGCAGCCGCAGCGACCCGGTGCAACTCATCGATGCGGCCGTCAGCGTGCGGGACTACCCCGGCATGCCGGCACTGATCGTGCATGGCGAACGGGACGGCGTCGTTGCGAAAATCAACGCGGAACAGGCCGCGCGCCAGTGGTTGCGTGTCAATCGTTTCATCGACGCGGAGGGTGAGCCCATCAGCGGTACGCGCACCGTGTCGGATCGAGGCGACCGGCTGGTTATCGACCATCGGCGCAGCGGCCGCTGCGTCGTGCGTGTCTGCATCGTACGCAGGCTCGGTCACGCGTGGAGCGGCGGCGACGCTCGCGTGCCGTTTCACGCGGCGGAGGGCCCGGACGCGACCGCGATGTTGTGGTCGTTTTTCAGATACCGCCGCCGCGACGCTCCGGCGAGCGCGGGCACCTGACGCCGGATATTCGCCGCCGGTCCCACGTCGTTCGAGGCAGGACCGCGGGTATTGCTCAAAACAGACGAGCAGCCCCCCAATCGACTGCTGCGTCACTTTTCAAGAACACTCAAGAAACCGGATTCATCCACTCAGTCAACCCTTCCCGCGCGTTCAACTCGACAAACGTCGGCATCCCGCGAAGGTGCTGTATGTACCTCGCAAGATGCGGCCATGTCGTTGCCGGGCGCGGCATGTTGCGCGTCCAGCGCATGAGCATCAACGCAAGGAAGTCCGCCGTACTCAACCGATTGTTGATCAGGTACGAACGACCGTCGGACAGCAGATTGTCGAGATGCGCCATCGATTCCTCGATTTGCCCCCGCGAAAACGTCTTCACCATCTCGGCGCATCGCGGATCGCCATCCGTCTCCGCATAGAACCAGTTTCGCATCGCAGGCAATACCGAATTGGCCAGATAGACCATCATCTCGAACCACTCGGGACGTTCGGGCGCGCCCGGACGGGGAGCCAGCGACGGCTCCGGATGGCGTTCGGCAAGCAGCATCAGCAAGGCGGCCGATTCGGTCCGCGGTATGCCGTCGACGACCAGCGTCGGCACTCTGCCGGCCGGATTCATCCGCAGGTACTCGGGCGTATGCTGCGCACCCGCATCGATATCGACGAGACGCGTGTCGAACGGCACACCGAGTTCGATCAGCATCCAGTGCACGGCCATGCTGGCCGCACCGGGCGAGTAATACAGAACGTAGGACATCGTTTGAATCCGTCTCCTGGAATTCGAATTGAGCATCGCGCCGTCTGCGAGACGTCCGCACGACGATCGCATTCAATCAACGCAACGCAACGCACGAAATCCACCTGCCGGCACTGCGTGGCACTGCGTCACTCCCCCACCGCCTCAGCCTGACGATCGTCGCGCGTCGCCACCGCCGCACGCCGGCCGCGTCGCCCGGCCGACGCCACGACACGAAACGCCACCGGCGCGAACACGAGCCCGAACACCGTTGCCGCCAGCACACCCCCGAACGCGCCCGTACCGATCGATCGCCGGCTTTCCGCCCCGGCGCCCGTCGCCAGCACGAGCGGCACGACACCGAGCAGGAACGCCATCGACGTCATCACGATCGGCCGGAATCGCGCAGCGGCCGCATCGACCACCGCCTGCCGCAGCGGCACGCCATGACCGGCCAGGTCGCGCGCGTACTGCACGATCAGGATCGCGTTCTTCGCCGCCAGCCCGACCACGGTGATCATCCCGACCTTGAAGTACACGTCGTTCGGCATGCCGCGCACGAGTGCCGCCGCGATCGCGCCGATCATGCCGAGCGGCACGATCGTCAGCACCGACAGCGGAATCGTCCAGCTTTCGTACAGCGCGGCCAGCGCCATGAAGACCGCGAGCACCGACAACCCGACGAGCAGCGGCGTCTGCCGTGCGGCGACCTGCTCCTCGCGCGCCGCATCGACCCAGTCGAAACCGATCCCGGCCGGCAGCGCACCGGCCAGCCGCTCCATCTCCGCCATCGCCGCGCCCGAACTCGTGCCGGTCGCCGCCCGGCCGCTGATGTCGAGCGACGGATAACCGTTGTACCGGTTCAGCATCACCGGGCCGATCGTCCAGTGCGGCGCGGCAAGCGCCGAAAGCGGCACCATGTCGCCGGTGCGGTTCGGGACGGTCAGCGCCATCAGTTGCGCGTCGGTCGCGCGCGCAACCGGGTCGGCCTCGATGATCACCCGCCGCATCCGGCCCGACGCCGGAAAGTCGTTGATGTAGTTCGAACCGAACGTGCCGCCCAGGAGCCCGGCGATCCGCTCGAACGGCACGCCGAGCGCATACGCCTTCGCGCGATCGACATCGAGCTCGATACGCGGCGCGTCCGGCAGGTCTTCGAAATGCACGGCCGAGAGCAGCGGATCCGCCTTCGCACGCTCGGCAAGCTTCGCGCGGGCCGCCTTCAGCGCGTCGAGCCCGCCCCCGCCGCGATCCTCGAGCCGGAACGTGAATCCGTCGGAATGCCCGATGCCGCGCACCGAAGGCGGCAGCGCCGCCTCGACGTCGCCGTCGAGGATCGCGCCGAAACGCGCGTTGAGCCGGTCGCGCAACGCCATCGCGTCGACGTCGCGTTGCGCCCAGTCCTTCAGTTCCACGAACGCCATCCCGACGTTCTGCCCGCTGCCCGCGAAACTCCAGCCGATCACGCTCGTCACGTTCGCTATCGCCGGCTCCGCGCGCAGGATCGCCTCGACACGCTCGACGACCGCGAGCGTGCGCGCCTGCGTGGCGCCCGCCGGCAACTGGATCATCACCTGCAGTTGCCCCTGATCCTCGGTGGGCAGGAAGCCGCCCGGCATCATCCAGTACAGCAGCCCGCATGCGAGCACGAGTGCCGCATAGACGGTCACGACCATCCCGGTGCGGCGCACGGCAAACACCGCGACGCGGCGATAGCCGGATTCGGCGCGCGCGAAGGCCGCACCGAACCGGTCGGCCAGACGCGCGCCGATGCCGCGTCGCGTCGCCCGGCCGGTTCTCCCGTCGTGTCGCGCGACCGGCTTCAGCAGGTTCGCGCACAGCGCGGGCGTGAGCGACAGCGCCATGAACGACGACACCAGCATCGACGCGATCATCGCCACCGCGAACTGCCGGTAGATGCCGCCGACACTGCCCGGGAAAAACGCCATCGGCACGAATACGGCGGTCAGTACGGCAGTCACGCCGACGATCGCCCCGCCGATCCGCTTCATGGCCCGCCGTGTGGCGTCGCGCGGCGATACACCCTCCTCCATCACGCGATGCACGCTCTCGACGACGACGATCGCATCGTCGACCAGGATGCCGATCGCCAGCACGAGGCCGAACATCGTGAACACGTTGATCGACAGCCCGAACGCCCACATCGCGACGAACGCGCCCATCAGCGTGACCGGAATCACGACGGTCGGCACCAGCGTGTAGCGCAGGTCGCGCAGGAACAGCCACATCACGCAGAACACCAGCACGACGGCCTCGACGAGCGTCAGCACGACTTCGTGGATTGCGATCTTGACGAAATGCGCGCCGTCGAAGGGGATCTCGACCGCGACGCCCGGCGGCAGCGTCCGCGACAGCTCGGCGAGCCGTGCGCGGATCGCATTCGACGTTTCGAGCGCGTTGCCGCGCGGGCCGAGCTGGATGCCGACCGTCGCGGCCGGCCGGCCGTTCAGCCGCGAATAAAACGAATAGTCGTCGCGGCCGATCTCGACGCGCGCGACGTCGGCGACGCGCACCGCCGAACCGTCCTGCTTCGACTTCAGCACGATCCGGCCGAACTCCTCGGGCGACGCAAGCTGCCCCTTGACCACGACCGTCGCGGTCAGCTGCTGGCCGTGCACGAACGGCGCGTCGCCGATCGCGCCGGCCGTGACCGTCGCGTTCTGCGCGCTGATCGCCGCGATCACGTCGTCGGCGCCGAGATCGTATTCGCGCAACTTCACGGGATCGAGCCAGACCCGCAGCGCCTCGTCGGCATCCCACAGCTCGGCCGCGCCGACACCCGGCGCACGCTTCAGCTCGCGCAGCACGTAGCGGTTCAGGTAATCGCCGAGCTGCGCGGAATCGCGCGTGCCGTCGGTCGACGTCAGCGTGACGAGCATCAGGAACGTGTTCGCCGCCTTGAACACGCCGATCCCCTGCTGGACGACCTGCTGCGGCAGCCGCGGCTCGACCTGCTTCAACCGGTTGTTGACGTCGACGAGCGCGATGTCCGGATCGGTGCCGGGCGAGAACGTCACGTCGATCTCGAGGTTGCCGTGACCGTCGCTGCTCGTCTCGTAGTACAGCAGCCCGTCGGCGCCGTCGAGGCTTTCCTCGATGACGCTGCCGACGTCGGCATCGACCGTCTCGGTCGACGCGCCCGGATAAGACGCGGTGACCACGACCCGCGGCGGCGCCAGGCGCGGATACTGCGCGATCGGCAATTGCGGAATGGCCAGCACGCCCGCGACGACGATCGCGAGCGCGACGATCCACGCAAAGACGGGACGGTCGATGAAGAATGACGGCATCGGCGAGTACCGGCAGCCGCGCTACAGCGTGAGTTCGAACGCGCGCGCGAGCAGCCCCGGCAGCTGCGCGCCTCCGGTGGCGCGCTCGCCGTACGTGTCGTCGTTCGCGAGCAGCGCGGGCGTCGCGCCGAGCTGCTCGAGCTCCGATCCGAACAGCCGGTAGAAACTGTCGTCGAACCGCATCGCGTCGACCGGCGCGACGATGCGCCCGCCTTCGACCCAGAACGTCGCGAAGCGCGTCATCCCCGTCATCCGGCAGGCGATCGGGTCCGAGAAGTTCAGGTACCAGAGGTTGCCGACGTAGAGCCCCGTGTCGAGCGCGGCCAGCACGTCGGCATCCGCGAGCGTGCCGCCCGCGATCGTCAGCGACTGCGGCGATTCGCCGTTGTCCGCCCCGTTCGGCACACGCCCGTGCTCGCGCGCGGTGCGTGCGCTCACGAGCTGCCCTTCCCCGCGCCCGCCGACGACGAGCGGCACGCTGTCGCGCCGGTAGCCGTCCGCGTTGAACGCCGGCGCGATGCCCAGCGAGAAATCCTCGGTGATCGACACGCGCGGATCGAGCGCGACCTCGCCGGCGTACAGGCGATGCAGCGGGCTACGGGCGCTCGCCAGCGCACGCGCCGAAAAGCCGCTCCAGCCGAGCAGGCTCGTCATCTCGTGAACGGCGTCCGGCGCGAAATACGCGCGATAGCGTCCGGGCGCAAGCGCCTTCGGCGTGCGGCCGAGCACGGGCAGCCGCGCGGCGGCTGCCTCGACGCGGGCGGCGAAC
Source organism: Burkholderia reimsis (assembly GCF_003294055.1). Classification (NCBI taxonomy): domain Bacteria; kingdom Pseudomonadati; phylum Pseudomonadota; class Betaproteobacteria; order Burkholderiales; family Burkholderiaceae; genus Burkholderia; species Burkholderia reimsis. Next base: position 89,582 of record NZ_QMFZ01000017.1, read on the forward strand.
GCCGCATCGCTCCAGTCGTCGCCTGCGTAGGCGGTCTTGATCGCCCGTCCGCTCGGGTCGTACAGCGACCAGCTGAAGTTGAAGTTCTCGACCTCGTACCAGCCGCGGCTGCCGGTCGACGACGCGAAGCCGCGCGCCAGCGTGCCACCCGCGTAGAAGCCGACGAAATCGAGACCGCGCGCGCATTCGGCCACGACGCGCGCGAGCCCGTCCGCATCCGGCAGGCGCCCGGTGCGGTGGGTTTCCTGCAGCCACGACGAGGTATCGAACAGCAGGTGCGGATCGTCCGGCGCATCGCGCAGGCCGTCGCGCAGCACGGCCAGCGCGGCGGCCAGTTCGGGCAGGTCGGCCGCCGGATCGCCGCAGACGGTCAGCGCCGAGTGCGCTTGCCGCGCCCCGTCGACGAGCCGCACGGACAATCGCCCCTGCGTGACGCGCCCGGTCTGGCGAATCCTGCCGCCGTTGAAGCGGACGAAGTCGGACGTTTCGCTCGAGAAACCGAGCAGGACGGTTTCGGCCGGCGCCTTCAACCGTTGCGCCTCGTCGGCGAGCCGGGTGAAATGCGCATGCCAGTCGATGCCGGCGCGGCGTGCCATCGGATCGAATCCCGTCATCACGCGCCTCCGAATACGTCGACATCGGCGAACACGCAGGCCGGCGCGGCGTGGCCAACCCGGATGATCTGCGCGGGCTCGCCCTTCCCGCAATAAGGCGTGCCGTAGATGCCGAACGTGCCCGCATCGCCTACCGCGCGCAGGCTGCGCCAGAACTGCGCGGAGATGCCGCGGTAGTTCGGGCGCTTGACGACCTGCGTGAGCCGGCCGTTCTCGATCAGTTGCCCGAATTCGCAACCGAACTGGAATTTGTTGCGGTGGTCGTCGATCGACCAGGACGTGTTGGTGCGCATCAGGATCCCGTGCTCGGTGCCCGCCACCAGCGCATCGAGCGACTGGTCGCCGGGTTCGACGTTCAGGTTCGCCATCCGGTCGATCGGCGCGCGGTTCCAGCTCGACGCGCGCGAATTGGCGACACCCGGCAGGCCCGCACGCTGCTGCGACAGCGCCCCGCCGAGCAGCCGTTCGAGCACGCCGTTGCGGATCAGGTACTGCTTGCGCGCCGGCGTGCCGTCGTCGTCGAACGCGTAGGACGCGGCTTCGGCGGCCGGCTCGGGATCGAACGTGACGTTCAGCAGCGGCGAGCCATACTGATAGTGGCCGACCATCTCCGGCCTGACGAAGCTCGATCCGGCGAAGTTGCGCTCGTCGCCGAGGATCCGGTCGAGTTCGAGCGGATGGCCGATCGATTCGTGGATCTGCAGCATCATCTGGTCGGGCATCAGCAACAGGTCGCGCCGGCCGGTCGGGCAGTTCGGCGCGGCGAGCAGCTGCAGCGCCTCGTCGGCGACGCGCGCGCCGGCGCCGTCGAAGCCGTAGCGCGCCAGCACGTCGATGCCGCCCTGCGCCAGCGTGCCCGATTGACCGAGCGAGCGCGTCTGCGTGTCGCCGTCGCCGTGGGCGACGGCGTGCAGCTCGGGCATCAGGAAGCGGAACCGCTGGTCGATCCGGACGCCGTCGCTCGTCAGGTAACACTGTTCGGTGTCGACGATCATCACGCTCGCCGCGCGCTCGACGATGCGCGCGCCGAGGTTCGCCGCCGCGCATTCGTGCGCGAGACGCTCGATCCATTCCGCGCGCGACGGCAGTGCCGCGTCGACATCGGGCGACGCATACGTGCCGCTCGTCTGCGGGCGCGCGGCCTGGCGATGATCGACCAGCGCCCACGGCGCGCTTGCGCGTGCCCGCGCGGTCGCGATGTCGAGCGCCGCCTGCAGCCCGGCCGGGGACAGGTCGGGCGTCGCCGCATAACCCGCGCCCGTGCCGGCCCGCGCCATCAGCATCGCGCCGCGCTCGCGCGTGCGCGAGAACGGCTGCGCGACGTCGTTGCGCACCGCATGTTCGTCGATCGTCTCGTCGACGATGCGCAGCGACCAGAAATCGGCGTCGCTGCGCAACGCCTGCGCCGCCTGTACGGCTCGGGCGCCCGGCGCCCGGTTCTCGTCAATCATCGGTTCTCTCTTGCCTCTGCTCCGGGCCGTGCGCCGGCGCCGGCATGGACGACGCGAGCAGCGCCCGCGTATACGGATGGGATGGCGCGTGCAGCACGTCGAGCGTCTCGCCCTCCTCGACCACGCGCCCCGCCTTCATCACGATGACCCGATGGGCCATCGCGCGCATCACCGCCAGATCGTGCGTGATGAACAGGTAGCTGAGTTTGTACTTCTTTTGCAGATTCGTCAGCAGATTCAGCACCTGCTTCTGGATCGACACGTCGAGCGCGCTGGTCGGCTCGTCGAGCACCAGCAGTTCCGGCTCCACCGCCAGCGCCCGCGCGATCGCGATCCGCTGCCGCTGCCCGCCGGAAAACTCGTGCGGATAACGCAGCATCGCCTCGGCCGGCAGCCCGACCTCCTGCAGCAGCGCGGCGATCCGCGCCCGCCGCGCGTCGCCGGTCACCTGCGGCCGGTGCACGCCCAGCCCTTCGCCGACGATCTGCTCGACCGTCATGCGCGGCGACAGCGAGCCGAACGGATCCTGGAACACCACCTGCATGCGCCCGTACAGCGTGCGCCGGCCCTGCGTCGTGCGCAGCGACGCGAGCGGCATGCCGTCGATCTCGATCCCGCCCGACGTCGGCCGCTGCAGGCCGAGCACCGCCGACGCGAGCGTCGATTTCCCCGAACCCGACTCGCCGACGATCCCGAGCGTTTCGCCGCGCTTCAGGCTCAACTGCACGTCGTGCACGGCGCGGAACGTCGTCTTGCCGAGCACCGAGCGCCAGCCCTTTGCCGCGATGCGGTAGTCGACGGCGAGTTGCCGCACGTCGAGGATCGTCTGCGCGCCGGCGGCGACCGGCTCGACCGCCCGTTGCGGCGCGCTGTCGAGCAGCCGGCGCGTGTACGGATGCTGCGGCGCCGCGAACAGCCCGGCGGTCGTGCCGGTCTCCACCAGCACGCCCTTCTCCATCACGGCCACACGCTGCGCGAAGCGCCGCACGAGGTTCAGGTCGTGCGTGATCAGCAGCACGGCCATCCCGCGCTCGGCGGCCTCCCGCTCCTGCAGCTCGATCAGCAGGTCGACGATCTGCTGGCGCACCGTCACGTCGAGCGCGGTGGTCGGCTCGTCCGCGAGCAGCAGCCGCGGCCGGCACGCCAGCGCCATCGCGATCATCGCGCGTTGCCGCTGCCCGCCCGACAGCTGGTGCGGAAAACTGTCGATACGCCGCTCCGGCTCGGGAATCCCGGTGCGGCGCAGCAGCGCGATCCCGCGCTCGCGCGCTTCACCCGGGCGCAGCCCCTCGTGCAGCCGCAGGCTCTCGGCGATCTGCTTGCCGATCGTATACAGCGGATTGAGCGCCGTCATCGGCTCCTGGAACACCATCGCGATATCGGCGCCGCGGATCCCGCGCATCTGCTGCTCGGTCTTCGCGAGCAGATCCTCGCCGTCGAACAGCATCCGCCCCGACAGCGTCGCCTGCTGCGCGAGCCGCAGGATCGACAGCGCGGTCACGCTCTTGCCCGACCCCGACTCGCCGACGAGCGCCACGCGCTCGCCGCGGCCGATCGACAGGCTCAGGTCCTGGACGGCCGCGTTCGCGCCGAAATGCGCGGAAAACCCGTCGATCTGCAGCAACGGTCTCGTCATCATCGCCCTCCGCCGAATGCCGAGCCGCGCGTGCGCGTGTCGAGCGCGTTGCGCAGCGCATCGCCCATGAAGGTGAGCAGCAGCAGCGTCACCACCAGCGCCGCGAACGCCGCGATCGAGATCCACCACGCATCCAGGTTGTTCTTCCCCTCCTGCAGCAGCTCGCCGAGGCTCGGCGTCGGCGGCGGCACGCCGAGCCCGAGGAAGTCGAGGCTCGTCAGCGACAGGATCGCTGCGCTCATCCGGAACGGCAGGAACGTGATCACCGGCGTCAGGCTGTTCGGCAGAACGTGGCGCCAGATGATCTGCGCGTTCGTCAGCCCCATCGTGCGTGCAGCTTTCACGTAGTCGAGCGCGCGGTTGCGCAGGAATTCGGCGCGCACGTAGTCGGACAGCACGAGCCAGCCGAACATCGACAGCAGCACGAACAGCAGCCACAGCGACGGTGTGAAGATCGACGCGAAGATGATCAGCAGGTACAGGTCGGGCAGCGCGCTCCAGATCTCGATCAGGCGCTGGCCGACCAGGTCGGTACGGCCGCCGTAGAAGCCTTGCAGCGCACCGGTGAGCACGCCGACCAGCACGCCCGATACCGTCAGCGCAAACGCCATCAGCACCGACAGCCGGAACCCGTACAGCAGCCGCGCGAGCACGTCGCGCCCGAACTGGTCGGTGCCGAGCCAGTTGCTGGCCGACGGCGGCGCCGGATACGGGCGCGACGCGAAATAGTCGATCGTGTCGTAGCGATAGCGGTTCGGCGGATAAAGCGCGAAATTGCCGTGCGACTCGAGTTTCGTGCGGATGTACGGGTCGAGATAGTTCGTCATCGCGGGAAAATCGCCGCCGAACGCGGTCTCCGGATAGTCCTTCACGATCGGGAAGTAATAGTGCCCGTCGTAGCGCACGATCAGCGGCCGGTCGTTCGACAGCAGGTTCGCGCCCAGGCTGAGCACGAACAGCACCGTGAAGATCACGAGGCTCCAGTAGCCGAGCGGCTGTGCGCGAAAGCGCAACCACGTGCGCCGCCACGGCGACGGCGAGGCCGCGCACGCGGCGCATGCCTGGTCAGTGGTCCAGGCGGTTGAACTGGATACGGGGGTCGACGAGGACATAGCAGATATCCGCGATGAGTTTGGTCAGCAGGCCGATCAGCGTGAACAGGAACAGCGAGCCGAGCACGACCGGATAGTCGCGGCGGATCACCGAGTCGTACGACAGTTGCCCCATGCCGTCGAGCGAGAACAGCGTCTCGATCAGCAGGTTGCCATTCAGGAAGGCGCCGACGAACGCGGCCGGCAGCCCGGTGAGCAGCGGGATCGCCGCGTTGCGCAGCACGTGCTTCCACAGCACGTCGCGCTCGGGCGCGCCCTTCGCGCGGGCGGTCAGCACGTATTGCCGGCCGATCTCCTCGAGGAACGTGTTCTTGGTGAGGATCGTGACGATCGCGAAGTTGCCGACGACCGACGCCGTCACCGGCATCACGATGTGCCACAGATAGTCGAGCGCCTTTCCGATCAGCGTCAGGTCGTCGAAGTTGTCGGATGTAAGCCCGCGCATCGGGAACACCTGCCAGAACGTGCCGCCGCCGAACAGCATCAGCAGCAGCACGCCGAGCACGAAGCCCGGCACCGCGTAGCCGGCCAGCACCAGCACGCTCGTCACGGTGTCGAACCGCGACCCGTTGCGCACCGCTTTCGCAATGCCGAGCGGCACCGACACCAGGTACGTGAGGATCACCGTCCACATCCCGAGCGTGATCGACACCGGCAGCTTCGAGCGAATGACCGCCCACACGCTGCGATGCGCGAAATAGGACTGGCCGAGGTCGAACGTCGCATAACTCTTCAGCATCAGCACGTAGCGTTCGAGCGGCGGCCTGTCGAAGCCGAACTGCTTGCGGATCTGTTCGATCTGCTGCGGGTCGACGCCCTGGCTGCCGTGGTAGCCGCCGCCTCCGCCGCCCGCCTCCCCGCCGCGCGCACTGCCGTGGCGCAACTGCGCGAGCACCTGTTCGACCGGGCCGCCCGGCACGAACTGCGTGACCGCGAACGTGATCGTCACCACCCCGATCAGCGTCGGGACCATCAGCAGCAACCGCCTGAGTATGTATGCCAGCATCGTCGTTCCCCCGTCAGGCCGCCGGCGCGGGTTTCGCCGCCGGATGCTTCACGTACCAGTAGTCGATGATCCAGTCTTCATACTGATAGGAGTCCGGCACGATCGCCGGGTGGCCGAGCGTCGCCTTGTACGCGATCCGCGCATTCGGCAGGTAGTACTGCGGGATCAGCGCGTACAGGTTGATCAGCACGCGGTCGAGCGCGTGCGTGGCCGTCTCGAGATCGTCGAGCGTGTCGGCGGCGAGCGCCGCGCGGATCAGCGCGTCGACCGCCTTCGACTTCACGCCCGGATAGTTCTCGGAGCCCGGCTGCGACGCGGCCGCGCTGCCGAAGCGGCGCGTCAGCTCCGCACCCGGGATCGTCACGGGCAGGTAGATGTACGTCGTCATGTCGTACTCGAAGTTGTCGAGCCGCTTCAGGTAGACCGCGCTGTCGATCTCGCGCAGGTACGCGTGGATGCCGAGCATCGCGAGCGCCTGCGTGTACGGCAGGATCAGGCGGTCCATGCCGGGCTGGTCGTCGATGATCTCGATCGTCATCGGCGTGCCGTTCGCGTCGCGCAGCGCGCCGTCGCGGTAAAACCAGCCCGCCTGCGCGAGCAGGTCGCGCGCCTGCTTCAGGTTCGCGCGCAACGAGTCGGGCGGCAGCGTCGACGGTTGCCGGATCATCGGGCCGAATACCTCCGGGGGCAGCGTCGAGCGGAACGGTTCGAGCAACGCGCGCTCCTTCTCGCTCGGCATGCCGGTTGCCGCGAACGGGCTCGCCTCCCAGAAGCTGTTGGTGCGGCGATACTGCCCGTAGAACATCATCCGGCTCATCCAGTCGAAGTCGAACGCCAGCGCGAGCGCGTGCCGCACCCGCACGTCCCGGAACATCGGCTTGCGCATGTTGATCAGGAAGCCCTGCATCTGCGCGGGGCCGTCAGGAAACTCGCCGCGCTCGAGCATGCCGTTTCGGAAGTTCTTGCCGACGTACTTGCGCGCCCACTGTGTCGCGCTGTATTCCATGCGCGCGTCGATGTCGCCGGCCTTGAATGCCTCGAGCGCCGTGTACTGATCCAGGTACAGCTTGAACGACACGCGCGCGAAGCGGAACATGCCGCGTCGTGACGGCAGGTTCGCCGCCCAGTAGTGCGGGTTGCGCACATAGACGATCTGCTTGTCGTTCTTGCGCTGCTCGATCAGGTACGGGCCGCTCGCGATCGGCGGCACCGTCGCGATCTGGTCGAACGGCGGCCGCGTGCCGTCCGCACGCATGCCCCACTTCGGCGAGAACACCGGCAGGTCGCCCGCGATCAGCGCGGCGTCGCGCTCCGCGTGCTTGAACTCGAAGCGCACCGTGTGGCCGTCGACGACCACCGCGCGCCTGATGATCGAGAACTGCGCGTTGTACAGCGGCGAGGCCTGCGGGCTCGTCAGCGTATCGAACGAATACCTGACGTCGGCCGCGGTGATCGGGTCGCCGTTCGAGAAGCGCGCGGCCGGATCGATATGGAACGTCGCCGACAGCCCGTCGGGCGCGACCTCGACGTCGTCGGCGATCAGCGCGTATTCGGACGCGAGCTCGTCCCAGCTGCGCTGCATCAGCGTGTCGAACATCAGGTTCTTGATGTCCGGCGCAGGCGAGCCGCGCACGAGAAACGGGTTCAGCGAGTCGTAGCTTTGCGCTTCGTCGTAGTTTTCGAAATCGAGCGTGCCGCTGTCCGGCGCGTCCGGATTCGCGTAGTCAAAATGCGTGAAGCCCGGCGGATACTTCGGATGGTCGTATTGCGAGATCGCCGGCACGGCGAGCGCGGCCTGCAGCATGACGCCGCCCGACACGAGCCACGCGGCGCACGCAAGCAGCGCGGCGCGTGTGGCGGCACGTATCCGCGCATGCGTGCGCTTCAGGCACTGAAGGCGCTTCAGGTGCGAGTGGCGCGGCACGCGTGCCCGTCGCCCAATCAACAGTCTCATGGTCGGTCTGTCCGGAAGCGTGCGGGCGCGCTGCCTGCGCACGGTCGATGCCTGTGCCGGACGCCGCATGCCGGCCGCGTCCCGCGTGTGGTTCGTGCTGTACACGATCGGATCAACTGCGCCGCCGCGCGCCCCGGTTGCGGGACGTCGTGGCGCCAGGCGAAAAAAGGCCGCCCCGAAAAGGGGGTAGTGGACGTGGAGCGGCCTGTCCAAAGCCTGTCAGCGCATCGCGATCGCCGTCAGAACTTGTACGTCGCGCCCACCTGCGCGAACCGGCCGATGTACGAATACACCGACGTGTCGTACCCGCTCTGGTCCAGCGTGCCGTTCGCGAAGATCGGGTCGTACGGCGGCGTGCGGTTGAAGAGGTTGTTGATGCCGCCGTAGATCGTCCAGTTCTTGAAACCCGTGTACGTCATCATCAGGTTGAACTGGCTGTACGAGCCGACCTTCGACGGCGCGGGCGCCGGCAGCAGGTTCTGCGCGTACGGGCCCGTGAACTGCCACGTCAGCGCCGCATCGAACTTCCGGTAGTTCCAGTCCAGCGTCGTGTTGCCGCGCCAGCGCGGGAAACTGCCGCCGAACGGCTGCGTTATCGTGAAGTTGTTGCCCGCGCCGTTGACCGGCGTGCCGCCCGGGAAGCCGATCTTGTAGCTGTTGATGTACGCCCAGTCACCCGACAGCGTGACCGTGCCCCAGCCCTTGAGCGGCAAGCCCTGGCGGAACGTGCCTTCGAAGCCGTTCGTGTCGAGGTAACCGAGGTTCTGATACGGAATCATCTTGTACAGCAGCTGGCCCGTCGTCGGATCGGTCACGACCTGTGACGGCGCGCCCTGGCCGATCACGTTGTCGATGCGGATCTTGTACCAGTCGAAGCCGAGATCCGTGTAGCGGCTCGGCGATACCTGGAAGCCGATATTGAAGTTGCGCGTGCGTTCCGGCGCGAGGTTCGGGTTGCCGACGGTGATCGACGTGTAGTTCTGGCCGGTGGCCGGATCGACCTGGATGCCGAGCGTCTGCGACTTGCTGTCCTCGACAAAGGTCGGCGCACGGAAGCCGCGGTTGTACGACGTATACAGCGTGAGGGCCTTGATCGGCTGGTAGCGCAACGCGAAGCGCGGCGAGAAGGCACCGCCCACGTCCGTGTAGTGGTCGTAGCGGCCGGCCTGGCTGAACGTCAGGTTCTCGAGGATCGGCACGTTGATCTGGTAATAGACGGCCGCGACGTTGCGCTGGCCGTTCACCGTCTCGAGGTCCGGGGTAACGACCGCCCCGCTCAGGTATTCGGAGCCCGGCGTCAGCACTTCGCTCTGGTGCGTGAACTGCGCGCCGAAACCGATCCCGACGTCGCCGGTCGGCAGATGGAACAGGTTCGGCGTCGACAGCGTCGCGTCGATCGTGTCGAGCTTCGAGATGCCGAGGTTGTTCGCTTCCTGGAACAGCCCGTTGAACGCATTCGGCGTCGCCGCCGGGTTCGCAAAGTTCAGCGTGCCGTTCTGGTAGATATTGTTCAGCGCGTTGACGTTCAGCTGGTTCGTGAACACGTTCGACACCGTGCTCTGCGAGTGGCTGACCGACGTTGCCCAGTCCCAGTCGCCGTACGGCAGCGTGAACGACCCCTTGATGCCGGCGGCCGCACGCCAGTAGTTCGCCCAGGTCTTCTGCGCGACCGTGTTCGGAAACGCGTAGGTGAGCGGCGTGGCCGCGCCCGTCGTGTTGTACGGGTTGCTGACCGGTACCGTGTAGTTGAACGGCGACAGCAGCTTCGTCTGCGGATTCCAGACGAGCGCCGGGTTCTGCGGGTTGCCGATCACGTTGTTCCACAGGCCGTCGTTGGTCGTGGTCGTGTTGTAGCTCTCGAGGAAATCCGCGAACGCGGTCGTCTTGTCGTCGATCTTGAAGTCACCATGCAGCTTCGCGTTCAGGCGCTCGGTCATCGGCAGGATCGACGTGCTTTCGGCCGTGTTGTACGCGCAGACGGTGCCCGGCGAGCCGGACGACAGCGAATTCGACGCGGCCGGATGCACCGAGCCGCCGAACGGGCAGCCCCCGCTCAGCGCCTGCGCGACGCCGCCGGGCATGTTCCAGTACGACGGCGCGAGCAGCGAGAAGCCGCCCGGCTTGCCCGTGAAGTCCTGGTTGCGCGTCGAATCGCGATCGGCCAGCGTGAAGCCGTTCGACTTGTAGTAGCTGAGCGCGGCCGTCACGTTGAAGCGGTCGGCGTTCAGGTCGCCGAAGCCGCCGAGCACGCCGAACTTCGTCGTGCCGTCGCCGTTGCCGGCATTGATCGCGCTGCCGAGGCTGCCGTCGAGCTGCAGGCCGCGGAAATTGTGTTTCGTGATGATGTTGACGACCCCGCCGATCGCGTCCGAACCGTACTGCGACACGGCGCCCGTCTTCACGATTTCGATCCGCTCGATATCGTTGAGCGGGATCGTGTTGAGGTCGAAGAACGAGTCGACGCTGTTCGAGAAGAATGCGTAAGGTGCGACGCGCTGGCCGTCGACCATCACGAGCGTGTACTTCTCGGACAGGCCGCGCAGCGCGATACCGGCCGCGCCGGCCGCGAAGTTGCCCGATTGCCCTTCACCCCAGCTGTTCGCCGAGTTGGCCGCCGCATCGCGCAGGAAGTCGGTGACGGTCACCGCGCCGCTGGCCTGGATTTCCTTCGGCGTGATCGTCTGCACCTGCTGGAAACCGGTCTTGTCGGCCTGCCGGATCAGCGACCCCGTCACTTCGAAGCGCTTGATCTGCGCGACCTTGCCCTGCCCGTTCGCACCGGGTGCGGCCTCGGTTGCCGCACCCGCTGCCGCGTCGGGCGCCGTGGCGCCCGTGGCAGCGGCGGCGTCGGGCGTGCCGCCCGCCTGTGCAACGGTCACGGGCGCGCCGTTCGCGACCGCATCCGCGATCGCGACGGCGCCCGGCGCCGGCTGGCTCTGGGCAAACGCCGGCGGCGCCAATGCCGCCGTCAGCGCCAGCTCCGCCCAGACTATCCTCTTGATGGCCAACGCCAAAACTCTCTGCTTCATCTTGTTCCCTCTCGCTCGTAGTAAGACCCCACCTGCTGCGCGCCGGAACCTTGTGAATTCCTTGCGCGTCCTGGGTGACCGTGTAACGGAACCCGCGATTGCCACGCCTTCGATTGCCACGCTTTCTACCGCCACGACTCGAACGGCTCGGCTTCGGGGCACCAGCACCATTCAGCGTCACCGTCGTTTTCTATTTTGATTCGCCATACTAAATACCTACATTGAGCGCATTACCTGCTTCCTGCCGATTCGACCGGCATCCGCTGCCGATCGGGTACCTCTCCTTCCTGACGGCCCGCCGCGCCGGCCGCCCTTGCTAGAACAGCCTGGGCGTGCCGACCCAGACGATCACCGCCTCTTCGTCGGCCGTGTTGCGCCACGCATGCGGCATCGTCGATTCGTAATGCGCGGTATCGCCCTCGTTCAGCGTGAACGTGCAATCCTCGAGCGTCAGCGCCACCTGCCCGCGCAACACGTAGACGAACTCCTCGCCCGCATGCGTCGTCATCTCGGACGACAACTGCCCCGCCGGCATCCTGACGAGGATCGCGTCGAGCTTGCGGCCGTCCACCAGATTCGTCAGCCGGGCGAACCGGCTGGCCGAGTTGGTGAACTGGAAATACTGCAGCGCATTGCCGCGGCATACCGAGCGCGCTTCCGTCGGCGTGTCGATGAAGTACTGCATCGTCACGCCCAGCGCCTTTGCGATCCGGACCAGCGACGTGATCGACGGCGTCGCCCGCCCACGCTCGACTTGCGACAGGAACGGCTTCGAAATGCCGGCGATCGTCGACGTTTCGTCGAGCGTGAGTTTCAGGCGCTGGCGCAGCGCCCGGATCTTGTTGCCTAGCGACACGGCGACGAGCACCGACTCATCAGGGGGCACAACCATGGGAAGACGGTCCCTCGCAGTCGAAATCGGTTTGATGTCGTCAAGCTTCGACCGATGCCGTGACGCAACCGGCCCGGTGCGATACCCGGCTGCACGCTGTCGCGGCGTGCACGCCACGCGTGGTGCGTCACGGCACCCGCATCGCGCGGCCGATCCGATCTTGCACATTTCATTCGGTTTACTAATCAACAAGGCTGCCCCTTTTCCCTCGGCTGACCTGCCCTTCATGCATCGGTGCCATCTGAGCGGCGCACCGATTACCGCTCACCGACCACGCCTGCTCCCGCGCTGCGAGCCGTCGTGCCCTTGCGTTGCGTTAGCGGGATGCCACCGCTGTCCAGAGCCGTGCGAGGTCGGCGGAACCGTCGGTGCCCTTGACCGTGCGCAGCACCTGGACCGCCCGCGCCTTCTGACCGGCCACGTAATACGCCTCGCCGAGCCGCAGTCGCGCCGCGTCCGGATGATCGAGACCGCCCTTCGTGATCGCCTGCTCCATCATCGGCAGCCCCTGCTGCGCCTTGCCCGCGAAGACGAGGTTCATGCCCGCGTCGATCGGCGCAGCCGGCGTCGCGGCGTCCCCGCCCGACTGCGCGCGCTTTGCCGCGAGCGCCTGCAGCCGCTTCTCGCGATCCGCCTGCGCGTCCTTGCCGAGTACGCCGGACGCGAACCCCTGATCGATCACCTGCTTGCCTTCGGCGGGCAACCCTGCCACCAGCGCGAGTTGCGTCATCTCCATGTACGCATCGGCTGTCGCGAGCGAGCCCGTGGCCCGGCGCAACCGGTAGATGTCGAGATCGAGCGACGGCAGATACCCCGGGTTGCCGCGAATCGCCGTGACCATTTCGTCCCAGTACGCGGGGCTCGGGTGGTAAGCCACCAGCAGCCCGAGCGCACCGCGATATGCGTTGCCGTCCTTCACTTTCTGCGCACAGCTCGCAAGCATCTGCAACTGCCCTTCATCCGGCACGTGTCCGCCGTTCGCCTGCGCGTCGGTGCTCGCCTTCAACTGGCTCACGAGCGGTGTGCAATCGTTTGACAGGTAGTACGACTGCGTGAGCAGCGTGCGCATTTCCGGATCGGATCCGCCGGCCTTCAGGTAGCGCTGGGCGATCCGGATCGCCAGCGGGTAGTTCTTCTGCTGAAAGTAGATGCCGGCCAGCGCCGCCGTGGTCCGCTGCTCGTCCTCGCCCGACAGTCGCCCCGAGTTCAGCACGGCCTCGTAGGCCTGCGCGGCCGTGCCGGAATCGCCGGCCGCCATCGCGGCCGCGCCGCGCATCTCCTCCACCATGTAGGTTTCGTACGGCGTCCGGTTCGGCACGGCCGCCGCCTGGGCGATCTTGCCCAGTGCATCGCGATACTTGTGCGCCCGGTACAGGTCCTGTGCGGCCGCCAACGGTTTTGCCACGTCCGGCCGCAGCGCGTCCGCCGGCAATGCCGGGCGTCCGAGCAAGCCTGCCGCGCCGAGCGCCGCCACCGCCATCATCCGTTTCCATCGTCGCTGGTTCATCGGCTCGTCCGTGGCGTCATTGCATGAACTGTTCGTTACCGATCAGGCCGATCTTGGTCGCGCCCACGCGTTGCGCGGACGCGAGCACGGCGGCCACGTCCTTGTACGGCACCAGCTTGTTGGGGCGCAGGTGGATTTCCGCCTGCACGGGTTCCGCCGCCACCTGGGTCAGTTTCGCCTCGAGCGCCGTGCGGTCCGGCACCGGTGCGCCGTTCCACGTCGTCGTGCCGTCGAAGTCGATGTCGATCTGCACGATTTCCGGCGGCGTGGCCGGCGGCGGCGGGTTACCCACCGGCAGGTCCATCTTCACCGAATGCATCTGAATCGGGATCGTGATGATCAGCATGATCAGCAACACCAGCATCACGTCGATCAACGGCGTGGTGTTGATATCGACCATCACTTCCGGTTCGGCATTGCTTCCGCCCGAAGGCACATTCATTTCCATCGTCGACTCCTGTCGATCAGCGTTAGTGCTTCAGCACTTACGCTGATCCCATGCTTCGCGGTCGATCAGCGTTAGTGCTTCAGCACTTACGCTGATCCCATGCTTCGCGGTCGATCAGCGTTCGTGCTTCAGCACTTACGCTGGTCCCATGCTTCGCGGTCGATCAGCGTTAGTGCTTCAGCGCTTACGCTGGTCCCATGCTTCGCGGTCGATCAGCGTTAGTGCTTCAGCACTTACGCCGACCCCATGCTTCGCGGTCGACCAGCATTAATGCTTCAGCACCTACGCCGACCCCATGCCCCAAGGCCGACCGGCGTCAGTGCATCCCCCCCAGCCGCCAGCCCGCCCTCTCACCAAGGTTCCCGCCCACGACTAGCCGCCGCGTGCGGGCGGCTCCGTAATGAACGACAGTTTCGCGATCCCCGCGCGCTCGCACATCGTGACCACCCGGCCGATGAACTCGTAACGCGTGTTCTGGTCGCCCCGCACGTGGACGCTCGGCTGCGGCTGCTGCTGCGACACGTCCTTCAGCTTCGCGAGCAGTGTCTGCGCATCCACCAGCTGTTCGCCCCAGAAGAAGTCGCCATCGCGGTTCACCGCGATCTCGATGCTCTTCGGCGTCGTCTGCAGCGGTTGCACCGTCTCCTTCGGCAACTGAAGCTGGATCGTGTGCGTCACGACCGGAATCGTGATCAGGAAGATGATCAGCAACACCAGCATCACGTCGACGAGCGGCGTCGTGTTGATGTTGGCGATCACCTCGTCGCTGTCGTCCTGCCCGACGTTCATGGCCATCGCGCGTCTCCGTCAGGCGGTCAGTTCGCAAGCGACGCCGCGGCCGGCGACGAGGACGCCGCGCGTACCGGGCGCCGATTGCCGGCCAGCAGCACCGTATGCAGTTGCGCGCCGAAGTTGCGAACCCGCTCCATCACCGACTTGTTGCGCCGGACCAGGAAGTTGTAGCCGAGCACCGCGGGCACCGCGACGGCGAGGCCGATCGCGGTCATGATGAGCGCCTCGCCCACCGGGCCCGCGACCTTGTCGATCGACGCCTGGCCGGCGATACCGATCGCGGTCAGCGCGTGATAAATCCCCCAGACCGTGCCGAACAGCCCGACGAACGGCGCCGTGGAGCCCACCGTGGCCAGGAATGCGAGCCCGTCCTGCATCCGGTTCGACACGTTCGTGATCGAGCGCTCGACCGACACGTCGATCCACGTGTTGCGGTCCACGGCTTCCAGCAGCGCATCTTCATGGTGCTCGCCGGCCTCGATCGCCGTTTCGGCGATGAAGCGGAACGGCGAGGCCTCGTCGAGGAGCTTGGCGCCCTCGGCCAGCGACGGTGCGGACCAGAGCTGCGCATCTGCCAGTTTCGCGCGGCGATTGGCGCGCAACTGCTCCAGGAACTTCGTGATCATGATGTACCAGCTCCCCATCGACATGATCACCAGCAGGATCAGCACGAAACGGGCGACGAAGTCGCCGTTCTTCCACAACGCGCCGAGCCCGTACGGGTTCTCGACCGCTTCCGTCGTGGCCGGCGCGGGCGGCGGAGCCGGTTCGGCGGCGGCCGGAGCCGTGGCCGGTGCGGCAGACGGCGCCGCCGCCTGTGCCGCCGTGCCGGCCGCGCCGCTTGCCTGCGCATGGGCGAGCTGCGGCGCAACGAACCCGTCGACTGCGACGACGGACATCAGGATGCTTGCCGCCAACGCGGCCAGTGAACGCTTCGTCATACCCCACTCCAGTTATTTCGGTGAACTTAATACGTCAGTTCGTGATGGTTTTTCCCGGCCCGGTTCGCGCCGGGCCGCCCACTGCATCAATTCAGATTGAACGAGAACGGCACCTGGACCCGCACCGACTGGCCCTGCGCGACGCACTTGAATCGTTTTACGGTGTTGTAGGCAGCGCGATCGAGGACCGGATCGGCCGACTGCGCCACGCGCTCGTTCGTGATGTTCCCTTCCGCATCCACGACGAATTCGATCGTCACGTCACCCGTGATGTTGTTTTCCTGCGCTTCCTTCGGATACTGGATCGACGCGCGAAGCGCATCCGAATTCGGGCAGACGACACCCACGTCATGGCTGACGGGCTTGGCCGGCGCCGGGGGCGCCACGACCGGTGCCTGCACGGCCGGCGTGGAGGGTACCGGGGCCGACTGGTGCGTGATCGTCGCCTGCGGCGGCGCCTGCACCGGCACTTCCGGCGGCGGGACGAACGGCGGCGGCGGTGGCGCGAACTTCGGCGGCGGGAGCTTGACCACGGGCATCGGCGGTGGCGGCGGCGGCTTGACCGGCTCGATGATGCGGGTTTCGATCGGGTGCTGGATCACCTGCACGACTTTCGTCGCCAGGCCGTTGAGCAGCGCGTAGATCAGCACTGCATGCAGCACCAGGACGATTCCGATGCCGCCGAACCGGCGTACCGGATTCTGTTGCTTCTTGCCGAACTCTCGCGGACGGCCCAGCGTAGCCAGTCCGCTGTTCGACGTAACCAGACCTTCTTCGACTTTCATGCCCACCATCCATCCCCCAAGCGATTCGCCCAGTTTCGGATTGCTGCCGGCGGCGAAACCAGGTCGGCATCGCCACCGCATCCACCCGAACATTTCATTTCAAATTCAATTTGCAATCCGAATTGAAAGAATTGCATTCGAATTCCAATACATTCTTTTTCAAGGAATCGTTCCGGCCGGCGCGGCCCGGTGTTTGCACCGGAAAACCACGCGCCTGCACGTTCAGGCAATTGTCAGCTGAGCGGGCGGCACCGCGTGTTTCGTATGACGATTCGCCGTTCGTTACACGGTGATGTCATTGGCGCCGTTCACTTGGGTGCAGAAGATAGCAAGGAAAAAATTTTGCCGTCAAACTTTATTTGATACCCGAATACAAAGTTTGGAGGGGATATTCAAATAATATTCCGGTAAGCACAAATACACCTTTTATTATTCAATTGGTAATTGAATTGTATGGGTATATGCAAAAACGGATATTGATCCGCTTCAACATAAATATCGGCATATCTCCTGCACCGCACCAAAAAAGGGCATTCGAACAATAATCTCGCGGATGCATCCCCCGCCTCGTCATCGCCCGCATGTCGACGGACATGCCGGTCGACCGCCTCGAACTGGCCGGGATCGTTTCCTCGAGGACGGCGTACCAGCGATGCCGTACCCGAGGTACCCAAAACAGTTAATCCGGAATGCGACATAAATTCAGGATTGGTCGTCGGACTAAAACACATCACCAAACACTTCGCACATCGAATTAACTATCCTGCGACCTGCCCACTGGCAGGACCTGCACCCCTGTCACACACGCACCGACAATTGCCCGTTCACCGCACGCGTCAGGACTGCATGCCCTGCATCTTGTGCGAGAAATGCGCACGCTCGGCCGTCTCCATCAGCGTCAGGAATTCATCCTGCATCATGTGGATCAGTGCTTCGTGGTCACCGGCCTCGAAATAGACTTCCGGCTGCTGTGCAAGACGTTCCTCGAGAAACGTCTTCATGCCGTACGCCATGCAGACCGGCGGCAGCGCACCCATGTCGCAATCCTTGAACAGCTCGCGCAGTTCGACCTCCCGGGCGAGCACGAGATGGCGTCCCGTCTTCACCCAAAGATCCGACAGGCGCACGGCGTGCGTGGTCGGCAATACGGCTGCGACGTAGCCTTCGTCGTCTTCGAGGAGCACGGTTTTCGCAAGACGATCGCCGGGGATATGCGCGGCGGCGGCCGTCTCCATGCTCGTATGGCTATAGGGGTGGTACACCACTTCGTACCGCGATGACTTCTGGCGCAGGCAATCCTGCAGGGTGGCTGATACTGGCATGGCACACCTCGTCTGGGCGAATCGGGCGAACGGCGTTCGCTCCGGATTTGTTCAGCATAGGTCGCATTCGAGCCAATGGAAACGCCGCCTCCCCCTCTGCTCATTCGGGCTCCCGTTCCGGTTCCAACCGCGGTTCCAACCCTTTTTCGCGCAGCCATTCGCGGTTGAAGAGCCGCGCACGATAGATGTCGCCGCGATCGCACAGCAAAGTCACGATCGTATGCCCCGGGCCCATCCTGCGGGCCAGCCAGACCGCCGCCGCGACGTTGATTCCGCTCGATCCGCCGACGTACAGCCCTTCTTCGCGCAGCAGCCGGTAGACCATCGTCACACACTGCGAATCATCGATCCTCACGGCGTCGTCGATCGGTGCGCCGGCCAGATTCGCGGTGACCCGCGTCGAGCCGATGCCTTCGGTGATCGAACTGCCTTCGGCACCGAGGTCGCCCGTTTTCACGTAACCGTAGAGCCCGCTGCCGTGCGGATCGGCCAGCACGATCCGGACCTCCGGATTCTGCTCCTTCAGGTAGCGGCTCACGCCCGCCAGCGTGCCGCCCGTGCCGGTTGCGCAGACGAACGCATCGACCGTGCCCGCCGTATCGCGCCAGATTTCCGGTCCGGTCGTCTCGTAGTGCGCCTGCCGGTTGACGACGTTGTCGAACTGGTTGGCCCATACCGCGTTGTCGAGTTCGTCCGCGAGCCTCCCGGCAATCTTCTGATAGTTGTTCGGGTCGCGATACGGCGCCGCCGGCACCGGGCGCACGTCGGCGCCGAGCGTGCGCAGGATCGCCATCTTGTCCGGCGATTGCGTGTCGGGAATCACGATCACGCAGCGATAACCGCGCGCCGCGCAGATGTGCGCAAGACCGATGCCCGTGTTGCCCGCCGTGCCCTCGACGACGGTGCCGCCCGGCTTCAGCGCGCCGCGCTGCTCGGCGTCGCGGATGATGTAGAGCGCCGCGCGGTCCTTCACCGAACCGCCCGGGTTCATGAATTCCGCCTTGCCCAGGATTTCGCAGCCCGTTTCGGCGCTGAGCTTCGCCAGCCGGATCAACGGCGTGCGTCCCACGCAGTCGACGAAGCCGTGTCGCACGTCCATGTTGCCCTCCGTTGCATTCGCGCTCGCGCGCCCTACACAACCAAGGATAGGACGCGTCGCTTTCGACGCCAGCCGCCGCGTACTAAGCTTGGAGAGCCCATTGCGGCGCGCGCGCCGCATCGCCAGACGAGGTCCGCCATGCTGCAATTCGAAACCGTCACCATCGACAAACCCGAGGCCGTGAATTTCATCCTCGGCCAGTCGCATTTCATCAAGTCCGTCGAGGACATCCACGAGACGCTGGTCGGCACCGTGCCGGGCATTCGTTTCGGGCTCGCGTTCTGCGAGGCATCGGGCAAGCGTCTCGTGCGCCGCTCCGGCACCGATGCGGAACTCGTCGAGCTCGCGTGCCGCAACGCCCTTGCGATCGGCGCCGGTCACGCGTTCATCGTGTTCCTCGGCGACGGTTTCTATCCGGTCAACGTGCTCAATGCGATCAAGGCCGTGCCGGAGGTCTGCCGGATCTACTGCGCGACCGCGAACCCGACCGACGTGATCGTCGCGGAAAGCGCGCAGGGACGCGGGATCGCCGGTGTCGTCGACGGCTTTCCGCCGCTCGGCGTCGAGAACGACGACGACGTGCGCTGGCGCAAGGATCTGCTGCGCACGATCGGATACAAGGCGTAGGTGCGGGCCGCCGGAGCGGCCGCGGCGCATACACCGAGCTTCCGTCAGGGCCTGCCCTGCAGACGTGACCGCATCGTCGATGCGGACCGCGTCTCCCGGCCCTGCGAAACAAGAAGAAAAAGCGGTGGGATCAAAGGCGCGACCGCGGTCGGGACTTCCGGTCGCTGAGTTGGCTGACCGTTAGTTGCAATTCAGGGAACGAGATTACGCTCCCGGTGGCGACGCGCCGGCCATCCGGCTGTCCTATACTGGCCGCAACAGACTGACCGGCAGCCGTGCCGACACGACGACCGCGCCGCCGTCCCCTTCCCGGAGCCACGCATGCATTACCAGTTGATCTACGAACTCGTCGACGATTACCTGTCGCGGCGCGAACCGTTCCGCGCCGAACATCTCGCGCTTGCACAGGCCGCGACCGAGCGCGGCGAACTCGTGCTCGCCGGCGCGCTGTCGGACCCGGCCGACCAGGCCGTGCTCGTGTT
Source organism: Burkholderia reimsis (assembly GCF_003294055.1). NCBI lineage: Bacteria > Pseudomonadati > Pseudomonadota > Betaproteobacteria > Burkholderiales > Burkholderiaceae > Burkholderia > Burkholderia reimsis. The sequence continues at coordinate 109,279 of NZ_QMFZ01000017.1, forward strand.
CGAAGGCGACTCGCCGGAGGCGGCCGAGTCGTTCGCGCGCGCCGATCCGTATGTGCAGAACGGCCTCGTGAAATCGTGGCGTGTACGTCCGTGGCGCGTCGTGATCGGCAAGCACGCGCCGCGCTAGGCGCGACGCAGGACTACAGCCACCCTGCCCGCTTGAATCGCCACCACAGCGCGAAGTCGGCGACGACCATCACCGCGATGCAGCCGTAGAAACCGTATTTCAGGTGCAGTTCGGGCATGTTCGCGAAGTTCATCCCGTAGATGCCGGCGATCATCGTCGGTATCGCGAACAGCGCGGCGAACGAACCAAGCCGCTTCGTCACTTCGTTCTCGGCCAGCGAGATCATCCCGAGGTTGACCTGGATCGCCGTGACGACCATCTCGCGGCGCCCTTCGATCGTCTTCACGATCCGCTGCAGATGGTCGTACACGTCGCGGAAATAAGCCGCCATCCCGCTGCAGACTTGCGGCACGCGTCCGCCGGTGAGTTTCGCGAGCGGCTCGATCAGCGGCGCCGTGTGCTGGTACAGCATCACGAGCCGGCGCTTCAGCGAATAGAGATCCTCGATGATCGCGCGCGACGACGCGGGCGTCGCCTTCGCGAAGATCCGATCCTCGAGTTCCTCGAGCTCGGTGCCGAGCGTTTCGAGGATCGGGAAATAGCGGTCGACGACCTGGTCCATCAGCGCGTAGAACACGAACGCCGAGCCTTCCCGCAGCAGATGCGGCTCGTGCTCGCAGCGCTTGCGCACGTCGCGGAAGTCCTGCTCGGTGTGGTTGCGGATCGACAGCACGTAGTTCGGGCCGACGAACACGTTCAGCTCGCCCACCTTGAATTCGCCGTCGTCATCGAGCTCGACCGTATGCAGCACCGCGAACAGCGAATCGCCGTACTCCTCGATCTTCGGCCGCTGGTGCCCCTTGCGGGCATCCTCGAGTGCGAGCTCGTGCAGCCCGAACTCCTCGCCCATCAGGTCGATTTCCTCGGGCGTCGGATCCTTCAGCGCGACCCACACGAAGCATTCGGGCTTCGACACGTAGTCGCTGATGGCGTCGATATCGATGTCGGCCAGCTTGCGGCCGTCCTGGTATGCAGCACAGTTGATCAGCATGGTGCCTCTGATGTTGCGGTTTGCGCATCAGTTTACCGGTTTGCTGCGCGGGCGGCCCGGCTTGCGCGGCACGACGATATTGGTCATGATCGGGCTGCGTGCGCCGCAGCACGCGCACCAGGACACTGCGGCCCAACCGTCAAGGAGACAGACCCATGTGGTATTTCTCGTGGATACTCGGCATCGGCGTGGCGCTCGGCTTCGGCATCATCAACGCGATGTGGCTGGAGGCGGAAGTGTTCTCGCGCGGCGACAAGCGCAACGGTACGCCGAGCCCGCGGCCGGGAGGCAAGGTTTCGTGACGCACCTGGTGTTCTTCTGCGGTCACGCCGGCACCGGCAAGACCACGCTCGCGAAGCGGCTCATCGGGCCGCTGATGCGCGCGACCGGCGAGGCCTTCTGCCTGCTCGACAAGGACACGCTGTACGGCCGCTACAGCTCGGCCGCGATGGGTGCGCTCACCGAGGATCCGAACGACCGCGACAGCCCGCTCTACCTGAAGCACCTGCGCGATCCCGAATACCAGGGCCTGCTCGACACGGCCCGTGAAAACCTCGCGCTGGGCATCGGCGCGCTCGTCGTCGGCCCGTTGTCGCGCGAAGTGCGCGATCGCCGCATTCTCGACCGCGCATGGCTCGGCATCGCCCCCGACGTCACGCTGACGGTCGTCTGGGTCTACACGTCGGAAGACGTCGCGCACCAGCGGATCGTCGCACGCGGCAACCCGAACGATGCCTACAAGCTCGCGCACTGGGACGAATACCGGCAGCGCCGCTTCGTGCCGACCGGCCACGAATGCGACGGCATCGTGATGTTCGACAACACCGCGCCCTCCGACGCCGACATCGATACGCTGCTGTACCGCATCGCGCCGCCTCCGCCTGCGGCGACGATCGTCCCGCCGCTGCCAGCCTGATCGCCCCTCCTTTTCGTTCCCGCAAAAAAAACAACGCCGGAAGCGCTGCTGCGCTCCCGGCGTCGTACGGCCCTCGTGGCCCTCGTGCCTGAGGCTGGCGGACGGTCAGGCCACCGCGTGCACGCGCTCCATCGTGCCGCCTTCGTACAGCTTGCCGAAGCGGTTCGACAGGAATGCCTTCAGCGACACCTTTTCCTGCGGGATGAAACCGCTTTGCGGCAGCTTCTTCTCGCGGAACAGATCCAGCACCGCGCACATCGCGCCGGCCGTCGTGATCTGGATCGCGCTCATGTGCATCCCGCACACGTCCTTCGCGAAGATCTTGCGCGTGAACACGTCCTGCACCAGCTGGCCGTCCTTCACGCCCGTCACGGTGATGAACACCAGCACGACGTCCTGCTTCGTCGACGGCACCGCGCGGCGCATGATCGACTTCAGCGTGTCGCGATCGGTCGACAGGCGCAGGTCCTCGAGCAGGAACTGCACGAGATCGCGATGGCCCGGGTAGCGCACCGACTTGTAGTCGAGCGTCTCGACCTTGCCCGACAGCGTCTCGCACAGCGTGCCGAGGCCGCCCGACGTGTTGAACGCTTCGTATTCGGTACCGTCGAGCGAGAAGTGCTCGAGGCCTTCGAGCGGCTGCACCCACTGCTTGCGGCCGTCGCGGATCGCTTCGCACGGCTGGCAGTATTCGTTGATCAGGCCGTCGACGCTCCACGTCAGGTTGTACTTCAGCGCGTTGGTCGGATACTCGGGCAACGCGCCGACGCGCATCTTCACGTCGCGCACTTCGGTGAAGCCGTTCACCAGTTCATGCGCGGCGAGACCGATGAAACCCGGTGCGAGGCCGCACTGCGGCATGAACGCACGGTCGGAGCCTTCGGCCAGTTCGCGGATCGCGTGGGTCGCGCGCACGTCTTCGGTCAGGTCGAAGTAGTGGACGCCGGCAGCCTTCGCGGCGGCGGCAACGTTGACCGCGAGGTAATAAGGCAGCGCATTGACGAGCGCATCGAAACCCTTCACTGCTTCGCGAATCGCGTTGGCGTCGGCCGAATCGACCCGTTGCGTCGCGATGCCTTCGCGCGACAGCTTCGCGAGCGCATCCGCGTCGCGGTCGAACGCGACGACTTCGTAGTCGCCCGTTTCACGCAGCATGTGAGCAATGGTGTGGCCGATCAGACCTGCGCCGACGATGGCGATTTTCATGCGCTTATCTCCTGATGATGGGTGTGATGTAGTGGACGGCGTTGAGCCATGAACACAGTTTAGGGACGCGCAAAATCAGTTCCAAGACGAAGAATGATGCGAAACGACCGATAATTTCGACGTTCCGACGACACATTTCGTCGAAACGTCGAAATGAGGGTTTTTCACTCGCTGACGGGCCTGCCGGGGCTGGCCAAAGTCTCGCGAGCCGGACTGCAATGCCGACTACACGATTGCCGAGGAGGCATCGCATGCGGCCCCTGCCCGCCGAACGCACGCCGCACTGGCTGAACAAGGTGCCCGACTTCGCGCTGTCGCTCCGGATCGGCAAGATCATGTCGACCACGGTCGGCGAAAACGGCGCGGACTTTCTCGCAGTCAACGTGGGGGGCGGCCGGATCGTGACGCGCATCGCGATGGCGCCGTGGATGCAGTTGCGTACGCACTGCGATGTGCCGTGGATCTGCCAGGCAACGGTGGTGCTGGTCAACATCGTCGGTACGCGAATCACCGACCTGCGCATCGTCGGAGTGAACGTCAGCCTCCGAGCGAGCGCGCCGCGTTGATCGTCGCGCTCGCGGCGATCTCCAACGTGCGGCATCGCGTCGAACCCACGCTGTCGATCGACACGATCGTCACACCGCGATGCGAGCGGCTCCATTCGACCGCGATCCCATGCACGTTCGCGTCCGGCACCGCCGCGGGCGATCTTGCAACCGAGACGATCGGCCTCGGCTTCACGTTCGGCGCGCCGTGCTTCGGTGGGTTGACCGCGACCGTGTTCGCGACGTGGCGGTTCGGCATCAATGCGGTGCCGTCGTTCCGGATCGTGTCCATGCTGACGCGCGCATTCGTCGCGCCGGTCGGCGATCTGCTCTCGCAAGCGCGCAACGATGCGGTGCCCGGTTTCGCAGCGGCATGGACGATCCCGCCGTTCCCGACCGCGATCGTGCTGCCCGTCGCGAACCGGCTGAGCGTCGACATCACGCTCGCCCGTGCAAACGAAGCGCAGTCGTGCGGGTGGGCACATCCCGGTGCGGATTCCGCTTGCGGGGCGCCTGGCACGACGCAGCCCGGCAGTCGGGCCGATACGACAGCACAACAAGCGCGGCGCAATGAACGCCGCGCCTGAACGTCAGCCGCCGATCGTCCCGCGATCGATCTTGCGCGACAGGATGATCGACGTCGTCGTGCGCTCGACGCCTTCGAGCGTACCGATCTGGTCGAGCAGGTCGTTGAGCCGTTCGGGAGAATCGGCGCGCAGCCATGCGACGTAGTCGTACTCGCCGCTCACCGCGCACAGCAGTTGCACCTCGGGCATCCGGTCGAGCTTGCGCAACACGTCCTTGCCGAACTTCGGCGTGAGGATGATGCCGACATACGCGTAAATGCTCGCGTCGAGTACGTCCTGCCCGAGCCGGACGCTGTAGCCGGCGATCACGTTGGTCCGTTCGAGCCGCGCGATGCGTGCGACGACCGTCGTGCGCGCGACGTCGAGCTGGCGCGCGAGATCCGCGACGCTGGCGCGCGCATCGGCCTGCAGCAGCGCGACGAGTTGCCGGTCGAGATCGTCGAGTTGGTCGAGGCGGGGTGGACGCATGAGGCTGGGCCGGGGCACGACGTGCCGGCAAAGTGGAAGGTGACGCGATGATAGCGCCGAACGCCGGCCGGCCCAAACGGCATCGCCCGGAACCGATTCGAACCTTTCAATTTCGATTCGTATCGGATGTAAGCAAGTGTCGCATTCACTGCTGCGCCGCACTCAACGTGCTACTAATAGCGGGCGACGCGAGATGCGCGCTTGCGGCAATTGCCGCCGCGCCCGCTCGCCAGACACCACCCCGGAGAGCCAACCATGAAGAGAATTTCGCTCACCCTCGCTACGCTCGCCGTTGCAGCCAGCGCGTTCGCGCAAACCCCGGCGCAGCCGCAAGCGCCCGCTCAGGCCACGACGGCCGCAGCCGCGGCTTCGGCCCCGAGCGCCGAGCAGCGCGAGGCGCGCCATGAAGCCCGCGTCGAGCAGCGCATCAAGTACCTGCACGACCAGCTGAAGATCACGTCGGCGCAGGAGCCGCAGTGGAAGACGTTCGCCGACACGATGCGCGGCAACGGCGACACGATGGGCCGCCTCTATCGTGAACGGATGGCCAGGCACGACGTCTCCGCACTCGACGACATGAAGCAGTATGCGGAACTGTCGCAAGCGAACGCGGACGGCGCGAAGAAGCTCGCCGACGCCTTCGCACCGCTCTACGAGAGTTTCCCAGCCGACCAGAAGGCACTGGCCGACACGACGTTCCGCAGCTGGCTGCACCACGGCGGCGAGCATCGTGGCAAGGGCAAGACGAAGGGCAAGGAAGGCAAGGCGGCAGCCGCGCCGGCCGCCAGCGCACCCGCGCAGCCCTGACGCCCGCCCTGCCGGCACCGCCGGCACCGCCGGCACCGTATACGGTCCGTCCGGGCCGAACGGCACCGCTACAGGCGACCGGCGCGTCACACGGCGCGCCGGATTCGGGATAAGCTCCCGGCTTTTCCCGCACTTCCCCGCCATGCTCGAACTCAAGCACATCGACCTGCGTACCGATCCGCAGGCCCGTCGCGTCGTCAAGGACGAAACCGTCGCCGTTTCCTTCGCGGACGCCGACGGCGAACTGATGAGCCTCGAAGGCCCGAACCGCTATGTGGCGGGCGACGCGCTGATCACGGGCTCCACCGGCGACCGCTGGGTCGTGTCGCGCGCGCGCTTCGACGCCAAATACCTGCCCGCCGATCCGGCACTCGTACACGGTGCGCCGGGCGCCTACCGGAACCGGCCGGCCGTCGTGCTCGCCCGCCGGATGGACGAGCCGTTCACGATCGCCCGCTCGGAAAACGGCGACACGCTGCGCGGCGTCGCAGGCGACTGGGTGATGCAATACGCGCCCGGCGACTACGGTGTCGTGCAGGCGCAGCGCTTCGCGCAGGTCTACCGCGACGCGTGACGCGGCGCGCCGGCATCGCGCCGGCGCGAACGATCACGCAAAGTCTTCGTCGAGTTCGAGTTCGGCGTCCCGCTCGACGGCCTCGCCGGCCGCGTGGCGCTCCTCGAGCGACCCGAGCATCGCTTCCGTATACGCATGCAGCACCGCATGGCTGCGCGCGCGCTGCATCGGCTTGAGCGCCAGATAGCGCGCGAGTGCCGCCGGCACGATGCGGATATCGAGCGTCATCCGCTTCGGCGTCGCGCCGAAACGCATCGCGAGCCAGTGCACGGACAGGAACCGCCCGCGCGTGTCGCTGCTTTCGGCGAACCGCGTCTGCTCCGGAAAGAGATCGCAGATCACGCGTGCGAGCGCGTCGAATTCCGCGCTCTGGCATTCGATCAGATAGTCGTCCATCCCGTCTCTCCCGTCAGGCTGCCGATTGCGACGGCCGGCACGTCTTCACCAGCACGACGACCAGAAGCGCGGCCAGCACGAAATACGCGGCCTCGACCCAACCGGCCGGCAGCACGCGCACCTGATACAGCAGCGCCGGCGCGGCTGCCAGCGCATGCAGCACGATCGCGAGCGGCAACACGCCCGCGCGGCTGGCGCGCACGCCGCGCCAGACCAGCACCGACAGCGCAAGCTGCAGCACGAACGCCGCGCAGCGTTCGAGCAGCAACAGCAGGATCGACTGTGCCGACAGCGTCGCGAGCATCACGTGCAGCCGCACGACGGTATCGCCCGGCAGGTCGGCGAGCTGGGTCTCCAGCTGGCCGCGGCTCGCGAGCCACGCGAGATACGACCACTGGCCCCACACGAGTACGCCGACGAACCACGCTTCGGCGCCGCCGTGGCCGATCCCGTAGCCGATTCCGCGGCTGTCGCCGGCCGACGCGCCGTAGCGGCGGTTCAGGAAACGCATCCCGAGATAACGACCGGCTTCCTCGAACACGGCGGTCGCAAGCGCGCTGTACGCGACGAACGCGAGCGGCTGCGTGAGCCAGCCGTCGGGCGGCGTCCGGCTCAGCACGAGCCCGTGGAATGCGCGCTCGAGGATCATCGCGAACAGCGTGAAGACGGCCACGCCGACGATCGTGTCGCGGCGGTTCAGCGCAAGCGGCTTGCGCAGGATACGGAAGAGGACGAGCGGCAGGAGCGCGATGATCAGCGTGGCGGCGATCAGCACCGCCAGCGTGACGGGGGCGACAGTCATGTATTTCCTTGTTCGGGGCAGCGCACCTGACGCGCTGCGTGCCCCGAATGATACTCAGCTTGCGGTCGACGCGCGCACAACCAGCTCGCCGGGCAACAGCGAGACGCGTACGTCGCCCGCTGCGCCGTCGATCCGCTCGTGCACGAATTCGACGGCCTTGTAGCCGATTTCGTAGGTCGGCTGCCGGATCGTCGTGATACCGATCAGCTCGGCCCATTCCGGATCGTCGATCGACAGCAGCGCCGCCTTCTGTTGCCACGCGGCGCCGAAACGCGCGCGCAGGTGGCGCGCGATTGCAAGCGCGACCGGCGCGTTCGCGGCGAACAGCGCCGCGCGCACGCCGCGCCGTGCCGCGTCGTCGATGCGGGCATCGATGTCGGCGAGCGCCGTCGCGGTCGCATCGGGCTCGTTCAGGTCGAGCACGACGGTCGACGGCACCGTCAGCCCGCGCGCGCCCAGTGCCGCGCGGAATGCGGCCTCGCGCAGGCGCCGCGAGCTGACGCGCTCGAACGGCTGCACGACGAAATGGATCGCGTCGAAACCGTGTTCGACCAGGTGCGCGAGTGCCGTCTCGATCGCGTCGCCGTTGTCGAGGCCGATCAGGTCGGCCTCGAAGCCCTCGACGGTCCGGTCGACGAGCACCGCCGGGATGCCGGCCCCGCGCAGCGGGCGCAGCACGTCCTCATCGGCGCCGAGCGCGTTGACGATCAGCCCTTCGACGCGGTAGGTCGTGAGCAGCTGCAGGAAGCGGCGCTCCATCTCGACTTCGTTCGCCGCGTGACAGATCAGCGGCATGTAGCCGAGCGCCTGGCAGGCAGCCTCGACGCCTTGCAGCACTTCGACGGTATAGGGATTGGTCAGGTCGGCTGCGAGCATGCCGAGCAGCCGGTTGCGGCCGCGCTTGAGCCCGCGCGCCATCTGGTTCGGCCGGTAGTTGAGCCGCGCGATTGCCGCTTCGATCCGCTGGCGCAGATCGGTGGACAGCACGTGCGTCTCGCCGTTCAGGTAGCGCGACACGCTGGTTTTGCCGGTGCCGGCTTCGCGCGCGACATCGCTGATCGTCGCCGGACGCGTTGTGGTTGGTTGCGAATCGGTCACTGTCGTGCCTCGCGACGTTCGATCCGCGCCGCTTCGTGAGCAGACGGATCTTTGTTGTTGGAAACGTAAGCCACCCGGTGGAATCTCCTGTCGATCCGCGTTAGCGCTTCAGCGCTTACGCGGATCCCATGCTTCGCGGTCGATCCGCGTCCGCCCTTCACCGCTTACGCGGATCCCATGCTTCGCGGTCGATCCGCGTCCGCCCTTCACCGCTTACGCGGATCCCATGCTTCGCGGTCGATCGGCGCCGGCGCATCGGCACCCGCCCCGGTCACGTTCACAAGCAGCCGGCCGCACCGGACCTGGAGCGGATACCCGTCGCTGGACGCCGCCGGCAGCGCTGCCGTGCCGTCGATACGACGCGCGGGGATCATAACGCAGCCAGCCCTCCGGCACCAAGACCATCGACTCTAACGAAGGCGCCCGCCCGCCGGGCGGGCACCTGCTCGTGGTGGCCCGTTACCCGCCGCGGCTCAGGCGCGCGCGAGCGCATCCGGATTGACGAGATTCGTGCGCAGCGTGCCGGCCAGCGCGCCGACCAGGTTTTCCGCGGCGCAGCGCGCCATCGCGTGGCGCGTCTCGTGCGTCGCCGAGCCGATATGCGGCAGCGCGACGACATTCTTCATCTGCAGCAGCGGCGAATCCGCGGCCAGCGGTTCCTTCTCGAACACGTCGAGCCCCGCGCCGCGGATCGTACCCGCGCGCAGCGCATCGATCAGCGCGGCTTCGTCGACCACCGGCCCGCGCGATGCGTTGATCAGGATCGCGCCGCGTTTCATCTTCGCGAATTCGGCCGCGCCGATCAGGTGGTGCGTTTCGGGCGACAGCGGCACCTGCAGGCACACGAAATCCGCTTGCGCGAGCAGTTCGTCGAGCGTCACGCGCCGTGCGCCGTACTGCGTTTCGGCTTCCGCATGCGCGGACCGGTTCGCGTACAGCACCTGCATCCGGAAGCCGAGCGCCGCGCGGCGCGCGACCGCGCCGCCGATCCGCCCGAGCCCGACGATGCCGAGCGTCTTGCCCTGCACGTCGGTACCGTACAGGTCGGGGCCGATGCTGCGATGCCAGTGGCCTGCCTTCACCCACTCGGCGAGCTCGACCACGCGTCGCGCGGACGCGAGGATCAGCGAGAACACCGTATCGGCGGTCGATTCGGTCAGCACGTCCGGCGTATGCGCGAGCACGATCCCGCGCCGCGTGAGATCCGCGACGTCGAAGTTGTCGTAGCCGACCGAGATCGTCGACCACGCCTTCAGCCGCGGTGCGCGGTCGAGCATGTCCGGCGTGACCTTCAGGCTCGCGCCGATCGCGCCGTCCGCGTCGCCGAGCGCATCGGCGAGGGCTGCGGCACCGTCGGCCTGCACGACGTCCGCATGCTCGCGCAGGTACGCGAGGACGTCATCGGGCAGCGGCTTGTACGCGACGATACGGGGCTTCATCTGATTCATTTTCCTTGCAGCGGCGCCGCGAGCGGATGCGTATCGGGCGCCTGGGGTTTGACGGACAGCGTGAGGATCACCGCGGCGACGAGCGCGGCGCTCATGAACGCGTACGACGCGACGGGCGAGCCGGTCGCACCGTTCAGGTAGCCGACGAAGTACGAGCCGACGAACGAGCCGAGCGCGCCCATGCTGTTGATCAGCGCCATCGCGCCGCCGGCGACGTTCTTCGGCAGCAGTTCCGGCACGATCGCGAAGAACGGGCCGTACGGCGCGTACATGGCGGCGCCCGCCACGACCAGCAGCGCATACGAGATCCAGAAATGCGACGAGCCGAGTGCGTACGATGCGGCGAACGCGGCCGCGCCGATCAGCAGGAACGGCCATACGAAGCCACGGCGCGAACCGACCTTGTCGGACGCCCACGACGCGGCGAGCATCGCGATCGTCGCGGCGAGATACGGCAGCGCGGACAGCCAGCCGGTCGCGACCATCCCGAGGTCGGAGCCGTTCTTGACGATCGACGGCAGCCACAGCACGAAACCGTACACGCCGATGCTCCAGCAGAAATACTGTGCGCACAGCTTGATCACGGCCGGCGAGCGGAATGCCTCGCCATAGTTGCGCACGGGCTTGATCGCCGCCTGCTCGGCCGCGAGCGCGGCGTCGAGGTCGCGTTTTTCCTGTGCGTTGAGCCACGGCGAATCGGCCGGCTTGTCCTGCACGAGGAACCACCAGCACACGGCCCAGAGGACGGCCGGCACGCCTTCGGCGATGAACATGTGGCGCCAGCCGAATTCGTGCACGAGATAACCCGAGACGATCGACATCCACAGCACGGTGACCGGGTTGCCGAGGATCAGGAACGTGTTCGCGCGCGAGCGTTCGTTCTTCGTGAACCAGTTGCTGATGTAGATCAGCATCGCCGGCATCACGGCTGCCTCGACGACGCCGAGCACGAAGCGGATCGCCATCAGCGACGGGATGTTGCTGACGACGCCCGTGAGCGCCGCGCAGGCGCCCCACAGGATGAGGCTGACGAACACGAGCTTCTTCACGCTGCGGCGTTCCGCATAGATTGCGCCGGGGATCTGGAAGAAGAAGTAGCCGAGGAAGAACAGCGCGCCGATCAGCGACGACAGGCCTTTGCTGATCCCGAGGTCCTGGTTGATGCCGGCTGCGGCGGCGAACCCGTAGTTCGCGCGGTCGAGGTAGGCGAGGCTGTAGGTGATGAAGACGATCGGCATGATCGTCCACCAGCGGCGGGCAGCGAGTGTATTGGCCATCAGAATGTCTCCTGTGTCGATCAGAGTTAGCGCTTTAGCGCTTACTCTGATCCCATGCTTCGCGGTCGATCGGAGTTAGCGCTTTAGCGCTTACTCCGATCCCATGCTTCGCGGTCGATCGGAGTTAGCGCTTTAGCCCTTACTCCGATCCCATGCTTCGCGGTCGATCGGAGTTAGCGCTTTAGCGCTTACTCCGATCCCATGCTTCGCGATCGATCAGAGTTCGCGCTTCACCCCTTACTCCGATCCCATGCTTCGCGGTCGATCAGAGTTGGCGCTTTAGCGCTTACTCTGATCCCATGCTTCGCGGTCGATCAGAGTTAGTGCCTCAGCCCTTACTCCGATCCCATACATGCACGACTAAATGAGTCCGCGGATTGTGCCGTGTCCGGCCTCTCATTGCGCGGTGAAGGTTTCCTCTAAGCGATCGGCGTGATTGGTGACGTTTTCGAATCGATCGAGCGCGGCACGGGTCGGCAGCCCTTCCGAGTCGCCGATCACCTGGATCGCGAGCGCACCGATGCGGTTGCCGCGCGCCACGGCCTGTTCGATCGTCTTCCCTTCCAGCAGCGCGCTGACCACGCCGACCGCGAAGCCGTCACCGGCGCCGACCGTGTCGACGACGTTCCGCACACGCTCGCCCGCCACCGTTCCGTCACGCCCGTCAGCCGTCCGGTAATACGCACCTTCGGCACCGAGCTTGATCACCACCCCGCGCGCGCCTTGCGCGAGATAAAAGCCCGCGATATCGGCCGGCGTGTCGTGCCCGGTCAGTTGCCGCCCCTCGGCGATGCCCGGCAGCACCCAGTCGGCGAGCGACGCGAGTGCATTCAGCGTCTTCGCCATCACGTCGGCGGACTGCCACAGCGTCGGGCGCAGGTTCGGGTCGAACGAGATCGTCTTGCCGGCCGCGCGCATTTCGCGCGCCAGCTTGAACGCGAGCTCGCACGACGTCGCGGAGATCGCCGGCGCGACGCCCGTCAGGTGCAGGTGGCGCGCGCCGAGCACGTAATCGGCCACGTAGTCGTCGCACGACAGGTGGCTCGCGGCCGAGCCCTTGCGGAAATACTCGACGGTCGGGTCGCTGCCGTCGTCGTTGCGCGACTTGAGCTGAAAGCCGGTCGGGTAGCGCGGATCGACGGTCACGCACGATGCGTCGATGCCCTCGCGCGCCAGCGTGTCGAGCACGTAGCCGCCGAACGAATCGCGGCCGACGCGGCTCATCCAGCCGACCCGGAAGCCGAGCCGCGACAGGCCGATCGCGACGTTCAGGTCGGCGCCCGCGATCCGCTTCGCGAATTGCGCCGCATGCGCGAGATGACCGGGCTCGGTCGCGACGAACATCGCCATCGCTTCGCCGTAGGTCACGACATCGAGTGCTGCTTTCATGAATGAACTCTCCGGGATCCTTCCGCCGTCACGCGATTGCGAGCCACGCGACACGCCGGCACGCATCGCCCGCCAGGTCGGCCGCGTCGAACGGAAACTCGATGCCGCGCGGCGCCTGCTGCGGCAGCACCGCGAGCACGCCGGTCACGAGCGGGTCGTTCGGCGCCGGCGCGGCGGCGAAACGGCGCGCGCCCTCGCCCTCGACGGCCTTGCAGTGAATGTATTCCACATGGGACGCGAGCACTTGCGCGCAATCAAGCGGCGCTTCGCCCGGCCATTGCCAGTTGCCGATGTCGAACGTCATCCCGAGCGCATCGGGCATGCCCGCGGCGGCCAATGCATCGAACAGCCCGCGGAACTGCGCGAGCGCGCCGCCGACCGGAAGCTGGCCGTTCTCGACCACCACGCGGGCCTTCGCGCCGCGCGACAGCGCGACGATGTCGGCCGCGTGCGCGTCGCCGGCGAAGCCGCCGAGCTGGAATTTCACGAAGCGCGCGCCGAGCGCGTCGGCTTCCGCGAGCGCGCCGCGCAATGCGTCCGCATCGAGCGCGCCCGTTTCCGTGTACAGGTTGGCCGGCGTCGAATAGACCGACCACAGCCCGTGGCCGGCCAGTAGCGCACCCAGCGCGGCGAGCGCGCCGGGTGCGGCGTCCGCTTCCGACGCGAACAGTTCGCGCCGCACCTCGAAACCGGTCGCACCCGATGCCGCCGCGGTCGCGACGAATGCGCTGTGGCCCTCCTGACGCACGCGGTCCATCCCGAATGCGCTCGCCACGATCACGATGTCTGTCATTTAGCCCTCTTTTCCCCGGAATGGAACCGGTTCCATTTGCTTGAGACGGATGGTGCGCTTCGCCTCGAACCCACGCCATAGAGGAAATCCCTAAGTTGGGGCATCGCGCGGACGCACGTTCCGACGGCACGCATCACGCATGCCCGGGCTGGCTTCGGCCGTTCAGGCGAGGTTCAGGCGATATCGTGCGCGAGGCTCATGTCGAGGAATTGTGCGGCGACCCGCGACGGCGCACCGCCGTGCGGCACGAGGATGGAGAAGTGACGCGTGAGCGGCGCGGGCGCGAGCGAGCGCAGGACGAGCGCGGCATCGTCGTGACGCAGCGACATCGCGGACACGAACCCGACGCCCATCCCGGCACGCACGGCTTCCTTCACGGCCTCGACACCCGCGATCTCGAATGCGACCCGCATCGGCGCCGCGCCTTGCGCGAACGCGCGCTCGACGAGTTGCCGCACGGCGGAGCCCGCCTCGCGCAGGACGAGCGGATGGGCCGCCAGCGCGTCGAGCGTGACGCCCGGCGCGTATTCGGGCGCGGCCAGCGGATGCCCGGTCGGCACGATCGCGACGATCTCGTCCTCGCGCCACGCGTGCACCGCGGTGCCCGGCGGCAGCGCCTCGCCGGGCGGCCCTTCGATCATCGCGATGTCGAGCGACGGCAGCGCCGCGACCACGTCGGCCGTGTTGCCGCTCATCGTGTGGATCGCCACGCGCGGGGCGCGCGGCTGGAACGCCGCGATCAGGTAAGGCAACAGGTAGCTCGCGGGTGTCGTGCTCGCGCCGATGCGCAGCGTGCCGGCTTCCAGGCCGCGCACCGCGTCGCGAAACGCGCGCGCCTGCGCGAACGTGTCGCGTTGCGCCTTCGCGTACTGCGCGAGCTGTTCGCCGACCGGCGTCAGGCGGATGCCGCGCCCTTCGCGCTGGTACAGCGGCTCGCCGAATTCGTCCTGCAGCAGCCGCAACTGGCCCGACACGGCCGGCTGCGACAGATGCAGCGCCACGGCGGCGTGGCTGATGTTCAGGTGTTCGGCGACGGCGGCGAACGTTATCAGTTGATCCGGGGTCATGGGGATAAATTATCGGATTTCCGGATAGTTTACGTCACAAATCACAATTTTTCATATCGATATAACGAAATTAGGATTACACCATCGCCACACGCTCCATCACGGTGCCTCCATGTCCACTGCCCCGACTCCCCATCTCAACCATGCCGCGCCGTCGATGCGCGGCCAGTTGAACGGCGTGCTGTTCGTCGCGCTGTTCGCCGCCGCCGTCACGAGCCTGTCCCAGCTTCCCGCGATCGCGGGGCTCGGCCTGTCGCCGCTGATCGTCGGCATCGTCGCCGGTGCGCTTTACGGCAACGCGCTGCGCGACGGCATGCCGGCCAGCTGGGCGGCCGGCGTCAATTTCTCCGCGCGCAAGCTGCTGCGCATCGCGGTCGCGTTCTTCGGGTTGCGCGTGAGCCTGCAGGAAATCGCGCAGGTCGGGCTGCCGGGCCTGACGGTGTCGGTCCTCGTCGTCGTCAGCACGCTCGCGATCGGCACCTGGGCGGGCATGAAGCTGATGAAGCTCGACCGCGATTCCGCGCTGCTGACCGCCGCCGGCAGCGCAATCTGCGGCGCGGCCGCCGTGCTCGCGTTCGAGTCGACGCTGCAGTCGAAGCCGCACCAGAGCGCGATGGCCGTGGGCAGCGTCGTGCTGTTCGGCACGCTGTCGATGTTCCTGTACCCGATCGCCTATCACGCCGGTCTGCTGAACCTCGACCCGGCCGGCCTGGGCCTGTTCTTCGGCGGCACGATCCACGAGGTCGCGCAGGTGGTCGGCGCGGCGAGCGACATCAGCCCGCAGGTCGCGCACATCGCGACGATCGTCAAGATGACGCGCGTGATGCTGCTGGTGCCGGTGCTGCTGGTGCTCGGCTGGTGGCTCGCCCGCTCGGCCCGCGCAACGGCCGGCGGCGCGCAAGGCAAGCGCAAGGTGGCGGTACCCTGGTTCGCGCTCGGGTTCCTCGGCTTCGTGATCGTCAATTCGCTGAACGTGCTGCCGACGGACGTCACGCACACGCTGAACGTGCTCGACACCTTCGCGCTGACGATGGCCATGACCGCGCTCGGCATCGAAACCCGCGTCGCGCAGATCCGCGCCGCCGGCCCGCGCGCGCTGATGACCGGCCTGATCCTGTACGTGTGGCTGATCGCCGGCGGCTACGGGATCACGTGGGCCGTGCAGCACTGGCTTGGCTGAGTTGCCCGCCCGTGACACGTCGCGCGCCGCGCCCGCCGGGATGGTCCCGCGGGCGCGGCGCAGTGCTATGCTTCGCGTCGTTTTCCTTCGCCCTCTTTCAGCCGTGCTCTCGTTCCTGCTGAAGCTGCGCACTCGCGCCCAAACGCTGTTCCGCCTGTCGGACGCCCATACGATGCTGATCTGGTCGGCCATCGTCGGCGTCGGCGGCGCCTTTGCCACGATGGCGTTCCGCGAAGGCATCGACCTGATGCAGCACCTGATCTCCGGGCAAAGTGGCAGCTTCGTGCAGATGGCGAAACGCCTGCCGTGGTACGTGCGGTTCTGGATGCCGGCCGCGGGCGGCTTCCTCGCCGGCTGCGTGCTGCTGCTCGCGACGCGCGGCGACAGGAAGGCGGGCAATACCGACTACATGGAATCGGTCGCGCTCGGCAACGGTGTCGTGCCGGTACGGCAGAGCCTGTGGCGCAGCGTGTCGTCGCTGCTGACGATCGGCACCGGCGGCTCGATCGGCCGCGAAGGCCCGATGGTGCAGCTCGCGGCGCTCGCCGCGTCGCTCGTCGGCCGCTTCGTGCATTTCGACCCGCCGCGCCTGCGCCTGCTGGTCGCCTGCGGGGCCGCCGCCGGCATCACGTCCGCCTACAACGCGCCGATCGCCGGCGCGTTCTTCGTGTCGGAAATCGTGCTCGGCACGATCGCGATGGAAAGCTTCGGGCCGATGGTCGTCGCATCGGTCGTCGCGAACATCGTGATGCGCGAATTCGCCGGCTACAAGCCGCCGTACGAGATGCCGGTGTTTCCGGCCGTCACCGGCCCCGAAGTGCTGCTGTTCGTCGTGCTCGGCGCGCTGTGCGGCGTGCTCGCGCCGCAGTTCCTGCACCTGCTCGACGCGTCGAAGAACCAGTTCAAGCGGCTGCCGGTGCCGCTGCCGGTGCGGCTCGCGCTCGGCGGCCTCGTCGTCGGCGTGATCTCGGTGTGGACGCCGGACGTATGGGGCAACGGCTACAGCGTCGTCAACCAGATCCTGCATTCGCCGTGGACCTGGCAGGCGCTGGTCGCGGTGCTCGTGTTCAAGGTCATCGCGACCTCGGCCACGGTCGGCTCAGGTGCGATCGGCGGCGTGTTCACGCCGACGCTGTTCGTCGGCGCGGTGTTCGGTTCGCTGTTCGGGCTCGCGATGGAAGCGCTGTGGCCCGGCCATACGTCGGCGTACTTCGCGTACGCGATCGTCGGGATGGGTGCGTTCATGGCGGGCGCCACGCAGGCGCCGCTGATGGCGATCCTGATGATCTTCGAGATGACGCTGAGTTATCAGGTCGTGTTGCCGCTGCTGGTGTCGTGCGTATTCGCGTATTTCGTCGCGCGCGCGACCGGCACGACGTCGATGTACGAGATCACGCAACACCATTACCAGGACGCGCAGGAGAAGCTGCGGCTGCGCACCACGCAGATGCGCGAGCTGATCCAGCCCGCGCAGACGGTCGTGCCGCTCACGGCGAGCGTCGCCGACATGACGCGCGTGTTTCTCGAATATCCGGTGAAGTACCTGTACGTCACCGATGATGCCGGGCGGTTTCGCGGCGCGGTCGCGCTGAAGGACATCACGTCGGACCTGCTCGACAAGCGCGACACGACCGACAAGACGGCCGCGCATTACGCGCACACGCCGTTTCCGCTCCTGACGCCCGACATGCCGCTCGCCACCGCGCTCGAACGCTTCATGGCGTTCCAGGGCGAACGCCTGCCGGTGATCGAAAGCGAAGCCGAGCCGACGCTCGCCGGGGTGGTCTACAAGACGTCGCTGCTCGACGCGTACCGGCGGATGACCGGCGAGCGCTGATTCGCACGACGCGATGAGGCGCGGCGCATGCCGCATGCTTCATCGCCCCCCCGCCTTTGCCGCGCATCGCACGCGGCACGACGAATCCGCTGCCGCGTCAGTCGGGCGCGCGCCCGAGCACGACACGCGCGAAGAACCCGGCGAGCACCGACTCGGCCACGTCGGCCGGCACGTGCTGCGGATCGGCCGCGTAATACGACTGCACGCCGTCGCACAGGCACATCAGCCCGAACGCGAGCGTCTCCGCCGGCAACAGCAGCGGCGTGCCGGAGCGCTCGGAGAAGCGCCGGATGAATTCGGCCATCTGCACGCGCTTGGCGTGCAGGAACTGGTTGAAGCGCACGCGGAACTTCGCGTCGCGCGCGGCCTGCAGCTTCGCCTCGCCCCACAGCAACGAGAATTCGTCGTCGGCGAACAGCGTGCGGTAATGCGCGAGCGTCATCGATTCCATCTGTTCGCGCGACCCGCCCTCGTCGAAGATCGCCTGGAAATCGGCCTGCACCTGCGCATGGTTGCGCTCCAGCAACTCCAGCAGGAGTTCCGACTTGCTGCGGAAATTCGAGTAGAACGCGCCGCGCGTATAGCCGGCCGCGGCCGCGATGTCCTCGACGCTCGCGGCCACAAAGCCTTTCTTCAGAAAAATGCGATGCGCGGCATTCAGCAGACGTTCGCGCGTCTGATCCCTGCTCTGCTCGCGGGTTAAGCGCTGTGGTTTCATGGCGCGCAGTCTAGCATCGATTCCCTTTCAAATTCATCTTTGCATTCAGATACAGGTGTGTATTAGAATTCGCCACAGTTTCTGAAAATGCTGTCCGCGCGCCTCTGTCGGCGCCGCTCGGGGCAAGCGCCGGCCGCGCTTGCCGGCTTCGTTCCGCTCTCGCTCTCACCTCACTTGGGGGTTTCGTGAATCGCTCCGGTTCCCGCGCCGTGCTGCTGGTCGGCACCGCGCTCGTCCTCGCCGCCTGTCATCCAAAAGAATCCGCGGCGCCCGCGCCGCGCCCCGTCGTCGCACTGCCCGCGCATGCCGACGACGCCGCGGTCGCCCGCACGCTCCCCGGCGAGATCCAGCCGCGTTATGCCACCCCGCTGTCGTTCCGCATCGCCGGCAAGATCATCGAGCGCAAGGTGCGTCTCGGCGATACGGTCAAGGTCGGCCAGGTCGTCGCGCTGCTCGATCCGTCCGACGTCGAGAAGAACGCCGCGAGCGCGCAGGCGCAACTCGACGCCGCGACGCACAGCCTCGCGTTCGCGAAGCAGCAGCTCGACCGCGACCGCGCACAGGCGCGCGAAAACCTGATCGCGACCGCCCAGCTCGAACAGACCGAGAACAGCTACACGTCGGCGCTCGCGCAGCGCGACCAGGCGCAGCAGCAGCTCGCGCTCGCCCGGAACCAGCTTCGCTACGCGACGCTCGTCGCCGATCACGCGGGCTACATCACCGCCGAACAGGCCGACACCGGCCAGAACGTGTCGGCCGGCCAGCCCGTCTACCAGCTCGCGTGGTCCGGCGACGTCGACGTCGTCAGCGACGTGCCCGAAGCCGCGCTTGCATCGCTCACGCCCGGCCACGCGGCCAGCGTCACGCTGCCGTCGCTGCCCGGTCGCCAGTTCGCGGCGAAGGTGCGCGAAATCGCGCCGGCCGCCGATCCGCAAAGCCGCACGTATCGCGTGAAGCTCACGCTCGCCGCGCCCGATCCGGCGATCCGGCTCGGGATGACGGCCAGCGTCGCGTTCGACGGCGCACCGGCCTCAGGCGACGCGCCGTCGATCACGCTGCCCGCGACCGCGCTGTTCCATGACGGCGCGCAGCCGGCCGTGTGGGTGGTGCGCACGAAGGACGACACGCTCGAGCTGCGCCGCGTCGACGTCGCGCGCTTCAACGAGCGCACGGTGACGGTGTCGCACGGGCTGCAGCCCGGCGAGCGCGTCGTGTTGCAGGGCGTGCACACGGTCAGCGCGGGTGAGAAGGTACGCGCGATCGCGCCGCTGCATCCGGAGGACTTCGCATCGTGAGCACTCCGCACGAAGAAGGCCGGTTCAACCTGTCTGCATGGGCGCTGCGCCACCAGGCGCTCGTCGTCTACCTGATCGCGCTCGCGACGCTCGCGGGCATCCTCGCGTACACGCGGCTCGCGCAGTCCGAAGACCCGCCGTTCACGTTCCGCGTGATGGTGATCCGCACGTTCTGGCCCGGCGCGACTGCGCGGCAGGTGCAGGAACAGGTGACCGACCGGATCGGCCGCAAGCTGCAGGAAACGCCGGCCATCGACTTCCTGCGCAGCTATTCGCGCCCCGGCGAATCGCTGATCTTCTTCACGATGAAGGATTCGGCGCCCGTAAAGGACGTGCCCGAGACCTGGTACCAGATCCGCAAGAAGGTCGGCGACATCGGCTATACGCTGCCGCCCGGCGTGCAGGGCCCGTTCTTCAACGACGAATTCGGCGACGTCTACACCAACATCTGGACGCTCGAGGGCGACGGCTTCACGCCCGCGCAACTGCACGACTACGCCGATCAGTTGCGCACCGTGCTGCTGCGCGTGCCGGGCGTCGGCAAGGTCGACTATTTCGGCGACCCCGACCAGCGGATCTTCATCGAGGTGAACAATGCGCAGCTCACGCGCCTCGGCATCTCGCCGCAGCAGCTCGGCCAGGCAATCAACGCGCAGAACGACATCTCGTCGGCCGGTGTACTGACGACCGCCGACGATCGCGTGTTCGTGCGGCCGAGCGGCCAGTTCGACAACGTCAATGCGATCGCCGATACGCTGATCCGCATCAACGGCCGCACGTTCCGGCTCGGCGATCTCGCGACCGTGAAGCGCGGCTACGACGACCCGGTCGTCACGCAGATGCGCGCGGCCGGTCCAGGTTCGGCCGGCAAGGCCGTGCTCGGCATCGGCGTGACGATGCAGCCGGGCGGCGACGTGATCCGCCTCGGCAAGGCGCTCGACGCCGAATCGAAGGACCTGCAGGCGCAACTGCCGGCCGGCCTCAAGCTGGTCGAGGTGTCGAGCATGCCGCACGCGGTCGCGCATTCGGTGGACGACTTTCTCGAAGCCGTCGCCGAAGCGGTCGCGATCGTGCTGGTCGTGAGCCTCGTGTCGCTCGGCCTGCGCACCGGGATGGTGGTCGTGATCTCGATTCCGGTCGTGCTCGCGGTCACCGCCCTCTTCATGTACCTGTTCGACATCGGGCTGCACAAGGTGTCGCTCGGCACGCTCGTGCTCGCGCTCGGGCTGCTCGTCGACGACGCGATCATCGCGGTCGAGATGATGGCCGTGAAGCTCGAACAGGGCTACACCCGCGCACGCGCCGCCGCGTTCGCCTATACGAGCACCGCGTTCCCGATGCTGACCGGCACGCTCGTCACCGTGTCGGGCTTCCTGCCGATCGCGCTCGCGAAATCGAGCACCGGCGAATACACGCGCTCGATCTTCGAGGTGTCGGCCATCGCGCTGATCGCATCGTGGTTCGCGGCCGTCGTGCTGATTCCGCTGCTCGGCTATCACATGCTGCCCGAGCGCAAGCGGCAGGCGCACGAGGCGCACCTGCCCGACGATCACGAGCACGACATCTACGACACGCGCTTCTACCGCCGCCTGCGCGGCTGGATCGACTGGTGCATCGAGCGGCGCTTCGTCGTACTGCTGATCACGGGCGCCCTGTTCGTCGTGGCAATGATGGGCTTTTCGCTCGTGCCGCAGCAGTTCTTCCCGAGTTCCGATCGCCCCGAGCTGCTCGTCGACCTGCGGCTGCCCGAAGGCGCGTCGTTCGCGGCGACGCTGCGCGAGACCGAGCGCCTCGAGAAAGTGATCGACAAGCGCCCCGAGATCGATCATTCGGTGAGCTTCGTCGGCAGCGGCGCGCCGCGCTTCTACCTGCCGCTCGACCAGCAGCTTCAGTTGCCGAACTTCGCGCAGTTCGTGATCACCGCGAAATCGGTGAAGGATCGCGAGAAGCTCGCGACCTGGCTCGAAACCACGCTGCGCGAGCAGTTCCCGGCCGTGCGCTGGCGGCTGTCGCGGCTCGAGAACGGCCCGCCGGTCGGCTACCCGGTGCAGTTCCGCGTGAGCGGCGACAGCATCGCGACGGTCCGCTCGATCGCCGAGAAGGTCGCGGCGACGATGCGCGGCGACGCGCGCACGGTCAACGTGCAGTTCGACTGGGACGAGCCGGCCGAGCGCTCGGTGCGCTTCGAGATCGACCAGAAGAAGGCGCGCGAACTGAATGTCACGTCGCAGGACGTCTCGAGCTTCCTCGCGATGACGCTGTCCGGCACGACCGTCACGCAGTACCGCGAACGCGACAAGCTGATCGCGGTCGACCTGCGCGCGCCGAAGGCCGATCGCGTCGACCCCGCGAAGCTCGCCGGCCTCGCGCTGCCGACCCCGAACGGCCCGGTGCCGCTCGGCTCGCTCGGCCGCTTCAAGCCGACGCTCGAATACGGCGTCGTGTGGGAGCGCGACCGCCAGCCGACCATCACCGTGCAGTCGGACGTACGTGCCGGCGCGCAGGGCATCGACGTCACGCATGCGGTCGACGCGAAGCTGAACGCATTGCGCGCGCAGTTGCCGGTCGGCTACCAGATCAACATCGGCGGCTCGGTCGAGGAAAGCGCGAAGGCGCAGAAATCGATCAATGCGCAGATGCCGCTGATGGCGATCGCCGTGTTCACGCTGCTGATGATCCAGCTGCAGAGCTTCTCGCGCGTGCTGATGGTCGTGCTGACCGCGCCGCTCGGGCTGATCGGCGTGGTCGCCACGCTGCTGATGTTCGGCCAGCCGTTCGGCTTCGTCGCGATGCTCGGCGTGATCGCGATGTTCGGGATCATCATGCGCAACTCGGTGATCCTCGTCGACCAGATCGAACAGGACATCGCCGCCGGCCACGGCCGCGTCGACGCGATCATCGGCGCGACCGTGCGGCGGTTCCGCCCGATCACGCTGACGGCCGCGGCCGCCGTGCTCGCGCTGATCCCGCTGTTGCGCTCGAACTTCTTCGGGCCGATGGCGACCGCGCTGATGGGCGGCATCACGAGCGCGACCGTGCTGACGCTGTTCTACCTGCCCGCGCTGTATGCGACGTGGTTCCGCGTGAAGCGCGACGAACGCGACCCGCAGAACGGCCCGCCGCCCGGCGGCAGCACGCCGGCCGCACCGTCGGGAGCCTGACCATGGATCGATCGATGAACCTGAAAACGAAAGCCGTGCGGGCACTCGCCGTCGCGAGCCTCGCCGGCCCGCTCGCGGGCTGCGCCTGGTTCGCGCCGAGCGGCGAGCCGCCCGCGATGCCGTCGCCCGCGCACTACGGCACCACGCCGCAAGTGCAGCAGACCGTGTCCGCGCAAGGCGTCGCGCAGCAGTTCGAGGTCGGCGCTCAGCCGGTGCCCGACTGGTGGAAGCAGTACCGCTCCGATGCGCTGAACGCGCTCGTCGACGAAGGGCTGCGCAACAGCCCGACGCTCAGTGCGGCATCGCACTCGCTCGATGCCGCGCGCGAACAGCTGCGCGGGCAGATCGGCAGCTCGATGCTGCCGTCGATCGACGCGGGCGGACAGGCCACGCGCCAGCGTGCGCTCGGCGTGCCGATCCCCGCGCTCGGCGCGCCGACGCTGCTGTACGACACGTTCGTCGGCCAGCTGCAGGCGAGCTACACGATCGACCTGTTCGGCGCGTCGCGTTTCGCGAACCGCGCGCTGGCGCGACGCGTCGACGTCAGCGCGTTCCAGCTCGAATCCGCGCGGCGCGCGCTGGCCGCGAACATCGTCACCGCGTCGATCACGGTGTCGGTGCTGAATGCGCAGATCAACACGACCGAGCGGCTCGTCGCCCTCGCCAACGACCAGGCACACGATGCCGAACGCCGCTACGCACTCGGTTCCGCCTCGCGCAGCGACGCGCTGAACGCGCGGCAAAGCGCCGACACGTTCGCGGCGAGCCTGCCCGCGCTGCGCCAGCAGCGCGACTCGGCCCGCCATGCGCTCGCGGTGCTGGTCGGCCGCACGCCCGACCGGCCGCCGGCCGATCTCACGCTCGCCGATCTGCACCTGCCCGAACAGGTGCCCGTCGTCGTGCCGTCGGACCTGCTGCAAAGCCGCCCGGACATCCAGGCCGCCGACGCGGGGCTGAAGGCGGCCGCGGCCGAAGTCGGCCTCGCGACCGCGCAGATGTTTCCGCAACTGTCGCTGTCAGCGGCGATGGGCAAAGGCGGCTTCAGCTGGCCGGCGATGCTGTCGGGCGCCGGCGCGATCTGGAACGTCGGCGCGTCGCTGAGCCAGCCGATCTTCCACGGCGGCGCGCTGGTCGCCCAGCGCCGCGCGGCGAAGGCGACTTACGAGGCCGCCGTCGACCAGTACAAGCAGGCCGTGCTCGGTGCGTTCCAGAACGTGGCCGATTCGCTCGCGGCGCTCGAGCACGATGCGGAAGCGCTCGACGCGTCGTCGCGCGCCGCGCTGTCCGCGCGGGGCGCGTACGACGACGCGGCGGCCCGCGTACGGCTCGGCGCGCTGCCGCCGTCGGCCGCGCGCGCCAGCGAGCTGCAGTATCGCAATGCACGGCTCGACGAGATCCGCGCGACCGGCGCGCGGTTCGCGG
This sequence comes from Burkholderia reimsis, assembly GCF_003294055.1. Taxonomy (NCBI): domain Bacteria; kingdom Pseudomonadati; phylum Pseudomonadota; class Betaproteobacteria; order Burkholderiales; family Burkholderiaceae; genus Burkholderia; species Burkholderia reimsis. Next base: position 133,383 of record NZ_QMFZ01000017.1, read on the forward strand.
ATACCGCGCGGCTCTACCAGGCGATGGGCACGCCGCCGGTCGACAAGGGCGGGCCGTCCGGCAAGGCCGGCGACACAGCCGCCGACGGCGCAACCGGCCAGCAAGCGCGCGCCGCCACCGCCGATACTGCCGTCACCGAGACGCCGCCTTCACCGCAATAAGCCGGCCCGCCATCGCGTGCGCGCGGAATCCCGCGCGCACGCCTCCCCATCTTCCGCTTGACCCTCACGTAGCGTAACGTTCGAGACTCCAGTGCGCGTACCGAACGGAGGAACGAATGCGACTGAAAGTGGGAGAACTGGCGAAACGCAGCGGGCTGACCGTCCGCACGCTTCATCACTATCACGCGATCGGTCTGCTGACGCCTTCGGCGCGCGCCGACAACGGCTACCGGCTGTACGACCGCCACGACATCGCCCGGCTCCACCAGATCCAGGCGCTGCGTCGCTTCGGCCTGTCGCTCACCGAAATCGGCGACCACCTGAACCAGCCCGGCACCCCACTCGTCGATCTCGTCGCGAAGCAGATCGAGCTGCTCGACCGCCAGCTCGCGCAGACCGCGCAGCTGCGCGAGCGCCTCGTGAGCCTGCATGCGCAGCTCGCCGCGGGCACGGAGCCGGAGCTGGCCGATTGGCTCACCACACTGGAGTTGATGACCGTGTACGACAAATATTTTTCCGAGGAAGAACTCGCGCGCCTGCCGATGTACCAGAAAAGCCAGGCGGGCGACGCCGAATGGATCGCACTCGTCGACGAAGTGCGCGCGCTGCACGACGCGGGCGTACCCGCCGAGGACGAACGCCCCCGTGCGCTCGCCAGTCGCTGGATGACGCTGCTCGTGCGCGACACGAACAACGACCCGCGGCTGCTGGCGAAGCTGAACCTGATGCACGAGCACGAACCGGCGATGCAGTCGAAGATCGGCATTTCGACCGCGCTGCGCGACTATGTGCTGCGTGCGTCGTCCGAAAACAAGATGCGGATCTTCGAGAAGTATCTCGCGCCGGATGAGATCCGCTTCATGCGCGCGCACTACGGCGAACGCGCGATGGAATGGCCGCAACTGATGGGCGACGTGCGCGACGCGATCGATGCGGGCGTCCGACCTGCTTCGCCGGAAGGCCGCGCGCTTGCGCAGCGCTGGCTCGAGCTGTTCTGCAGCTACGCCGGCCACGATCCGGCCACGCACGCGAAATTCCGCGCGGCGATGATGAACGAGCCTGCACTGACGCAGGATACGTGGGTCGACGACACGCTGATCGGTTTCGTGCGGGAGGCGATGGCGCAGCTTGCGCCCGCGCGCTGAACGCGTTGAGCGCATGAAGGTGCGGGCGGCACGCGGGTTTCCCGCGTGCCGCCCGTTTCACCATTTGCAGCCCGTGTCGCGCACCGCATCCAGCGCGAGCATCGGCAATGCCAGCAGGCCCGCGTGTGAATACGCGTGACGGCAGTCGGTGCGACGGGCATTCGACACGCCGTCGGCCAGCCTCGCATCGACGGTGTCACGGCGCGCGGCCACGCCGCCGGACGACGCGCCCAATGCCCCGACCGCCGCCTGCGCCGGACTGCGCGCCGCCGCATGCCGCGAGCCGATCGCGTCCAGATCGCGGCGCCAGTCGAGATCGGGGCCTGGCGCGGGTTCGGGAACGGGTTCACGTCGGGTCGCGATTGCACCGGCACGCGTTTCACCTTGCCGATGCGAAACGCCCTCCGTATTCGAAGACGGCCGCGTCGTCATGCGCGACACCGCAACCGCGGCGGATCGTTTCGTCGATGACACGGCGCCCTCGGCACCGCGCCCACTCGCGGCGGGCCCGGTTCGCCCGGCGTCAGGCACGCCCGCCACGGGCACCGGCCGCGCGGGAATCAGCTCGACGCGCAGCGCGAGCCGGGGCCGCGCCCCGGCGTTCGGGCCGGCCACCGTCGACGCCCGCTGCAGCAGAAACCATCCGAGCAGGTGAATCGATACGGACGCGACGACAGCCAGCGCGACGATGCGCGGCCGGCGCCGCCCCGCCACGCCGGCAAGCCGCGAGGGCGATGCGTCAGTCCGGCTCGCCGACACCGTCATCGCTGAACGCGAGCAGGTCGCCGGGCTGGCAGTCGAGATAACGGCAGATCGCCTCGAGCGTCGCGAAACGGATGCCCTTGACCTTCCCTTGCTTGAGCAGCGACAGATTCTGTTCGGTGATGCCGACCGCCGCCGCGAGATCCTTCGAGCGGACCTTGCGCGTCGCGAGCATCACATCGAGCTTGACCACGATCGACATGGCGCGCCTCAGACGAACTGCCGATGTTCGGCATCGAGTTCGCTCGCCTGCCGAAGGATATGCGCGATGACCGCGATGCAGGCCGCGGTGAACAGCGCGACCACGTACGGCAGGCTGAAACCGATGCTGACCACGCGATGGCCGACCGGTTCGCGCAGCGTCGCCCACACGCTCAGGAGCGGTTCGCACAGCAGGCTCAGCAACACCCACATCCCGATCGCACGGCCCGTCTTGCCGAGATGGCCGGCCGCTTGCGCGGAGAAATAGTCGCGGCGCGCGTAGGTGCGGAACAGCGCACGCAGATGACGCAGCCCGTTCGCGAGCGCGATCAGCGGCACGCTCGACAGCAGGATGCCGACCGCCTTCTGCCACCACGGGAACGCGGCGACATCGACGTGCAGGTTCGAGATCACCGAATCGGTGAGGCCGAATACGAGGCCGGGCCCCGACGCCGCGTTCAGCGACGGGAACGCCCAGCACGCGGCGTTGAGCACCAGCATGCCGACGATGAACCACAGCGTGACGGTGGCCATCTGCTGGCTGATACGGGCGATGCGATCGGAATGCATGACGTGTCCTCGACGACGAATGAACGAGCGTCGATTGTACGTCTAAAATTATCGTAAAACGATAATTTATTGTCGTTGCACCATGATTTTTTATTGTTCGACAGGTTCGACTCACCCCCGACAGGCGTGAGTCGCACGCGCCGTCACGAGCGCCGGGCGCGCGCCTATCGATAGTCGTGCGCGCTGATCGCGTGCCAGCGCTTCGTCATGTAGCGCAGAAACGCGGGTCGGGCTTTCAGGTCCGCATTCGGCACGGGCGCCGCGCCGCCGTCCATGAACTTGCCGTTGACCGTGACGGTTTCCTCGCCGCGCAGCACGTACTTCGTGCCCTGGTCGATCAGGAAGTACTTGACCTGGTCGGCGCTGACGTCGCCGCGGCAGCCGATCCTGTACGCGAACAGAAACTGCTTGCGGCCGTTGCCGAGCAGGTCGCGCATCTCGATCGACGCGGGCACGACGTCGAGAATCACGTCGACCGGGCATGCCTTCACGTAGTCGCGCACGGTCCAGTCGGGCCGGCCGTCGAGCGTCGCGGCGACCTTGAGCTCGAGGTCGTCGCCGGACGCGGTGCGTGCGAGCGTCACCGCATGTGCGCCGGCCGCATCGGTCCACGTGTATTCGGTGGCGGCCTGCGCCGGGTTGCACAGCGCAGTGGCGGCAAGAAACAGGCAAGGCGAAAGGAAGTGTCTCTTCATCGGCGAGGTGGAAGCGGGATCGAACGCGCCATTATCGACACAGCCGCGTGCCTCTGCCAGCCGCCCGCCGCCTGCCCGTTCAGCGCTCGCGCGCCCCGAGCCCGAGCGCCTTCATCCGCCGGTACAACGTCCGCTCGCTCATCCCGACCTGCTCGGCGAGCGCCTTGCGTGTGCCGTCGAACGTGCGCGCGATGCGCACGAGCTCCGCGTCCGACACGCCGCGCGCATCGGACGCGCGATCCTGCGGCGCCGCCGATGCGGCGACCAGTTCGGCCGGCAGGTGTTCGACCCGGATCGTCCCGTCGTCCGCGAACAGGCATGCGCGTTCGAGCACGTTGCGCAGCTCGCGGATATTGCCCGGCCACGCATAGGCATCGAGACACGCACGCGCGCGGTCGGTCAGGACGAACGGCCGGGCCGCGAACGGCCGGGCGCCCGCCTCGCCCGCGCCGGCGCGCGCGTTCGCGATTCGCCGCAGGATCGATTCCGCCAGCAGCGCGACGTCCCCACGCCGCTCGCGCAACGCCGGCAGCGGAATCGGAAACGCGTTGATCCGGTAGTAGAGATCCTGCCGGAACCGGCCGTCGTCGATCATCTCGCGCAGCGGCTTGTGCGTCGCCGCGACGAGCCGGAAGTCCGCGCGCAGCGCCTCGACACCTCCGACGCGGCGGAACGTGCCCGACTCGATCAGACGCAGCAGCTTCACCTGCATCGGCAGCGGGACATCGCCGATCTCGTCGAGAAACAGCGTGCCGCCCTGCGCGGTCTCGACGAGGCCCGGCTTGCGCTGGTTCGCGCCCGTGAACGCGCCCTTCTCGTAACCGAACAGTTCGCTCTCGAACAGCGTCTCGGCGATCCCCGAGCAATCGACGACGACGAACGGCCCCATCGCACGATCGCTCGCTTCGTGCAGCGCACGGGCGAACAGTTCCTTGCCGGTGCCCGATTCGCCGAGCAGCAGCACCGGCAGCATCGACGGCGCGACGCGCTGCAGTGCGCCGAGCGCCGCATTGAACGCGTCGGCGCCGCCGACGAGCCCTTCCGCACTCGGCTGCGCGGATGCGCTGCGCACCGTGGTCAGCCGCTCGACGTACGCGATCACGTTGCCGTGCGCATCGAAGATCGGCCGCAATTCGACGTCGACATGCTCGGGGCCGCGCGGCGTGTGATGGATGTGCAGCACGCGGTTCAGCCCGCGCGACTCGAGCGCCTGCTTCATCGGGCAATGCTCGCCGGCCTGGTCGCACGGCACGTCGTAGTGATGCGACACCTGGAAGCAATGCCGGCCCACGTGCTCGACGCCCGCGACGCCGAACTGGCGCCGGTACGCATCGTTCGCCGCGAGGATGCGGTAATCGGGATCGACGACGATCATCGGCTGCGGATCCTGCTCGAGATACGCGACGAGCGCGCGCACGTCGGGCATGACGTCGGGGCGCGGCGCGGGGACGATCGGGATGGTGTCGTGCGGATTCATGCGGACGCTCGGTGAAGGAGATGCCTGACGAACGGGCGGGCGTACTGCCAGGCGGACTGCCAATTCTGCCACGACACTGCCAGAAGTGGCAGTCCGCAGCGGCAACCGTATGCCTGCGACGCCCGTGCTTCACCGCGCCTGCGCCGAAAACCCGAGTCGAATCAAATCCCTGGCAGATCGGCCGGTGCCGCGACGCAGGCTGGCACGCTTCTTGATTTACAGGTTGCGATTGCAGATGCAGAACCCGATCGAGGACACCCCGTGAGCAATGCCACCACGCTGTCGGTCGAAGGCTTTTTCGACCCGGCGACCCACACCGTCAGCTATCTCGTGCTCGATACCGCGAGCCGCGCATGCGCGCTGATCGACAGCGTGCTCGACTACGACCCGACATCCGGCCGCACGCGCACCGCCAGCGCCGACCGGCTGATCGCCCGCGTCGCCGAACTCGGCGCGGACGTGCACTGGCTGCTGGAAACCCACGTGCACGCCGACCACCTGTCGGCCGCGCCGTACCTGAAGAAACACGTCGGCGGCCGGATCGCGATCGGTTCGCACGTGCGCCGCGTGCAGCACGTGTTCGGCACGCTGTTCAACGCAGGCCCCGGCTTCGCGCACGATGGCCGCCAGTTCGACCGGCTGCTCGACGACGGCGACACGCTCGCGCTCGGCACGCTGACGATCCGCGCGCTGCATACGCCGGGCCACACGCCCGCGTGCATGACCTACTGCGTCGACGACGCGACGCAGCGCGCGGCATTCGTCGGCGACACGCTGTTCATGCCCGACTACGGCACGGCCCGCTGCGACTTCCCGGGCGGCGACGCGCGCACGCTGTACCGCTCGATCGCGCGCGTGCTTGGCCTGCCGCCCGACACGCGCCTGTACCTGTGCCACGACTACCAGCCGGGCGGCCGCGACGTGCAGTTCGTGACGACCGTGGCCGAGCAGCGCCGCGCGAACGTGCACGTGAAGGACGGTGTGACCGAGGACGATTTCGTCGCGATGCGTACCACGCGCGACGCCACGCTCGCCATGCCCGTGCTGATGCTGCCGTCCGTGCAGGTCAACATGCGCGCCGGCCACCTGCCCGAGCCCGAAGACAACGGCGTGCGCTACCTGAAGATCCCGCTCGACGCGATCTGAGCGCCGGCGCCTCAACCGAGACCCCCGACATGACCTCCATCCGCAAGCTGACCGACGCGCTGTCGGTCTCGCCGCAGATCGCGGCGGCCGACCTGCCCGCGCTTCACGCGGCCGGCATCCGCGCGATCGTCTGCAATCGCCCCGACGGCGAAGGCGCCGACCAGCCGACCGTCACCGAAATCCGCGCGGCCGCCGCGCCGCTCGGCATCGACGTGCTTTACCTGCCGGTCGATACGGGCAAGGTGACCGACGACCAGGCCGCACAATTCGGCGCACTCGTCGCGTCGCTCGACGGCCCGGTGCTCGCGTACTGCCGCAGCGGCATGCGTTCGGCCACGCTGTGGGCGTTGTCGCAAGCCGGCCTGCGCCCGCTGAACGACATCGTCGCGACGGCCGCCGCGGCCGGCTACGACCTGCACGCGCTCGCGTCGCGTGTCGTGCAAGGCGGCAAGCAGGCGGCACCGGCCGTCGACGCGCGGCACGACGTCGTGATCGTCGGCGCGGGCGCGGCCGGCATCGCAGTCGCGTCGAGCCTGCTCGCGCGCGACGCGTCGCTCGACATCGCGGTGATCGATCCGGCCGACGTCCACTACTACCAGCCGGGCTGGACGATGGTCGGCGCGGGCGTCTTCCGGCCCGAGACCACCGCACGCCGGATCACCGACGTGCTGCCGCGCGGCGTGCACCGGATCCAGGCCGCCGTTGCGGGCTTCGAGCCCGACGCGCACGCGGTCGTGCTCGACGGCTGCCGCCGCATCGGCTATCGCAAGCTCGTCGTGTGCCCGGGGCTCAAGCTCGACTGGCACGCGATCGAAGGCCTCGCCGATACGCTCGGCCGCAACGGCGTCACGTCCAACTACCGTTACGACCTGGCGCCGTACACGTGGGAACTCGTGCGCGCGTTCCGCGGCGGCAACGCCCTCTTCACGCAGCCGCCGATGCCGATCAAGTGCGCAGGCGCACCGCAGAAAGCGATGTACCTGTCGTGCGACCACTGGCGGCGCGCGGGCCGCCTCGAGGCCGCGAACGTCGAGTTCCTGAATGCGGGCGGCGCCCTGTTCGGCGTCGCCGACTACGTACCCGCGCTGATGGAGTACGTGAAAAGCTACGACATCGCGTTGTCGTTCGGCCACAACCTCGTCTCGATCGACGGCCCGGCACGCCAGGCGACGTTCGCGCGCGCGCTGCCCGACGGCGGCAAGGAAACCGTGGTGCGCTCGTTCGACATGATCCACGTCGTGCCGCCGCAGAAGGCGCCCGATTTCGTGCGGTCGAGCCCGCTCGCCGATGCGGCCGGCTGGATCGACGTCGATCCGGCGACATTGCGCCATCGGCAGTACCCGGACATCTATGCGCTCGGCGACGCCACCAACACGACCAATGCGAAAACGGCCGCGGCCGCCCGCAAGCAGGCGCCCGTGGTCGCGCACAACCTGCTCGTGTCGCTCGGCCGCGCGCACGGCGACGCCGCATACGACGGCTACGGCTCGTGCCCGCTCACCGTCGAGCGCGGCAAGATCGTGCTCGCCGAATTCCTGTATGGCGGCAAGGTCGCGCCGACCTTCCCCGCGTGGCTGATCGACGGCAAGCGCCCGTCGCGGCTCGCGTGGCTGCTCAAGGAACGCGTGCTGCCGCCGCTCTACTGGAAGGCGATGCTCAAGGGCCGCGAATGGCTCGCGAAACCCGCGATCGCGCGTTGACCGGAGCCCGATGACGTCATGCTGATTTCCCTCGTACTGGGCGGTTTCGTCGGCGCCGTGCTCGGCCTGACCGGCGCCGGCGGCGGCATCCTCGCGGTGCCCGCGCTCGTCGTCGGCATGAGCTGGCCGATGCAGCAGGCCACGCCCGTCGCGCTCGTCGCGGTGGCCGGCAGCGCGGCGCTCGGCGCGCTCGAAGGCTTCCGCCGCGGGCTCGTGCGCTATCGCGCGGCATTGCTGATGGCCGTGGCCGGCCTGCCGCTGACCACGCTCGGCGTACGGCTCGCGCACGTGTTGCCGCAGCGCCTGCTGCTCGCGCTGTTCGCACTGACGATGCTGATCGTCGCCGGCCGCCTGCTGCGGCAGGCGCTGCGGCAGGCGGTGGTCGATGCGGATGCGTCGCCGCTGTGCGTCGGCCGCGTGAATCCCGATACGGGCCGGCTGATGTGGTCCTGGCCCGTGGGCATCGCGCTGGCATCGACCGGCGCGATGACGGGCCTGATGACGGGGTTGCTCGGCGTCGGCGGCGGCTTCGTGATCGTGCCGATGCTGCGCAAGTTCACGAACGTGTCGATGCATGGGGTGGTCGCGACATCGCTGATGGTGATCGCGCTGGTCGGCACCGGCGGCGTGTTCGCGACGCTCGTGTCGGGCACGCGCGCGCCGCTCGACGTGACGCTGTGGTTCACCGTCGCGACCGCGCTCGGCATGGCTGCCGGTCGCGGCGCGTCGCGCCACCTCGCCGCGCGGCACGTGCAGGCCGGGTTCGCGGCCGTGCTGGTGTGCGTCGCGCTCGGGCTGCTGGCGAAAGCGGCGTTCGGCGCGTAATCGCGTACCGACCAGCGCCGACTCGACGCAGCTCGACGCGCAGCGCCTCCAGACAAAACGCCCGGCCAACTCGACGTCCGCACCGGGCGTTTTTTATCGCGGACGCCACCGGCCAACGGCGCGACGCGCCGTCGTCGTCAAGGCAGATGCTGGATGGCCGTCAATTCGGCCTTTCGAGCCATTTGCGCAGCCTGCCGGCAATCCCGGATCGCTCGACATACCCCAGCGCCGAAACCGCACACATCATTCCGATTGCCGCATACAGCAGGGCCATTTCTCCGTTCCCTGCGATGTCCGGCCAGGCTGCCTGTGTCAGAACCGCAAGAACGGTCAATCCAGCCGCTCCGCCCACGATGACCAGCATCGGCAATACCGCCCTCCGAGGAAGCAGCGTGCTGGCCCGATAGACCGGATACGAAAGCAGCATTGCCACGGGAAATGCAACCGTGAAAGCCACAGCGGAAAAAACGATCGAAACACCGCCGAAATCCTTGACGGACAAAACGCCGATCAGCAAGCCTGCCACGATCGCGGCAGTCAGGCTTGCACCAAGCAATTCCGAAATCTTCAATTCCTTTCTCCCGTCGCGCCAGACAAAACGCCCGGCCCGACTCGTCGTCGGCACCGGGCGTTGTTCATGGCAGACGCCATTCAGCCATCAGGTCGCGAACCCCGCCATCCGCTTGCGCTCCTGGCGCAGCATCACGAAGTTCGCGATCACGACGCCGGCCGTCACCGCGACGATGAACAGCGTCGCGAGCGCGTTCATCTCCGGGTTCAGCCCGAGACGCACACGCGAGAACACCACGAGCGGCAGCGTCGTCGAGCCGGGGCCCGACAGGAACGCCGACAGCACGAGGTCGTCGATCGACAGCGTGAACGACAGCAGCCAGCCCGCGATCAGCGCCTGCGAGATCAGCGGCAGCGTGATCGTGAAGAACACCTTCAGCGGCGTCGCGCCGAGATCGAGCGCGGCCTCTTCCAGCGACGGGTTCAGCTCGCGCACGCGCGACTGCACGATGATCGCGACATACGAGATGCACAGCATCACGTGGCCGAGCCAGATCGTGAAGATGCCACGCTCGGCCGGCCAGCCGATCCACTTCGCCAGTTCGATGAACAGCAGCAGCAGCGAGATCCCCTGGATCACCTCGGGAATCACGAGCGGCGCGTTGATCATCCCGCTGAACAGCGCGAAACCGCGAAAACGCCCCATCCGCGCGAGCACGAAACCGGCCCAGGTGCCGATGATCACCGACGCGAACGCGGTCAGCACGCCGATCTTCAGCGACAGCCACGCGGCCGTCAGCAGCTCGTCGTCCTCGACGAGCGCCGAGTACCAGCGGAACGAGAACCCCGACCACACGGTTACGAGCTTCGACTCGTTGAACGAATAGACGATCAGGCTGATGATCGGGATGTACAGGAACGCGAAGCCGGCAAACAGCGCCGCGAACTGCAGGTAACGATTCGGCTTCATCGACGGCCTCCCTGCTCCTTCGCCTGGAAGTGCTGGAACATCGCCATCGGCACGAGCAGCAGCAGCACCATCGCGCAGGTCACGGCCGACGCCATCGGCCAGTCTGCGTTGTTGAAGAACTCGTTCCACATCACGCGGCCGATCATCAGCGTGTTCGCGCCGCCGAGCAGCTCGGGAATCACGTACTCGCCCACCGCCGGGATGAACACGAGCAGGCAGCCCGCGATGATCCCGTTCTTCGACAGCGGCAGCGTGATCTGCACGAACGCCTTCCACGGCTTCGCGCCGAGGTCGTATGCGGCCTCGAGCAGACGCAGGTCCATCTTCACCAGGTGCGCGTACAGCGGCATCACGAGGAACGGCAGGTACGAATACACCATCCCGATGTACACCGCGTAGTTGGTGCGATACAGCTCGATCGGCGTATGCGTGAGGCCGATCCACATCAGGAAGTTGTTCAGCAGCCCGTTGTTCTTCAGGATGCCGATCCACGCGTACACGCGGATCAGGAACGACGTCCAGAACGGCAGCATCACGCCCATCATCAGCAGGTTGCGGGTCGCCGGGTTCGAGCGCGCGATGTAGTACGCCATCGGATAGCCGATCAGCAGGCACAGCAGCGTCGTGATCGCGGCCACCCACACCGAGTTCACGTAGGTCGCGAAATACAGGCTGTCCGTGAACAGGAACGCGTAGTGCGACAGGTTCAGCGCGACGTGCACGACGCCGTCGGCGTACGACGCAAGCTCCGTGTACGGCGGGATGCCGAGCTGCAGCTCCGCGAAACTGATCTTGACGACCAGCACGAACGGCACGAGGAAGAACAGCACGAGCCACGTGAACGGGCCGGCCACGACCGCCGTGGCGCCCGTCAGGTTGAAGCGCCGCACCGGCCACGAGAGCATGGACTTGAACGAGGTCATGACGTCAGCACCACGCCGGCAGTCGCGCTCCAGCGCACGTAGATCTCGTCGCCGAGCGACGGCGTGTCGAGCTCCGAAATCGCGAGGCTCGACACGTTCGCGATCACCGTCTTGCCACCGTCGAGCTTCACGTGATACAGCGAATAGCCGCCCATGTACGCGACGTTGCCGATCCGGCCGCGCGCCCAGTTGAACGCGCCTTCGGGCGGCTTGCGCGTGAGCGCGATCCGCTCGGGGCGCACCGACACCGTGACCGGCATCCCGAGCGGGCCCGAGATCCCGTGGCTCACGTACAACCGGCTCGGCAGCTCCGGCGATTCGATGTACACGTGGTCGGGTTCGTCCTCGACGGTCACGCCTTCGAACAGGTTCGTCGAGCCGATGAACTCCGCCGAGAAGCGGCTGTTCGGGTATTCGTACACTTCGTTCGGCGAGCCGATCTGCACGATCTGGCCTTCGCTCATCACCGCGAGGCGATTGGCCATCGTCATCGCTTCTTCCTGGTCGTGCGTGACCATGATGCAGGTGACGCCAACCTTGTTCAGGATGTTGACGAGCTCGATCTGCGTGCGCTGGCGGATCTGCTTGTCGAGCGCGGACATCGGCTCGTCGAGCAGCAGCAGCTTCGGGCGCTTGACCAGCGAGCGCGCGAGCGCGACGCGCTGCTGCTGGCCGCCCGACAGCTGGTGCGGCTTGCGCTTCGCGTACTTGCTCATCTGCACGAGTTCGAGCGCCGCGGCCACGCGCTCCTTCAGTTCGGCCTTCGGCGTGCCTTCCTGCTTGAGGCCGAACGCGACGTTCGACTCGACCGACATGTGCGGGAACAGCGCATACGACTGGAACATCATGTTCACGGGCCGCTTGTACGGCGGCATCTGCGCGAGGTCCTCGCCGTCGATCAGGATCTTGCCCGACGTGACCGTCTCGAGGCCCGCGAGCATCCGCAGCAACGTCGACTTGCCGCAGCCCGAGCTGCCGAGCAGCGCGAACAGCTCGCCCTGGCGCACGGTCAGGTTGACGCTGCGCACGGCTTCGGTGTCGCCGAATTTCTTGACGACGTCGACGATCTGGACAAAGTTCTCGGCGCGCGCATCGGCGCCGGAGGAGGAAACGGAGGACGGTGCGCCCGCGACCGGCGCACCCGACTGGCTATTCATGATGTGCTGCATCTCTCCTGCGTTGAACGAACAAAGCCCCCGGGGGCACCAGGGGCTTCATGACTGCTGGGAACGCCGGCTCGCGTCAGCGGCCCGACTTCAGCTCGGTCCACAGACGCGTCTGCAGGCGCTGGATTTCAGGCGGCAGCGGCTTGAGCAGGAACAGCGTCTTCACGACGTCGGCCGGCGGATAGACGGCCGGGTCGTTCGCGACGTCGGGCCGCACGTACTTGCGGGCCTCGGCGTTGGCGCTCGGGTAGTACACCGCGTTCGTGATCGCCGCGTGCACCTTCGGATCCTCGATGTAGTTGATCCACTCCAGCGCGGCTTCCTTGTTCTTCGCGTCCTTCGGGATCGCCATCACGTCGAACCACACCGGCGCGCCGCCCTTCGGAATGTAGTACTCGACCTTGTACGACTTCTTCGCCTCGATCGCGCGATGCTTCGCGATCACGACGTCGCCCGACCAGCCGAACGCGAAGCAGATGTCGCCGCCGACCAGGTCGTTGATGTAGCCCGACGAGTTGAATTGCGTGATGTACGGGCGGATCTTCTTCAGCACTTCCATCGCGGCCTTGTAGTCGGCCGGGTTCGTGCTCATCGGATCCTTGCCGATGTAGTGCAGCGTCGCCGCGAACATCTGGTCGGGCGCGTCGAGCACCGACACGCCGCAGGTCTTCAGCTTCGAGATGTTTTCCGGCTTGAACAGGATGTCCCAGTTGTCGAGCGGCACCTTGCCCAGCGCCTGCTGCGCCTTCGTCAGGTTGTACGCGAGACCGGTCGTGCCGTACGCCCAGGGCACCGAGAACTTGTTGCCCGGGTCCGCGCCGGCGACGAGCGCCATCAGCTGCGGATCGAGGTACTTGAGGTTCGGCAGCTTCGACTTGTCGAGCGGCGCGAAGATGCCGGCGGCGATCTGCTTGCCTGCGTAGTTGCTGGTCGGCACGACGATGTCGTAGCCCGAGCTGCCCGTCAGCAGCTTCGCCTGCAGCGTATCGTCGCTGTCGTAGTTGTCGTAGCGAACCTTGACGCCCGTCTGCTTCTCGAAGTTCGGGATCGTGTCCTTCGCAATGTAGTCCGACCAGTTATAGACATTGAGCTGCGTATCCTTCGCCGCTGCCGCCGATGCACCCACGCACAGCGCGAGCGCTGCGAACCGGCCCACTACCTTTGCTTTCATCCCGTTCTCCCTCCGGCCGGACACGTTGCCCGGCTGCCGTCTGCCTCGTCATGGCGGCGCATTCTGGCGCGCCGCCCCTCGAAAACCCCGAAAACTACCATCATTCGCGCCCCGTCACAAAAAAATCATGCCGGTGTCGCGCAAACGGAACAGATATCCCGCTGCCGGCCGGTCAGGCGGCCCGTGCGGCGGGACGTTCCCGGGGAATTCTATCGGGTAATCGGCGGCTGTCCACCGGGAAAGACAGGCGGCGACGAAACCGCGTTCGCCGGCCGGACGCGAGCCGTGCGGCGGCTGCGCCCGAACCCGGCCGTACTGTCACGCCGCTGCACCGGTACGGTATGCCGGCCGCGCCCGTCCGACCGACCGGCCGCGATGCATTAAAATGGCGGCTGACGATTCAACTGCGTGAACCCCTCCGATGGCCTCCAATCTCCACGACTTGCCCGACAGCCCCTGCATCGGCGTGTGCTCGACCCTCTTCGACGAAGTCTGCAAGGGCTGCGGCCGCACGGCGGCCGAAGTGTCGAACTGGGTGTTCCTGAGCGACGACGAAAAGCGCGCGGTGTGGGAACGCATCCAGCGCGAAGGCACCGCGATGCGCTTCCAGTACGACAAGCTGTAAATCCGCCGCGCAAAAAAAAAGCGGCATGCAGACCGCCATGCCGCCAACCCCAACTCTGTTCTGTTTCTGTTCCTGTTTCTGCTCGTTTCCCGCCGCGTCTAGAACTTCATCCCGACGCCCACGCCGACGATCAGCGGATCGATGTGCAGCGTGCCGATGCCCTTGTCGCCGAGCGTCGCATCGGTGCTCATCCAGATCTTCTTCACGTCGACGTTCATGAAGACCTTCTTCGTCAACTGCACGTCCACGCCGAACTGCAATGCCGGGCCGAAGCTGCTCTTGTTGATCGACACGCCCTGCCCGCCGACGTTGAGCCCGTTGTTGTAGAAGTACGTGTAGTTCACGCCCGCGCCGAAATACGGACGCACCTTGCCGGCATGGTTGAAGTGATACTGCAGCAGCAGCGTCGGCGGCAGCACGCCCACGCCGCCGAGATTGCCGAGGCTCGACGTCAGCTGGTGCCGCGACGTGCCGAGAATCAGTTCGACGCCGAGGTAGTCGCGGATCATGTACGTGAAGTCGAGCTCGGGCACGATCGCGTTGTTCACGCCGACGTTGAGCGCGCCGAGCGTGTCGCTCGCGCGTTCGTTCGGCTGGATGCTGATCGCACGCAGCCGGACCAGGACGTCGCCCTGGTTGATGCCTTCGCCCGGCGAAGCCGCGTGCGACAGCGACGGCATCGCGACGAAACTGGCCGCAACGGCGGCAGCGGTGACACAAGTTCGAATCGTTTTAAGCATGGTACGGACCCCCAAAGAATGGTTCCCATTCTCCTCGTAGGGTCTTTTCATGTTCTTGATATCCGTCAAGCCAGCGTAAACGTGGGACGGTTTGCCGCAGGCTCGGTCGCACAGCCCGTCAGCAGCAGGTCGAGCAGGTCGCGCACGCTGCGAATCGCAGGGCCGAACGGCAACGCCTCACGGCCGCGGAAGAACAGCCCGTTCGCGACGTCGCCGCGCAGCGCCGCCGCCAGCCGCGTGTCGATGCAGAAATGGCCGAACTTCTCGATGCCGTCGCGCAAGCCGCATACGCTCAGGCATTCGAGCGCGGTCGGGCAGCGCTGCTTCAGCGCGCCGAGCTTGCTGCGGATGCGCGTCTCGTTGCGCAGGTAACGATCGAGCCACGGCGTCTTCACCGCGCGCGCGGGCAGCCCCGTCACGCTGACGAATTCGACGATGTCGTCGGGCGTCGCATCGGCCAGCACGCGCTTGAAGTGCGGATGCGCATCGCCCTCTTCCGTCACCGCGAACGGCGTGCCAACCTGCACGCCGTTCGCGCCGGCCTCGAGCGCCGCGCGCACCGTGTCGTGACTGTTGATCCCGCCCGCAACGATCAGCGGGATCGTTTCGCGTTCGATGCCGAGCGATGCCATCACCTGCGCGGCCTCGTCGAGCACGCGTGCGAAATCGAAACGGCGGTCGTGCATGTCGTCGATCTGCGTGACGCCGAGATGGCCGCCCGCATGCGCCGGATGCTCGATCACGATCGCGTCGGGCAGGCGCCCCTTCTTCATCCACTTCTTCAGCACGAGCGCGATCCCGCGGCTGTCCGACAGGATCGGGATCAGCGCGATGTCGTGTCCTTGCGTGAGATCGGGCAGGTCGAGCGGCAGGCCCGCGCCCATCACGATCGCATCCGCACCCTCGTCGCATGCGACCCGCACGTAGTCCGCATGCGCGCTCACGGCCTTCATCACGTTGACCGCGATCATCCCGCGTCCTTCGCTGTAGGTCTTCGCAAGACGGATCTCGCGGGCGAGCGCCTCGAGGTTCGCGGCCTCGAGCGTCGCGCGATCGGGTTGCGCGCGGCAACGCGCGAGCAGGTCCGCATGATGGTGACGCAGGTCGATGCTCGCGATCGTGCCGACCGCGCCTTCACGCGCGACGCTGCCCGCCAGGCGGTGCGCGGAAATGCCGACGCCCATGCCGCCCTGCACGACAGGCAGCAAGGTGCGGCCGCGGATCGTCAGCGGCGGAAAGGAAGTGCGTACGGTCATCTGAAACCTCGTCGGAACATCGGAACCGCGATGATCGACGATCCACCGCCGCGCACCTTGACGACCGTCAATAAAAAAACGGCACCAGCGTGCCGTTTCCGGTTCGTGCGGTGCGAAGCGCTCAGGCAGGCTTCACGGGCTTGAGCTGCATCGACTTGTACTCGAGATATTCCTCGAGCCCGTACACGCCGTTCTCGCGGCCATGCCCCGACTGCTTGTAGCCGCCGAACGGCGCGGCGCCGTTCCACGTGCCGCCGTTGATGTCCACCTGCCCGGTGCGGATACGGCGCGCGATGCCCATTGCGCGTTCGTCGCTGCCGGCCCACACCGCGCCGCCGAGCCCGTACGGCGAGTCGTTCGCGATCCGCACGGCCTCGTCCTCATCGCGATACGTGATGATCGACAGCACCGGCCCGAAGATTTCTTCCTGCGCGATCGTCGATTTCGGATCGACGCGGCCGAACACGGTCGGCTTCACGAAGAAGCCCTTCGTGAGCCCTTCCGGCAGGCCCGTGCCGCCCGTCACGAGCTCCGCGCCTTCGTCGATCCCGCGCTGGATGTAGTCCTGCACGCGCTGCTGCTGCACGGCCGACGCAAGCGCGCCGAGACGCGTCGCATCCTGCCGCGGGTCGCCCGCGACGTACGATTCGGCCGCGGCCTTCGCGATCTCGCGCGCTTCGTCGTAGCGCGCTTCCGGAACCAGCATGCGCGTGTGCGCCGAGCAGGTCTGCCCCGCGTTCAGGTAGCACGCGTTGACCGTGCCCTTCACCGCCGTCGCGAAATCGGCATCGTCGAGGATCACCGACGCCGACTTGCCGCCCAGCTCGAGCGCAACGCGCTTGACGCCCGCGGCCGCCAGCTCGGCGACGCGCTTGCCGGCGCGCGTCGAGCCCGTGAACGACACCATGTCGACGTCCGGATCGGTGGCCAGCACCTCGCCGACCACGGGGCCGTAGCCGCACACGAGGTTGAACACGCCGGCCGGCAGCCCGGCTTCGTGAATCGCTTCGGCAAGCATGAACGCGTTGAGCGGTGCGACCTCGGACGGCTTCAGGACGACCGTGCAGCCGGCCGCGAGCGCCGGCGCGACCTTCAGCGTCACCTGGTTGAGCGGGTAGTTCCACGGCGTGATCGCCGCGACGACACCCACCGGCTCGCGCACGACGAGCGAGTTGCCGACCTGTGCCTCGAACTCGAACGACTCGGCAAGCTTCGCGTACGCCTTCCAGTTGTAGATCGGGCCGCCGACCTGGATCGCGCGCGACAGCTTGATCGGCATCCCGACTTCGCCGGTGATCGACTGCGCGAGCTCCTCGCTGCGCGCCTGCAGATGCTCGACGATCTTGCGCAGGTAGCCCGCGCGCGTCGAGGCCGGCGTGGCCGCCCACGCGTCGAAGGCCGCGCGCGCCGCGCGGATCGCGTCCTGCGCGTCGGACGCGACGCCTTCCGGAATCCGGCCGATCACGGCTTCGGTACCCGAGTCGATCACGTCGATCGTGCCGGTGCCGGCCGGCTTGCGCCACGCGCCGTCGATATAGAACTGGTCGTAGATTTTCATCGTTTTCCGCCTCCAGGAAAGCCGACATTCTAGCGAGCGTTTCGGCCGGCCGGTGTGACGATTGACAGCTATTGGAAAGGTCTTTAGCCTCGGCGCCTCATTCATCATAAGAAAGGAGAATGCCTTGAGCATCCTGACCAAAATCGAGGGCGGCTATCTTCAGGTATTGCGCGTGATCGTGCTGTTGTTCGCGACCGCGGTCCTGATCGGCGGGGTCATATTCGGCGCGATCGCACTCGATGCGCGCCTGTCGAAACCGCCGAAGGTCGATTCGGCCATCCAGGTCGATCCTGCATCGTTCGCGTGGGAGAACGGCGCAACCGCCAAGGCCACGCCGGCCGCCGACGGCGCGGCAGCGAAGGACGACAACGCGTCGCCCGCGCTGCGCCTGTCGACACAACTGTCGGGCATCGTGCAGAAGCACGGCCGGGCGGCCCTGTCGCCGGACTACGCGGTCGATCGCGACGCGTACGAACCGTCGTTCCAGCGCGTGCTCGGCGACGACGACCATCCGGACGTCGCGTACTACGAACAGCAGATCGCGTATCTCGACAAGGTGCTGTCACGCGCGGACGTCGCGGCAAGCGTCAAGAAGAAAGTCACCGGGCACGGCGACGAATATGCGCGCGAGCAGGCGTACACCGACGTCGTGTCGGCGGTCATGCGCGACTTCTCCGAGCGCTACGACGCACGCCGGACGGCGATCGACAACGAGAAGAAGGCCGCGGAAGAAACGGCTGCCGAGAACGGCCAGACCGCGCGCTTCGCCGGTGTCGCCGCGCTCGTCGCGCTGTATTCGTTCGTGTCGCTCGCGGTGCTGATCATCCTGATCCGCGTCGAGCGCAGCATCCGCTCGATCGCGCGCGCCACGCACACGGTGACCTGAACCCGCGCATCCGCCAGCCCGCGCGCCGGGCTGCGGGGGCCCGGCAACGGGCCCGCTTCGCGGCGCAAGCGGCCGCTTCCTGGCCGCTTCCTGGCCGCTTCCTGGCCGCTCACCGGCCGCATCTTCCCGCGTCGTTCCCCACGCGCTCGCGCACTTTTCGTTCCCGCCGCCCCCTCATTCCGCCATCGGCCATCCGCGCCGGCGCAGCGTCCGTTTCGCCACCGCCATGTCAGCATCCGCCCGGGTGCGCGGGCGGGCCCGCATCGTGCTATGTTTTTACTATCGGCACCGGCCCGTTGCAACCGGCGCCGCCCGGAATCCACGTATTTCGTGAGCGCTGCCATGTCCGACGCACCCCATACCCTCGGCTCGCAAGACCGCCTCGAGCTGCTTTGCTGGCTCACCTGCGGCAACCTCGGCGCGTTTTACCTCAACGAATCGTGGCCGGACGCCACGTTCCAGGTCCAGGCCGCGCACCGCTGGCTCGACCGCCATCACCGTCAGGCCGACTGGCTCGCGATCGCCAAGCTCGCGGCGCTCGCGCAGGACATCGCCAAGCGGCACGCCGGGTTCGTCGACGCGTCGTGGGCGCGCGACGCGGTCGAGGAAATCGTCGATACCGACGACCTCGACTATCGGGCGAAACTCGTGCAATGGGTCTACGAAGACTGCTGCAAGGCGCTCGCCGACAAGCGGCTGGCCGATTGACGATCGGGACGGCACGCGCGGCGCCGCGCTCCTTTCGCTGACGGGAGTGTCAGCCGGAAAGACTGACGGGGGCGGTACGTCGCGCACCGCCCCCCGACCCGCGATGCGCGCTTACAGCAGCGATTTCGCCTGCGTCAGCACCTTGTCGCAGATCTGCCTGGTCACCTGCTGCTTCAGTCCGCCGCCGCTCAGGTCGAGCTTGCTGCCATTGCCGGCGTCGAGAACACCGCTCGCGCCGCTGGTATAGCCGCTGTCGGACGACGCGTTGCCGCCGAGCTTGCCCATCAGCGCGTCCTTCACCGACGACGCACCGCCGGATGCCCCGCCGAGATAGTTGTTCTGGATGCAGAACTGCAGCAGGCCCGCGACGTTGCCGGTGCTGCCCGGCATCAGCGACGAACCGCCGCCGCCCGTCAACGCGCCGCCGATGCCGCCGAGGTTGCCGAGCGCACCGCCCGCGCTGCCGCCCGAATCGCCCCCGCCGCCGACCTGCTTCAGGACATCGCCCAGTTGCGCATGCGCCACCGAAAACGGCGCGAGCAACCCGATCAGCGCACCGGCAATGGTCGCGCGGTATAGACGTGCATTCATGTGAAGCCTCCCGGTTGTGACTGCGTGAGTACCGCGAATCGAATCCAAGGATACTCAATCGACCCGTGCATGGCAGCCTTCGGAGGCGGCCTGAAACGTCAGGCATCGTGATATCGCCACGATTTGACAAAGCTTGACGGCGCGCCGCGTGCGGACATGCCGGTGTTGCATCCGTGCGCGATCGCCCGCCCGGGTCGCCCACGCGCGCGAAGCGTCATAGAATCGTCGTCGCCGGCCGCCCGGACCCTCCGGCCCGATCTCGATCCCGAACATGAAGGACGCTCGCGTGATGCTTGCCCATCGATTTCTGCTGTTCGCCGGCGCAGCGGCCGCGCTCGGTTGCGGCGCCGGCACCGCCGGCGCGGCCACGGCCACGGCCGCCGCCGCATGCCCTTCGCCGTCATTCGAGCGCTATCCGGCACCCGCCGCAAGCGCACCGCGCAAGCCCGCCGCGGCACCACGCCTGACCACCCGGGAAGCCCGCCTCTACCGCACCGTCATTCGCGACGAATTCACGCAACCGGCCAACTTTGCCGGCCACTACCGCGTCGCGACCTGGGGTTGTGGAACGGATTGCCGGAATTTCGCGATCGTCGACAAGTACACGGGCGCGACGTACACGATGCCAGGCGTGGAGGCCATCGCAGGCGTGATGGGCAACGACGAGGAGCGCGTCGATTTCCGGCCCGGCAGTACGCTGCTGATCGTCGCGGGCTGCTTCAACGACGATTGTGACTACAACGACGCGAAGGCGGCCCGGTTCTTCTACGAGTGGACCGGTACGCGCTTGCGTCGGGTCGGCACCTGTCCATTGGCCATCGAGCCGCGCGAGTAGCCGGCCGGCTAGTCGCCGCGACTTGCGCTATCGTTCCCCCGATACACCTTGAACGGCGCACCCACCTGCGATGCCCATTTGCCTCAGTTTCGATGACGGCCCCGGCCCGTCGACGCCCCTCCTGCTCGACGTCCTGCACGCCGCGTCGTGCCGCGCGACCTTCTTCCTGCTCGGCCGGAATCTGGCAGGCGCGCTCGATGTGGCCGCACGCATGGCGCGCGAAGGCCACCGGCTCGGCAATCACACCCGTTCGCATGCGAAGCCGGGCACGCTGTCGGACGACGCGTTGATCGACGAGATCGAGACGACCGACGCGCTGATCCGCGATGCCTACCGCGAGGCACGCGTGCCCGCGCCGGATGCGATCCCGCTGCGCCTGCCTTATGGACTGATGCCGCAGGACAGTCGCGCCCGCGTGCTCGCACGGCTGCAACGCGAACATACCGGCTGGACCGCGATCCTCGACGACTGGCAGCGGCCGGCGCCGTCGCCGCAGGCGCTGTTCGACGCGATGTGCGCCCATGTCGACGCCAGCACGGCACGGCGGCGCGACGTGCTGTTCTGCATGCACGACGGATCGCGGCACGGCGAGGCGCGGCCCAACACGGTCGAAGCCGTGCGCCTGTTCCTGAATCGGCCGTGCTGACGCGGCATCCGGCCGGCGTCAGGGCGCAGCGCCGTCCAGCAACTGCCGCCAGCCGCCGAGAAAACCGATGCCGGGCCCCGGCACCCACAGGCCGCGCTGCGCGGCTTCCAGGTGAATCAGCGTCTGGTCCGCGCAGAACAGGGCCATCAGCGCGTCGCGGCGGTCATGCATCCAGTCAGGCACGGCATCGGGCCGCGTCGCCGCATAGGCCCGCAGGCCGGCGTCCCAGCGGCGCGCGTCGAATACGAAGCGATCGTCCCGGCCCGCATCGCGCGACAGCGCAAACAGCGCAAACGCCGCTTCGAGCCACTGCGCGCCCTGCCCGACGTCGTCGAAATCGAGCACGCCGTTCACCGCGCCCCCCACGTACAGCAGGTTGCCCGCGTGATAGTCGCCGTGCAGCCAGTGCACCGTGCCCGTCAGCCAGCGTGCGGCAGCGTCGAGATGCGCGCCGATCCGACGGATCATCGTCCCGTACCGGTCGCCCAGGTCCCCCGGCAACGGCGGCGCGGCACGCGCGGCAACACGTGCGTGCCGCGCCGCCAGCCAGGCCAGCGGCGCCGATTCGGTCACGGGTATCGCCGCCAGCGCCGCATGCAGATGCGCGAGCGCACGCATCGCGTCGATCGCGCCCGCCTCCGCTTCGGCCGGCAGGCCGGGGCTGCCGGCGATATGCTCGAACAGATGCAGCCAGCTTCCGTCAGGCAGTCGCACGCCGGATTGCGCGTCCACGGTCGGCCGCAGGCGCGGCAGCGCCGGCAGCATCGGCGCCGTCCGCGTCTCACCGAGATGACCGAGTATCGCCGCCTCGCGATCCACCTGCCCGACCGGCTTGCCGGACCACGACACGCGCAGCACCGCGCGCCCCGCGTCGCACTCGACGAGATACGTTTTGTTAGTATGGCCCGACGCCAGCGCCTGCATGCGTGCAGGCCCGATGTTCCAATACCGGTGAAGCCACGGTTCCAGCGTTTTCACGTCACTCCTACTCGTTGCATTGACCATGTCAGAGCGTCCTTCGGCCCGCATGCGGGACATCAACATCGAATGGCTGACGCGCGCCGCCGAATTCGACCACCTGTTCCAGACGCGCTGGCTCGGCGAGCGCTTCTTCCACTTGCCCGGCGACATGCTCGCGCTCCAGGAACTGATCTGGCGCGAGCGTCCCGACTGCATCGTGCAGACCGGGATCGCGGCGGGCGGCGGCGTCGTGTTCTCCGCGTCGATGCTGGCGCTGAACGGCGATCGCGGCCGTGTCGTCGCGATCGAGCCACGCCTGCGCGACGACGTCAGGCAGCGCCTGCAGTCGCATCGGCTCGCCGATCGCATGGTGCTGATCGAAGGCAAGTCGTGCGCGGCCGACACGCTCGCATCGGTACGCTCGCAGATTCCCCAGGATGCGCGCGTGATGGCGATCCTCGACCTCACGCATACCCATGCGCACGTGCTGCGCGAACTCGAATGCTATGCGCCGCTCGTGACGCCGGGCAGCTACGCGATCGTGATGGATACCGTGATGGAATACCTGCCCGCGTCGATGTTCGACGGCAAGCCGTACGGCAAAGGCAACAACCCGGCCACCGCCGTGCGCGACTATCTCGGCCGCGACGACCGGTTCGAGGTCGACTACGACATCGAAGACCGCGTACTCATGACGCTGTCGCCAGGCGGCTTCCTGAAGCGAGTTCGCTGATCAGGCGCGCGGCCTCCGCCGAGCCGTCACGCGCGTAGCTCGCACGAATCCGCGCCGCCTGCTCGCGCAACGAACCGGGGCGCAACAGGCACGCGAGCGCATCGGCAATGTCGGCCACGCCGGCGTGCTGCAGATCCAGCACGCGCCCCGCGCCGGCCCGCTCGACGAAGTGCGCCGAATGAAACTGGTCGTTGCAGAACGGCGACAGCAACATCGGCACGCCGCATGCAAGCGATTCCATCACCGAATTCGCGCCACCATGGCTCACGAACGCGTGCGTGCGTCGCAGCAGCGCCAGTTGCGGCACGTAACGCACTGCGATGACACGCGCGTCGTCGGCCGGCAGCAGATCCGCATCGACCAGCTCGCCCACCGACAACACCAGTTGCGCCGGCGTCGCGCGCGCCGCCTCGATGACTTTCGCGAACACATCGGGATGGTAATAAAGCTGGCTGCCGAGCGACATGTAGACGAGCGGACGATCGGCATCGAGGCGCTCCCACGGGAACGGCGTCTCGTCGCCACGCGGGCCGGACGGCAGCGCGGGGCCGACCAGCTCGACACCGGGCGGCGGCGCGCCGACCAGCGCGTCGGTCGTGAACGCGAGCGTCAGGTGCGGCGACAGGATGTCGCAACCGCGAAAGCGTGCATCGAGCCCGTAGCGCGCAAACAGCCGGGTGCGTTCCGGCGCCAACCATCGCACCGTGCGCAGCAATTCGGAGTCGAGATCGTCCGGCAGCACCGGATTCAGCGAATTCGACATCGCCACCCACGGCAGCCCCTCCAGCTCGGCGGCGATCGCCGCCGCATAGAGCAGCGGATCGATCACGACCACGTCGGGCCGCCAGTCGCGCAGCACCGCGCGGATGCCGTCCACCTGTGCGGGCGCCAGGTCGATCAGCAGCGTGCGGATCCAGTGCCGCAGCCAGTCCGCGTCGCGGATGTTCGCGGCAAAGCTCGCGCCGCGCGACAGGTCGTGACGCTCGGGTGTCTCGCGCGGCCCGACGAACGCGAAGCCGCCGGCGCCGTCGAGCTGGGCGCTGATGTCGGCCGGCGCATAGAACGCGACGTCGCAACCGGCGGCGCGCAGATGCTGGGCCGGGCCGATGCACGGATTGACGTGCCCTTTCTCGGGCACCACGCAGAACAGGATGCGTTTCATGAGTGGCTCAGGTTGGGCGATGCGCGGCATCGAGGGGGGTGTCGAGGCGGTTGAAATGATCGAGGATCAGCGACAGCGTCGTCCACAGCACGCGTTCGTTGTCCGTTTGCAGCGTGGGCGCGTCCAGACCGAGCGTGTCGGCCAGCGCGCGCGTGCGGTCGCGATCGAGCAGCGTCGCGAGATCCATCGCCGGGGCGAGCCGCCCGCGCTTGGGGCCATGCACGAGCCGGTCCGGCAGGTTCAGGCGCGCACCGAGATCGCGCAGGCATTGCTTGTCCGGATCGGGTGCGATGCTGGTCAGATGCGCGACGACGGCATCGTCGACGAACGGCGGATGCAGGTCGACCGACGCCGCATCGAACAACGCATGGCACAGCGGCAGATAGTTGGCCGACTGGTCGCGGCGCAGCACCTGGTCCGCGCCGTCGCCGGTGATGGCCACCTCGACGCCGTCCGCGGCCATCGCCTCGGCCAGCAGCAGTTTCGCGACCGGATGCAGGTTGAACATCGGCTCCTCGACCGCATGGGTCGTTCTCGGCAGCGCCGCGACGAAATCCGCCTCGTTCACGCGCACGAGCTTCACGTTCGCCTGCATCTGCCCGGCCAGTTCGAGTGCCGCGTCGCGTTCGCAATAGTCCGGCATGTCGGTCACGAGGATGTAGGACGTCACGTGCCGCTGCGCGCCGAGTTCGCGCAGCAGCGCAAGCAGCAACGCCGAATCGAGCCCGCCGCTCAACGCCAGCGCAACGCGCTTGCCGCTGTCGAGCGCACGTTGCAGCGACGCGCGCAGCACGGTTTCCAGATCCGCGTGCCGCGGCCGCCCGGATGCCGGCTGAACGGCCAGCCCTTGCGGCGAACGGATCAGCGCATGGCCGGGCGGCACCGCGCGCACGTCGCGCAGCACGGTGCGGCCGGCCAGACGCTCGCCGCTCAGGTAGCCCGCGATGGCCGCCGCGTCCGGCTCGCCGGCCGGTTGCGCCGACGCGCGCAGGACGGCCCGGATGCCGGACGCCGCCGTGCCGCTGCGCGGATGGTAGTGAAGCCGGTCGAAGCCGAACAGGTCGCGCGTGCCGACGATCATGGATAACGAGCCTTCAAGGAGTCCACTTCAATGCGTTTGAGGATGCGATGCGGCGCCACCGGCGCGCTGCCGCCCTGGCAATGCAGGCACGCTTCGAGCGGCGCCTCGCGTTGCAGATAGGCGAGCATCGCGTCGAGCATGCCCGCGTCGTCGCGCAGCGGCAGGCCGTCGGATCGAAAATCCTTCTCGCCCTTGTAGAGCGTGTGGAAATGCGCCGGACGCGTGCACGTGTAGAACATGCCGTCGCGAATCATATGGCAGCGCTCACGAATCCAGCAATCGTGATAAAGGCGCTGCGCGGCGTCCCGGTCGGTGCCGGGCTGTGCACGGTTCATCGTCGTGAACACGTCCTGCACCTTCCAGTTCAGGCGCACGTCGAAGCGCGCGGCCTGGTGCTCGATGTGCGCGACCAGGTCGGCCGAAAGCGACGGCTTCGGATAGCGCGAGATCGTCAGCGCATCCACCGCCTGCCAGAACGCGTCCGTCATCTCGCCGAGCTTCAGGCCATTCGTCGTGACGGAGATCACGGGCGCGATACCCGTGGCGCGCACGCGCCCGACGAGCTCGACGAGCGCCGGATGCAGCAGCGGTTCGCCGCCGACCAGCTTGAACATGCGCGGGCGCAGCACCTTCGCCGCACGGCGCAGATCGGCCTCGAGCGATGCCGGGCTCGCGTACCACTCGGGCAGAAGCGGCGACAGCGAGCAGCATTCCGCACACGTCAGGTTGCAGTGGTCGACGATATGCGCTTCCAGCGAGCGCGTCAGGACACGCCCGTCTTCGACACGGTAGTCGCGATCCAGCGGCGGCGGAAATACGTGCTGCCGCTCGCCCGGCGGCGACGTCGGAGGCGACATCCGGTTCAGGTTCGAATTCACTTCAGCGTCCTGCTTCGATGCAACGGGAAAAGAAATCGACCAGGCGGTCGCGGGCATCCACCATCGCGGATGCCATCGTCACCGCGCCGCTCAGATGCGACGCGAAACGCGACGGATCGTCGAGCCAGCCTTGCACGATCCAGAGCTTCAGCGCGTGCTGCAGGCATGCGGCATCGACCGCCCAGGCAATGCGTGCGGGATCCACCGGCCGCACCCGCCGGTATGCGCGCACGAACGCTTCCGCCAGCTGCGGCGCTTCCAGCGGCAAATGATTCAGGCAACGTACCAGTTCGTATTCGCGCGGCGCGCCGATCGTCGCTTCCCAGTCGAGGATCAGCGGCGGCAGCGTGCCCGTGAACAGATAGTTGAACTGGTTGTAGTCGTTGTGGATCGGGTGCTGCGGATCGTCGGCGGGAAACGCGTCGATGCTGCCCGGATAGTAGCGGTCGAGCATGCGCAGCGCGAGATCGACGTAGCGGCGCAGGTTCGCGGCGTTCTCGTTCGAGCGTGCGCGATTCAGCGAATCGAGCAGACTGCGCCGCACCGCATCCGCGTCGATCGCGATCAACCGCGCACGGATCGTGTCGAGCGATGGCAGCTGAAGCCGTTCGAGACTCAGATGCAACGCGGCCAGGCTCGCGCCCAGCGCATCCCATTCGGCCGGCGAAAACGTGTCGTAGGTTCTGAACTGCCCGGGTTCCCAGCGGGTAAGCATCGCGTGGGCGTTCGCCCCCGTCCACAGCGGTGCGCCGGCTGCCGTGCGTTTCAGCGCCTGCACATGGAAACGTGCATCGCCGTGCGTCTCGAAGTGCGCGAGCACCGCGGCTTCCCTGGCCGCACGCGCCTGATGCCCGGCCGCGTAGAGCTTGAGCGCCACGCCGCCGTCATCGGTCGGCAGGTGCCACACGCGTTCGCTGACCTGGCGCGGCGGCCCGCTACGGCCGAGCGCGCAGGCTTCCAGGATCTCGTCGAAGGTCGCGGCGAGCGGGCCCATTCAGATGTGCTCGGCCGGCCCGTGCCGATACGGATGACCGGTCAGGAACGTGTTGTGTCCGACATAACGCAGCTTGTACATCGCGGGCCGGAACAGCACCGAAGGATCGTTGTTCGCGATGCCGAGCAGCGGATACAGGTCCTGCCGCACGAAGAATGCGTTGTTGCCCATGTCGTCGCAGCAGACGAGTTCATAACCCTTCTGCCTGCCGAGGTGCACGAGCGATTCGAGGCTCGCGCCGTAATAGGTCGAGCCGTCCCATTCGTGATCCGGGTTGAAGCACATGACCCAACGCTCGGGCGGCGTGTAGTACGGGTTGTATTCGATCACGACGATGCGCGGCTTGAACGCCTGCAGGCCGCGCCAGACCCAGTAGTCGTTGCCGTCGATATCGATCGACAGCAGGTCGAAGTCGGTCGGCGTGTTCGCATCGGCGAGCAGATGATCGACCGTGTCGGGCTGGACGCGGTCGTGATGCAGGCGGATGCGCGCTGCACCCGCGTAGTGCGCGGCCAGCTTGCCGAACCGGTACGCGCTGCCTTCCACCAGCACGCCGGCCCAGTCCTGTTCGCGCAACAACCGGGCGGTGTTGCTGTTGCGCAGGCCGTCGCTGGCGCCGATATCGACGCAGAACCGGTTGACCGGCGCGATCCGCTCCATCAGGCGCGACAGGATGCCCTCCTCGGTGCCCTGCGCGTACAGGCTTTGCGCAAGGCCGGACAGGTCGAGCGGGAGTGGATGGTCCGGCATCGGGGGCGGCTCCGGGTCGAAATGGGGAATGATGATTGGCGTTCGGTGGGTAATTTACCCGAAGTCGATTGATGGGAGGAAACCGGAATGAGACACGCTGCCGGATTGCGCGGCAAGCGGAAATGAAAAAAGCCCGCATCGACAACGCTGTCGATGCGGGCTCGATTTACTTCCGGCGGTGCGCTCCGTGGGGACGGCTGGAGGTACTGCTTGCCTGCCCAGCCGCGACCCTTGGCCGGAGGAACGCTCAGGACACTTATTCCTGCCCCTGGCTCGTCAGGAACTCCTCGTAATTCCCGCCGAAGTCGAACAGCGAGCCGTCCGTGCGCACTTCGATGATCCGGTTCGCCAGCCCGCTCACGAATTCGCGGTCGTGCGACACGAAGATCAGCGTGCCTTCGAACTGCTCGAGCGCGATCTGCAGCGACTCGATCGATTCCATGTCCATGTGGTTGGTCGGCTCGTCCATCAGCAGCACGTTGTGGCGGCCGAGCATCAGCTTGCCCCAGATCATCCGGCCCTTCTCGCCGCCCGACAGCACCTTCACCGACTTCTTGATGTCGTCCGACGAGAACAGCAGGCGGCCCAGCGTGCCGCGCACCATCGTTTCGTCGTCGCCGTCCTTGCGGTACTGGTCGATCCAGTCCATCAGCGTGATGTCGTTCGGGAACTCCTCGTACGTGTCCTGCGGCATGTAGCCGACATTCGCGTTCTCGGACCACTTCACCGTGCCGTGCTCGAGCGGGAGCGCGCCGAGCAGCGAACGCAGCAGCGTCGTCTTGCCCGCGCCGTTCTCGCCGATGATCGCGATCCGCTCGCCCGGCTGCACCGACAGGTTGAAGTTCTGGAAGATCGTGCGCTCGTACTTCTTCGTGATGTCTTCCGCGACCACCGCGACGTTGTGCAGCTTCTTCTCGAACTCGAAGCGGATGAACGGGTTCTGACGCGACGACGGCTTGAATTCCTCGATCTTGATCTTGTCGATCTGCTTCGCGCGGCTCGTTGCCTGACGGGCCTTCGACTTGTTCGCCGAGAAGCGGCGCACGAAGTCCTGCAGCTCGGCCACACGCTCCTTCGCACGCGCGTTCGCCGCGGCCTGGCGCTCGCGCGCCTGTGCCGATGCGAGCATGTAGTCGTCGTAGTTGCCCGGCCAGACCTTCAGCGTGCCGTAGTCCATGTCGGCCATGTGCGTGCACACCGAGTTCAGGAAGTGACGATCGTGCGAGATGATGATCATCGTCGAGTTGTACTCGTTGAGCGTGTGCTCGAGCCAACGGATCGAGTTGATGTCGAGGTTGTTGGTCGGTTCGTCGAGCAGCAGCACGTCCGGCTTCGAGAACAGCGCCTGCGCGAGCAGCACGCGCAGCTTCCAGCCCGGTGCGACGTCGCTCATCGTGCCGTTGTGGAATTTCTCCTCGATGCCGATGCCGAGCAGCAGCGCGCCGGCGCGCGCCTCGGCGTCGTAGCCGCCGTATTCGGCGAACTTGCCTTCGAGCTCGGCGGCGTGCATGTAGTCGTCGTCGGTGGCTTCCGGGTTCGCGTAGATCGCGTCGCGCTCGGTCATCGCGGCCCACATCTCGGTGTGGCCCATCATCACGACGTCGAGCACGCGCACGTCTTCATACGCGAACTGGTCCTGGCGCAACTTGCCCAGGCGCACGTTCGGCTCCAGCGCGACGTTGCCGGCGCTCGGCTCGAGGTCGCCGCCGAGGATCTTCATGAAGGTCGACTTGCCACAGCCGTTCGCGCCGATCAGACCGTAGCGGTTGCCCTCGCCGAATTTGACCGAGATATTCTCGAACAAGGGCTTCGGCCCGAATTGCATCGTGATGTTGGCAGTAGAAAGCACGGCAGGTCCCGTAAGAGAGAAATCGACGGAAAACCGTGTATTTTAGCAGGTGTCGGAGAAACTGCCGACCGCCCCGCCCCGACGGCGTATTCCCGGC